>NZ_BMBX01000002.1:0-463290 GCF_014634905.1 Sporomusa sp. GT1 | reverse complement strand
CAGAAGCCTTACACCCTGTATTCTAACAGGAGGTACTTTTTTGTTCAAAACTCTTTTTTGTTCGTTACAGGAATGCTCCTCAATAAATTAAAGATATACTACTGCCAAAAATATGCTCAGGTGCCAAAATTGCTGTGAACTGATGCGGGGATTTTATTCTCTATTCAGAAAAATCGGTCCTTTAAAAAATAGAAATACCCCCGGCTTGCTGTATTTGCATTTCGCCAGCACCGAAACCTGCTGCTTACATCAGGTAGCGGATAACGACATATACGGTGCTGATACCGATGGATAGCAGCATCAGCGGAAAGGCAATCTTAAAATAGTTCCGGAAAGTAATAGGATGCCCTTGCTGAGCGGCCAGACCGGCAACAATAATATTGGCACTTGCGCCAATAATTGTACCGTTACCGCCAAGGCATGCTCCCAGAGCCAGACTCCACCAAATCGGCTCAAGATTGGTAATACCAAGACTGCCCAGATCTCTAATCAATGGAATCATGGTAGCAACAAAGGGAATATTGTCCACAAAAGCGGAAGCAATGGCACTGAGCCAGAGAATGAGTAACGCAGTAGCGGTCAGATCGCCGGAAGTCAGTTCAATTGCCCTGCCAGCCAAAAAAGAGATGACGCCGGTATCCACTAACCCGCCGACAATGATGAATAAGCCGACAAAAAAGAATAACGCCACCCATTCCACTTTGTTAAAGATGTGTTCCAGATTCTTTTCAGATTGTCCGGCTGTCAGCAACAGCAGCAGGCTGGCACCGATAAGCGCTACGGAGGCGGAATCAAGTCCGAGATACTGATGTGTTACAAACATCCCAATGGTCAATGTCAGTACCGGCAAGCAAGTCCGCAGCAGTTTGCGGTTGTGCAATTGTTTTGTTTCGTCAAGCTGCATGATTTTCGCCCGCAACTCATCCGGAGCTTTTAATATATCGCGATACAACCATGCTAGTATGGCAATGGTTACAAAGTGGATGAAAAAAGCGATAGCACTCAGATTATCAATGAAAGCCATAAAAGTTAATTCTTTCACCGCACTGCCGATCATGATATTTGGCGGATCGCCAATAAGCGTAGCTGTTCCACCAATATTTGACGCCAATATCTGTGCAATTAGATAAGGTACCGGCGGTACTTTTAGCTGACTTGTGATACTGATGGTTACCGGGACGGTAAGCAGTACAGTTGTCACATTGTCCAACAACGCGGAGCAAACAGCCGTCAGCGTACTTAGAGCGATAAACAGCTTGACAGGATCACCATTTACCTTTTTGGCCGACCAGATGGCCAGGTAGTTAAATATCCCGGTTTCAGCGGTAATATTGACAATAATCATCATGCCAACCAGCAGCCCAATCGTATTAAAATCAATATGGTGAATGGCCTGTTCCTGAGTTAGAACCCCCAGCCCAATTACAGTCATTGCCCCCGCCATTGCAATAACTGTCCGGTGAATTTTTTCCGAGATGATTATGGCATATACGATAAGAAATACAGCCAAAGCAATTACGACTTGATTATCCACTATGCATACACCAACACCCTTCTATAATTAATTTTTCACACTAGCTAGCTGATACAATAAACTGCAACTTTCGTGCCAAAAATATAATTACAAAAACAATGCCGAATTTACAGTATTTTTGTTCAAATTACAAAATTCACAATTTTATTAGTGTTATAATTTTGCGAATAATGTTAGAAAAAGACAGCCCATTTCTTACAGCCGTTATAACAAATCTTCATTCTGTTGCCTGCAATTAGAAAAAATCAGTTGCCAAAGAATAATTGCATAACCCCTTTGTCGGAAAAAGACAATGGGCCGATTTCCTGAATGACTTCCAGATTGTCCTGCTTTTGAATGGCCGGCAGCAGGCTTGCAGATACCACCAGTTCTTCCATTTCCAGCGTATTTCGGATTACACAGATATGCGCGTCCTGCGGTTTAACCGGGCCAATGGTTTTGAGGGCTGTTTCAATGGTTTCCTGTTCCGTACTCAGATAGATCGGGATTTTCCCCCGTTCCAGATAGCCGGTGGAAATGACATTTGCATACATTGTTTTAAAATCAATTTTATCCACCAGTTTTTGGGTCGTAAAATCTGCCAACCCGATTCCCAGGGCATTCCCGTAAGAGTCGTCCATTAAGTCCAGTACCACAATACGCTTGATTGCAATATTCCCAGGCTCAGGTAATCCCTCTACTCTCTGGCGTCCAATCACATTAGTATCCATCCCGGTTCCGCTGATGGTCTTGCCCATTGTTCTGACAATCAGCAAGTCTAATTGTTGGAAAGGGAGACGAGCCATTAGTTTTTTTGCTTTTGCCAGCAGCTCCGGCTCCCGCCGAATGAGCTGGCTGCCTCTGATGACTTCCAATTGTTCTGTTTTTTCCCGGCTGTTCTCAATGATAGCCAAACCACCAATAATGTTGGTCTTATTAATCACAATATCCGCAGCCTGTGGTATATATTTTGCAAGGCCATGAGTATGAATGGCCACACAACCCTTGTGCTTTGCCAGACCAATGGCAATCATTTTGATTAGGCCGCTTTCGACAGGTGCATCAAAGTCAGTATGCGGCTTAATCCGGTTAATCAGAAAAATCCCTTCCGCTTCGGCTGCGGACTTATCCAAATATACCGGCACCCCGTCTGGTGTTTGCCCAAGGAGGATTACTTCCATGCTGGAAACAACGGGTACACCGGTTTGTTCCGCCGTTATTCCCAGCGATGCCAAAACTTTTGTCTGTCCTGCCGCAGTTGCGCCGCCATGGCTCCCCATGGCCGGAACAATAAAAGGATCGGCGCCCAGGCGTTTGAGTTCATTTATGGCACAGCGCACAATGGTACTAATATTGGCAATTCCCCGGCTGCCGACGGCTACAGCAATTTTTTGACCTGCTTTGATTTCGCATTGCAAAGCGGCTTGCGTAAAAGCGCCGGATACTTCGCCGGCTATATCGTTAATTGCAGCACAGCTAAATTTTTGATGTACCAAAAACATGCTTGGCATCATGATATTCAACTCCTTTTATAGTGTAAACACGCAAATATTGTACCAATATGAGGTTCGCAAAGCTTCTTTATGTGACACATTGTTTTTAGCAGCAGAAAAGACAGTGAAATTGAAAAATAACAATCCCCCTGTCTTTTCTGCCTATTTTGGAATTCATGCTTGATGCTTTAACTTAATGGCATTGCTTTATACCAACCTTTAAGCTATATAAAGCCTACTTTTCCAGCGCCAGCAAAAATTCCTTCACCGCTTCTTCACTCATTTTGTAGGTATGCTCGGCATCGTCAGGGAATTCCCCCTTTACCACATCTTCACGGTATTGTTTAAAGGCCGCTGTCAGCACTTCACCCACATTGGCATATTTCTTAACAAATTTCGGGGTGAAATTATCGTACATTCCCACCATATCGGCATAGATTAAGAGTTGGCCGTGGGTGTAGGAACCGCCGCCAATGCCGAGGATAGGTATACCGGCTCTCTCCGTAATGGCCTTGCCTACAACCGCCGGCACGCCTTCTATCAGGATGCTGAAAGCTCCTGCCTGTTCCACTGCTTTGGCTTCATTGACAATTTTCATGGCAGCTGAAGCACTGCGCCCCTGGGCCTTATAGCCACCGATTTGCCCCATGAGCTGCGGCGTCAGGCCGATATGACCCATAACCAGGATACCGGCTTGCTGGATGGCTCTAATCCGGCTGGCAATTGCTTCCCCGCCGCCCTCAAGCTTGATAGCGTCAACCAGTGCCTCTTTTACCAGCCGGCCGGCATTGGCAACCGCATCTTCATCCGATTTTTGATAGGACATGTAGGGCATGTCACCAACAATAAAGGTATTGGGAGCGCCACGGCGGACTGCCTGGCAATGCCGCACCATATCGTCCATGGTGACCGGGAAAGTAGTATCATAGCCTAAGCAAACCATCCCCAGGGAATCGCCCACCAGAATCATATCGATGCCCGCTTTTTCCACCATTTTTGCCGTAAGATAGTCATAAGCTGTTAAATAGGTGATTTTTTCACCATTCTCAATCATTTTTGCAAAATCATTAATTGTTTTCTTTGCCATAGTAATCTCCTCGCTGTTTATTTTTGACTAACTGCCCTATGTATAGTGCAATTATCATGCCAACAATAAACGGCTCCTACAATGGCTTATTCCAAGGCTTTTACACAGTTATGGCCTGAGCATTGTGTGCAATACTCCGTTTTCGTCGTTAGAAATATTCTTTTTTCTAACAATTTTATAACGCCATAGAAAAGAGATAGTCTCTTCGTGAGACTATCTCTTTTCTACGTTTGCTGTTATTTGGCTTTGGCAGCTTGGTACACATCCAAGGCTGCCTGTACAGCCTTACCGGCATAAACCTTAGCACCATGACGAATCAGAACAGCCTCTAATGCCCCTAACACAGTAAGAATATTCTTCTGCCGGCAACTGTATCCCATACTGCCAATACGCCAGATTTTTCCCTTCAACGGACCAAACGAGCTGGCAATCTCCAGATAAAAATCCTCAAGCAGCATTTTGCGGACAGACTCACCGTCCAGCCCGGCAGGGATAGTAATCGCAGTTACCGCTGGCAGCTTGCATTCCGGATTGCCGTACAACTCCAGCCCCATGGCTGTAATTCCCTGCATCAGTGCTTTCTCATGCAGCGCATGGCGGGCAAATCGTTCTTCCAGTCCCTCTTCCAAAACAATCCGCAGACCTTCTCGCAGGGCATATATCATCGAAGTTGCTTCTGTATGGTGATTCAAGCGAGCCGGCCCCCAATAATCCATAAGCTGACTAAGGTCAAAGTAATTGCTGCGAATCATGCGGCTTTGATTATTCTTAGCCTTGCCCGGCTCTACCAGTCCCTGCTCAATCTTCTTGCGCTCTAAAAGCAGCTTCTCTACCCGTGAATTAAAGGTAATGGGTGCCATTCCCGAAGGTACAGACAGACATTTTTGCGTACCGCCGATAGCGGCATCAATTTTCCACTCATCTACCTTAACAGCTGCCCCGCCCAGGGTAGCCACCGCATCGACAACAAACAGGACATCCAGCTCCCGGCAAGCTTCACCGATAGCTTTTAAGGGCTGCATACAACCTGTTGACGTTTCACCATGCACCATAGCCACAATTTTGGGCTTAACCTTCTTTATCTCTTGAATCACGGTTTCCGGTTCGAACACATTGCCCCATTCAGTCTCGATGGTAACAACCTCTGCCCCATAGCGTTCGGCAATCTCTACCAGCAGATGTCCAAAACGGCCATAGATAGGTATGAACACCTTGTCCCCCGGTTCAACAATACTGCAAAGCACAGCCTCAATCCCCGCCCGGGAAGTGCCGTCAATCGGGAAAGCCCATCTGTTCTCAGTCTGAAACACGGCGCGAATCATAGCCATAGTCTCATTCATAATCCCAGTAAATTCAGGGTCAAACTGCCCCAAAATCGGTGTACACATAGCCCTCAGTACCCTTGGCTCAACCTCAACCGGCCCTGGAGTCATCTGGGTACGTTCCGAAGTATTCAAGTCTTTATACATAGTATGTATCTCCTTTTCCCTCAAAATAAAAGAAAGTCAGAACAATTATTGCTCCTATTATTAAACTACATAGGTAGCTTATTCGAAGACATCGCTTTATTAATTTAACACGCAAACCCTTATTTAGTCAATAAATCATTTAGTTTGTAAACAAAAAAAACAATCAAGCGCCCAAGCTCATCCTTATCTGCCAACTCCGGAAGCAAAGGGACGTTCATTTTGCTTCTCTCGTCTCATCATAAGGAAAAAGGCCACTGCCGCTAAAGCCTCTATCATGTATTGCAGAGGCGAATTTATTGCAAATAAAAAGTAAGAACGATACCTCACAATTATGAAATATCGCTCTTTCGCTTCTGCCGCTATTGCGTCATAGCGGTTGAACAAGCCATCAAATAATAGTCATTCTGATTAAATTGAAAGGTTCCCGCTTTTAGCATCGGAACTTTTTTAGTATGTGCGGCATAGGAACGATGATTGATCTGGTTAATGAATGTCACCATAACTGGATAACGTTCCCGCATGCTGGCCAACGAGGCGTAAAACACTTGCTCAAACAAGCCGGTTCCTCTAACTGACTTATCAATACAAATTGGCCCATACTGGTAAGAATTTTGTGTTGTCAGTATCTTATCTTCAAACATAAACTCGGGTAACCTTTTAATCATATAAGCAAAGAACGGCCAATCCGACCAAAATTCCCATGACGCAGCCATAGCAAAAGCAAGAACCTGGCCATTGTCTTTTGCAATCGTAACACCGCGTTCCTGGACAATTAATGCTTTAAGCTGTGCATCGGTAAAATTAGTTGTCACAAAGCCATCCGGCTTGTGCTCTGCACTGATATAGCTGATGTGGTTGGCTTTTAACAAAGAAAGGATTCCGTCTGCATCCTCTATATTTGCCTGCGAAATAACCATGAATAAACTCCCCCTCATTTGGGTTGCCATATTTTACTTTGCATGGGTTTCATAAAACTCTTGGTAGCGCTTTAACTCCCGCTTCAGTAAATTGGGCGTATCAAGTTGGTAGGGGCACTGGGACCGGCACTGACCGCATTCCACACACTGCTCAATCAAGTCCATTTTTTCTTTGAAATTATCCTCTAAAAACCCCTGATATGGTGCCCGGTGCACCAGCAGTGAAATCCGGGCCTGTATTGGAATCTCTATGCCAACCGGACACGGCATGCAATACCCACAGCCGCGGCAAAAATCTCCCGCGAGCTCGCTGCGGTCCTTGTGAATGGCCTGCCACATCGCCTCATCTAACACCGGCGGATTTTTTTCCATGGCAATAAATTGATCCAGTTCGCTCAGGCGCTGGATACCCCAAATCGGCACCACATTATCATATTGCCGCAAAAAAGCAAAGGTTGTTGCTGCATTGGTGATCAGCCCGCCGGACAACGCCTTCATAGCAATGACGCCGATGTTTCTTTCTTTGCAGGCGGCAATTAACCTCAAGTCATCCTCCGAAGACAAGGTATTAAGGGGAAACTGAATGGTATCATACATTCCAGAGACAGCCGCTTCCATGGCCAGCTTATTGCTGTGGTTGGTAATGCCGATAAAACGAATCAGACCTTTTTGTTTTGCCTCTGCCAGAGCTGCGTACAGCCCTTCTTTATCAGCAGTTTCCGGCAGTTCTTGGGGATTATGCAGTTGATAAATATCAATATAATCTGTCTTCAAATTGCGCAGGCTTGTTTCCAAGTGCGACAGCAGTGTTTTCTTATCGCGAGCGTGGCTTTTGGTTGCAATCACAATACGACTGCGCACATCGGCAAGAGCATAACCGATTTTTTCTTCACTGTCCGTATACATACGCGCCGTATCAAAAAAATTGATTCCTTCATCATAGGCTTTACGCAGAATGGTTTTAGCCTCATCAAAAGAAATGCGCTGTATCGGCAGAGCGCCAAAACCGCTTTTGCTCACCTGTAATCCTGTGCGTCCCAGCTGCATTATATCCATCTTACAACCTCCCAAACAATAATATCCTAAGGCTTGCTAATTTCAAATGTCGCCTCAATTGCTGCCATAACATTTCCCGGCAAAGAAGCTACACCAACCGCTGCCCGGGCATGTGCCCCAACACAATGTTATAACCGGCATAACTACCTACCGCTTTGGGAACTTCCGGAAGCTCAAGGCCTTTCTGCGCTAATATTCTTCCTACCATGTCTCTTCTCCTCTGCAATTATATTTTGTATTTTAATAAAAAGTCCTGGGACTTCAATGGCCCAGGACTTTTTCCTGACTAAACCTGTCAGTTAAAGGCACGTGATGAGTTTACCTACTTACAGTAACCTATTCTTGCCTGGCCAACCGTTTATAAACCGCTAACCGCTCCTTAGCGTCCTGCTCCGTCTTAGCAAACAAGCTTTCCGCCTGTTCAGGGAATTGCTGTATGAGGGAGGAGAAACGCACTTCGCCCATCAGGAATTCCTTGAAGTCCATGGTCGGTTCTTTGGAGTCCAGCACAAACGGATTCTTACCGGCTGCTTTTTGCTCCGGGTTATACCGGTACAGCGCCCAATAACCGCTGGCTACTGCCCGTTTGGCTTCCAGCTGGCTGCAGCCCATACCCAGCTTCAGTCCGTGATTAATACAGGGAGCATAGGCAATGATGATGGAAGGTCCGGGGTAAGCCTCGGCTTCGGCAATGGCTTTCAAGGTCTGGCTTTGGTCGGCTCCCATGGCAATCTGGGCGACATAGACATACCCATAGCTCATGGCAATCAGGCCCAGATCTTTTTTCTTGGTCTTTTTGCCGCTGGCGGCAAATTTGGCAATGGCCGCTGTGGGCGTGGCTTTGGAGGATTGCCCGCCGGTATTGGAGTACACCTCGGTATCAAAAACCAGAATATTGACATCTTCCCCGGTTGCCAGCACATGATCAAGCCCGCCAAAGCCAATATCATAGGCCCAGCCGTCACCGCCAAATATCCATTGTGAGCGTTTGACCAAAAAGTCGCGGTTGTCATATAGCTCGTTGAGCAAGGGGTTGTCGCCTTTATACTGTTCTAACACCGCAATCAGTCTATCTGCCCTGGCTCTGGTTCCCTGGCTGGTGTCCTTGCCGGCAAGCCATTCTGCGCAAGCTTGCGCCAGTTCGCCGCCGGCAAACTCTTTAGCGGCTTGTTCCACCGCCTGCGCCACTTGCTTACGCATTTGCTTGACGGCAATATGCATGCCCAGGCCGAATTCGGCGTTATCCTCGAACAGGGAATTTGCCCAGGCCGGGCCATGGCCGCGATGGTTTGTAGTATAGGGAATGGAAGGTATACTGCCTGCCCATACCGAGGAGCAGCCGGTGGCGTTGGCTACCATCATTCTGTCGCCAAACAGTTGGGTTACCAGCTTGGCATAGGAGGTTTCCATACAGCCGGCGCAAGCACCTGAGAACTCCAAGAGTGGCTGTTCAAATTGGCTGCCTTTAACGGTTAATGGATTTACCGGATTGGGTTTGGGAGCAAGGGTTAACGCATAATCCCACAATGGCGCTTGTGCCAGTTGTGTTGCCAGCGGCTCCATATGCAAGGCTTTTTCCTTGGCCGGGCAAACCTGGACGCAATTGCCGCAGCCGGTGCAGTCATAGGGGGAGATTGCCAGGCGGAAGCTTAGTTCTTTAGCCCCGTTGGCTGTCTTTACCTGAAATCCTGCCGGAGCTTTAGCCACTTCTTCGCCGGTAGCCAATACCGGCCTAATGGCGGCATGCGGACAGACGAAGGAGCACTGGTTGCACTGAATGCAGTTTTCCGGCAGCCAGGCGGGGACATCAACAGCAATGCCGCGTTTTTCATAGGCAGAGGTTCCCAGCGGGTAGCTGCCGGATTCCAGGCCGGCAAAGGCGCTTACCGGCAAGCTGTCTCCTTCCTGACGGTTCACAGGAACCAATATCTTGTTGATAAATTCAGGGGCTTGCCGCTCTGCGGTTTTACCTTCTTCTGCCCTACTCCAGGTGGCGGGAATAGTAATTCTGACAAGGGCTTCTGCCCCTTTGTCGATGGCAGCCTGATTCATCGCCACGATTTTTTCCCCTTTGCTGCCGTAGGATTTGACCACGGCGTCCTTAAGGTAGGTAATAGCATCGGTTAAGGGGATGATATCGGCAAGTTTAAAGAAGGCGGCCTGCATAATCATGTTAATCCGCCCGCCAAGGCCAAGTTCCTGGGCAATGCCGACGGCGTCAATGGTATAAAAGTGAATGTCGTTTTTCGCCAAGTACCGCTTCATGGCTGCCGGCAGCTCTTTGTCCAGTTCTTCGGCGCTCCACCGGCAGTTTAGGAGGAAGCTGCCGCCTGGTTTGAGTCCATCCAGCACGTTGTAGTTAGATACGTAAGACTGGTTGTGGCAGGCAATGAAATCTGCCTTAGTGATAAGATAGGGCGATTTGATGGGCTGTTTGCCAAACCGGAGATGGGAGATGGTCACACCACCGGACTTTTTGGCATCATAGACAAAGTAGGCTTGGGCATACATATCGGTATGCTCACCGATAATCTTAATGGCACTCTTATTGGCACCAACCGTGCCGTCTGAGCCAAGGCCCCAGAATTTGCAGGCTTTGGTGCCGGGGGCGGTGGTGTCAATATCCTGGCCGTAGGGCAGCGATAAATGGGTGACATCATCAAGGATGCCGACGGTAAAGTTGTCCTTAGGTTTATCGGCTTTTAGATTGGCGAAAACACCCTCAATATGGCTGGGGATGACATCCTTGCCGCCAACGCCACAGCGTCCGCCGAAGATTTCGGGCTGCCAGGCTTTGCCGTAGAAAGCAGTCTTCACATCCAGATACAGTGGTTCGGCCAAAGCTCCCATTTCTTTGGTCCGGTCCAGGACGGCAATCCGTTTTACGGTTTTAGGGATATATTTAAAGAAATGCTCAAGAGAGAACGGCCGGTAGAGATGCACAGTCAATAGACCGACTTTTTCACCGCCGGCGTTAAGATAGTCTACTACTTCTTCGATGGTTTCACACATCGACCCCATGGCGATAATCAGTCTGTCGGCATCCGGCGCGCCATGGTAATTGAACAGATGGTATTCCCGTCCGGTCAGGCGGGTAATTTCGGCCATGTAGCCTTCCACAATGTCCGGCAGGGCCTGGTAATAGCGGTTGGAGACTTCACGCTGCTGAAAGTGGACATCAGAATTTTGCACCGTACCGCGCAGACTGGGGTGGTCAGGATGCAGTGCACCCCGCCGAAACTTAGCCACCGCCTCTTTGTCCAGCAAACCGGCCAGTTCATCATACTTGAGCACTTCAATCTTTTGCACTTCATGGGAGGTTCTGAAACCGTCAAAGAAGTTCAGGAAGGGAACACTGCCTTTGATGGCGGATAAGTGTGCGACAGCAGCCAAATCCATGACCTGCTGAACACTGCTTTCAGCCAATAAGGCAAAGCCGGTCTGACGGGCGGCCATAACGTCGGAGTGGTCGCCAAATATGCTGATGGCGTTGGCCCCCACTACCCGTGCGCTTACATGGAAGACGCCAGGCAGTAACTCGCCGGCAATTTTGTACATATTGGGGATCATTAATAATAAGCCTTGGGAAGCAGTATAGGTGGTGGTCAGCGCACCTGCCTGCAGCGAACCGTGAACAGCACCGGCGGCACCGCCTTCTGACTGCATTTCTACAACTTCTACTGTCTGCCCGAAGATATTTTTCTTGCCTTGTGCCGCCCACTCGTCGACACTTTCCGCCATATTGGATGACGGGGTAATGGGGAAGATGGCTGCTACATCGGTAAAGGCGTAGGATATATAGGCTGCCGCTGTGTTGCCGTCCATGGTTTTTGTTTTTCTTGGCATTAATAAATCTCCTCCATTCTTATAGGGACTAACTGTATTTTACTGGATTATAGCTGTCAGACCTTCGACAAAGCCTGGAGGATATCCTGTTTTAAGTCTTCAACATTTTCTATTCCCGCTGAAAACCGTACTAAATTATCACTGACACCCAACTTCATTCGTTCTTTCACTGAGTAAAATTTAATCAAGTTTTATATTTTGAAGATTTCTCAATAAAAAACAAAAACTTTTCTTATCATAAAAATAAAAGAAGCCCACCTGTGGCTTCTTTATTAAAAGATATAAGCTTTGCAAAAACACCAGCATGGCACTTAGATACGAATCATGCCAATAGTATTCCCCAATCTTCGCGTTATCTGATTTGGAATACTGTCCGGGGACAGTTGCCGGTAAGTACTTCTTTTATGCTGTAACGCGGACTTGCAATCATAACCGTTGTTCCCTGACGAACAGGCTCTTTGATAAATTCCAACTTTGCTTTAGCCCCGCCAGCCCCGGAGCGGCTCGCTCCAATACAATGGTCTTGTAATTCGTCAATCGCAGCAATCAGTTCTTCCTCGTCTTTTCCCTCCACCCGCTCAACCAATGTTGCTGGATTGTTGGGATCTAAATAAATGCCATCGGCAGAAGTGAATATCAGTAAATATCTGGCATGTACCAATGTCGAAATGACTGATGCTGTTTCGTCGTTATCAATACATTCTACAACCCGTTCATGTCCACTGAAGCGCAGTTGCTCAAGCTCCCAGCAGCGGTTTGCCTCAAAGCTGACCGCATCGTTATAATTGACGATAGGAATTGCCTTTTGCTCAACACAACGCATTAAAGCCTCATAGATATTTTTTCGTTTCTCTGCATCATTGAAATGCGTATGTTCAACTAAAAACTGCCTCACGGAATAAGCTTTGGGTATGTACCGCCGATATTCCTCCATTAAAATGGCTTGCCCTTGGGCAGAGTAATCGGTCATTATGTTATCTTTGGGGCCTTCCAGTTCCCGGCCCGTACGCTTGATATAATCCAAACGCCCAATTTCTACCGCACCGGAACTAACCCAAATCATCCCCGGCTGCAGTTCCCGGCCAATACGACTAAATACATTGTAGTCAATATCGTGTTCCGCCTTCCGGATTAAGGCCATTGAACCAATTTTTCCTACCAATTCAATATCAAAAGATTTCATATTCTGTACGCTCCTACAGCAAAAGCTTTGTGTTTTTCTTGACCTTATTGTAGAATAAATTTATCATAAATTAAAACTAAATTTTATATTAATCGTATTTAGTATTACTTAAAAGGAGTGACTTATGGAGAGTGCAAGATGTAAGGCATTTTTAGCCGCTGTTGAAGCTGGGAGTTTTTCCAAGGCGGCAGAAGTTTTAAATTATACGCCCTCCGGGGTGAGCCAACTTGTCAGTGCTCTTGAAAACGAACTCGGCTTCTCGCTGTTGCGCCGGAATAAAAAAGGGGTAATGCCAACTGAGAATGGAGAAAAAATGCTGCCTGCTGTGCGAGAATTTCTTTTGCAGGAAAATCGCATTTACCAACTTGCAGCTGAGATGAATGGCCGTTTAATAGGCAGTATTACAATCGCTGCCTATTCCAGTATTGCAACACACTGGCTGCCAAGTGTTATTCGTGCTTTTCAGGAGGATTATCCACAAATTCAAATCAAACTAATGGAAGGGATACGGCAGAAAGTAACTAAATGGCTGGATGAAAAAATCGCAGATGTGGCTTTTTTGAGTTACAAAGACCCGATGCCTTACGACTGGATACCGCTTGCTGAAGATCAAATGCTGGCTGTATTGCCGAAAACACATTCACTTGCTAAAGAAGCGTCATACCCGCTTCAAAATTGTGAATATGAGCGTTTTATCATGCCTGCGCTTGGACGCGATGTTGATGTAGTCGCACTGTTTCAGGAAAACAATTTAAAACCAAATATCCAATTCTCTACATTGGAAAACTTTGCTGCTATGGCTATGATTGAACAAGGATTAGGAATGAGTATTATGAATGAGCTGATCACTCGCAAATGGCAATGTGATGTGGTGAAACTTCCGCTTTCCCCTCCACAGCAGATCACCTTGGGTATCGCACTTCCATCGTTGGAAAATGCATCTCCGACGGTTAAACGCTTTGTCAAATATGCTGTAGATCGATTAACTTGTTAAAAAATGCATACAAGAAGCAGAGGGACGCTCATTTTGCTTCGCAATGGTATCATAAATCTAAAGCCAAATAGGGAACGTCCCCACTGTCCGGCCGGGAACGTCCCCACTGTCCGGCCATTTGTCTCTCTATCTGACTTAACAATATTGTCCTTCTGAGCATAATTTTATGAAATCTTTCATTTGTTCAGTGAGATATTTGTTTTTGTGAAAAACGATTTTGAATTTACGCTCAAAGCGAATACCTTTTATTTCTTTCATGCACAGCATGCCTGACCTGACTTCATTTGTTACTGCGCGTTTTGAGATGATTGATATACCCAGCCCCTCAGCCACAGCCATTTTGATGGTATCGGCATTATTACATGTCCATGATACTCTCCATGAAAGATTATGTACTGCCAGGACATCTTCTGCTGTTTTACGGGTTCCACTGCCTTTTTCGCGTATGATAAAATCTTCCTTTTCAAGTTCATGCGCTTCTATCACAGCAAGATCTGCAAAACGATGTTTACTACTGCAAATGAGGATCAGTTCGTCTTCCATGAACGGCAAACTGATAATATCCGGCGAGACGGTTTCCCCTTCTACAAGGGCAACATCTGTTTGATCATGCAGGATTCGACTTTCAATCTGCTCTGTATTGCTTTCAAAAACTTCAATCTTTGTTTTCGGATTAGACTTTTTGTAATCTGACACTAATTTCGGCAGCACATTGGCACCGATTGTAACGCTTGCCCCAAGGCGAATAGAGCCGCTTTCCTGCAGTGTCTTCATATCCTTTTCAATGTCCTCGTTCATTCGAATCATATGCCGAGCGTAACTGAGTAATCTTTCACCCGCGTGGGTCAGGTAAAGCTTTCTTGAAAGCCGTTCAAAGAGTCTAATATCATAGTGTTTTTCAAGCTCTGCGATGGCTTGGCTGATAGCAGATTGCGACATAAAAAGAGCTTCTGCTGCCGCTGTCATATTCATATTGTCACAAACAGATACGAAGATTTTAAAGTGACGCAATGTCATCTCTTAGTCCCCTATACATTAGAATATGCTTATCAATATAATAAGATAATAATATTGTACTTATTAATTGTCAAGGCGTATGATAAGGGGCATGGAGGTGATTGTTTTTGCAATCAATATTAAATAAGCTCTTGGGTATTGGTCTTACAATTATTATAGCAATTCCGGCATGGTTCATAGGTGAGGCTTTTCCCATCATCGGTGGTCCTGTATTGGGTATTTTATTTGGCATGGTACTGGCCTTTGGGAAAAGGTCAGTTGTTTTTGATGAGGGAATCAAATATACCGCAAAAAAACTGCTGCAATACTCCATTATTCTTCTTGGTTTTGATATGAACCTGTACAATATTTTTAAAGTAGGAGGTCAGACGCTTGCTTTAATGGTGTTTACGCTGACAATTACATTTGGAACTGCTTTTGTTGCAGGAAAACTTCTGAAAATTGACCCCAAAACGAATATACTGATTGGAGTTGGTACCGCGATTTGCGGCGGTTCCGCAATTGCGGCAACAGCACCGGTGATTCGTGCCAATGCCGAGGAAGTTGCACGCTCTATATCAACCATTTTCTTGTTCAATGTAATTGCAGCATTTCTATTTCCGTTGCTTGGGCATATTCTCGGCATGAGTGATCATACCTTCGGTTTATGGGCAGGCACTGCCATCAATGATACATCCTCCGTGGTTGCAGCCGGGTATGCCTTCAGCAATGAGGCCGGTAGCCTTGCCGTCATTGTGAAATTAACACGAACTCTGATGATTGTACCCATTACGCTGGTACTGGCTATTTATACGTCTCAAAACTCGCCAAAGCATCATGGAAACGACAAAAGCAATGAAAGCTATATTATGGGGAAAATATTTCCGTGGTTTGTGATCGGCTTCGTAGCTGCCTCTATCGTTAACACTTTTATCCCGATGCCACAGGGAATGGGGGCTTCCATTGCGCAGCTTGGAAAGTTTATTATTATCATGGCGATGGCTGCTATCGGGCTTAATACAAATGTAATAAAATTAGTAAAAAGCGGTACAAAGCCGATTTTGTTAGGATCAATTTGCTGGCTTGCATTATCGCTGGCTTCATTCAGTATAATTTAATAAATTGTTATCCAGTGAAGCCAAATTGTCCGGTGGCAACTAAACAGGCTAATGCTAACCCATATTGGTTCAGCACTAGCCTGTTATTTTTATTTAGGAAAAATGTAATCTATTTTAGCGATACGAAAAAGGCACATTAGAATAGGCACCACAATTATTGGCACTAAGATAAGCTGCCATGCTGAAATATCATCAACTTGGGGAACAAAAATGTGATACCCGCCTATAACCCAATACACAAAAGTCAAAAATGCAATACCGAGCAACCGGTAGTGCAAAGGCAGCTTTAGACCTATTACTAATACAATAATTACGCTGGTGATAAAAAGATAGAGGTAAAAAAATCCCTGGTGAAATTTCTCGGGATCCCCTGCCAAGGGAACCTGAAATTTAAATAGTTCGCCCCCTTGGTTTACCAAGAAAACGATTATATTATGGATAGAAGCATAGGTTAGATAAATGACGGTAAGTCTAAAAATTGAACAGTTCCTCTTTTCCTGCAGTCCTGACCAAATCTTCCTGCTTATTCCATAGAGAATAATAAGTCCGATGCCGGTATAAGCTGATTTCCACCAAAAGTGCTGATAAATGCCGAGGGTTGCGAAGAACCAGTCGATACCAGTGAAGATAACGGCAATAGGCACTATATATCCCCAGGAAAGTGAAAACGCATTTATGGCTACCGCAGAAGCCGGCACAATGAGCGAGTTAGATATGTATGAGCCCAAATAGTTATCCAGTCTCAGGTCAGCCAGAATACCAGGAAAGTAGCGATATGCATCTGTTAGGATCAATACTACGATCTCGAACGGGTGAATTATGCCAGTAATTGTTAGCTGCAACACCAGCAGCTTCCAATCTTTTCTATATAATAATGAAGCAGCCAGCAAGATCAGCGCAATAACAACTAATCCATAGTACCAATAGGCAGAGGGCATAACTTTCTCCTATCTCCAAGAAAATATTCAGATTAGTTTTCCCGGATTATTATAAATCAGTCATAACAAAAAGATACCCCAAGTTCGCATTGGACTTTGGGGTATTTCTGTATCAACCACTCTGCTGTCGGGAATAAATAGAGCCGTCCCGGGAGTCAACCACGCAGTTTCTCGAACACCGTTTCCCCAGGTACAGTCCGTTATCAAGTACCCGTATACTGTCATCCAGTGCGGAATCAGCGGTCAGCCCCAGCACCGACAGAGTGATCGTCAAGGTGAATTCCTGACTGCGGTACACAAACACATGCTGGGCAATAGCTTCCCTGACTCGCTCGGCACACTGTTTAGCCTCAGCCAGTCCGCTGCCCGGCAACAGCATCAAAAACTCTTCACCACCCCAGCGTGACAGGTAGTTCTGGCTACCCAACACCGACTGCATGCATTCTGCCACTGTTTTCAGCACCATATCGCCGCATTCATGCCCATAAGTGTCATTTATCCGTTTAAAATTATCAATATCCCCCAACAGGATTGCATCCTGCCCGCCTTTTTCTTGCAACCGGACCATTGCCTGCTGCAGGGTTTCCATCATGCAGCGGCGGTTAGCCAGCCCTGTTATATAATCGGTTTTCGCGGAAATCTCCAGCTTTTCCATCATCTCTTTCAATTCTTCATTCTTTTGCTCCACCTGCAAAATATATTGCTGCAGGGCTTTCTGCGATTGCCGGAGTTCCAGATGAACCTTGATTCTAGCCTGCAGTTCCAAGGCGTAAAAGGGTTTTATTATATAGTCCTGACCGCCGCAGCGAAAGCCTTCCACCACATCCCGGATCTGAGTGGCGCTGGTGATAAAGATGACTGGAATATCTGCCAGTTCAACCCGGCTTTTCAACGCCCGGCAAATAGCAAAACCGTCAAGACCGGGCATAATAATATCCAATAGAATCAAATCCGGCTGGCAGGCCGCCGCCAGAGCAAGAGCCTCTTTCCCCTCCCGGGCCTCAATAATTTCATGCCAATTCTGCAGAAAATTACGCATAATCTTTATTTCCACCGGACTATCATCAACAATCAGTATTTTTGCCATTGTTTATCCATCTGCCTTACCTACTTTATTTATCTGATGACGCTCCACCGGGCAGGTCTACCGGGAAAATAAACGGACAACATTCGCCAAATAGGCATACCCCTGTTCGGCCAGGCTTTCGGTGAAGTTCAAGTCATAGGAGATTGCCCGCACGGTGCCGCCTTTATTTTCAATCGTCTGCACCAACTGGTCCAACGCAGCCAACGCCTCCGGTTTAAGGCTGGCAGTCGGGCCAAAATTCAACAGCAACCGAGCTTCCTCCTCCAGATATTCCTGCACCTCAATCAGCAGACTCTGGCAACTGACCGGCGACAATGTGGGATAAATAGCAACTTGCACCATTTTATCGTCCCGAAAAATTTGATAGGGCGGCCAGTGTACATCCCCCATCGTCTTAAGCCGTTCCTCCGTACCGGTAGTTCCCTTCAGGCGCCGTACCATTTCCAGGTGCTTGGGGTAATCAAAGTTTTGATTCAGGACATGGCCAACAACCTGTGCGACTTTACTAACAGTAATGGGTTTTATAATAAAATGCCGGGCTCCTCGCTCCAGAGAATCCAGAATGACCTGTCGCTCTTCAATGGCACTAATGACGATAATCCGTGCATCAGGATACCCGGCGATGATCTTGGAAATCGTCTCCGCCCCGCTGATGCCTTCCATCGTCATATCCATAGTCACTATATCCGGTTTATGCTTGACATATTCGACAAAAGCCTGTGCCCCATTCGCCGCTTCCGCCACAATCTTATGCCCTAATCCCTGGATGATTTCTATTAAGCTTTTCCGGGCAAACGCCGAATCATCTACAATAAGCACACGAGCCATTCCGCAGTCCCCTCCTTTCCGTGCTTAGCCACAGCAGCGCTTTCAAGACTTATCTTGCTGATTCTTTTGCAGCACGGCGGCAACACTTTTTAATAATCTCGCCCTGTTTAATTTGCCTTCATATAAATCAAAGCCCGCCCGCAAGCCCCTTTCCCGGTTGGTCTCGCCGCTTAGCGAGGTCAGGGCGATCACCGGCAAGTGCTTAATATCCTCCCGCGCCCGGATGGTCCGTACCAGTTCCAGCCCGTCCATTTTGGGCATTTCCACGTCGCTGACAACCACATCAAAAGACTGAGTGTCCAGCGCAGCCAGCGCCTGCACCCCGTCCTCCACCACCACAACCTCGTAGCCGTCACTTTCCAGGTAACTTTTGGTGACACGGGCGAAAAAAGGAGTGTCCTCGGCCAGTAAAATTTTTACCCGCTGCGGCTTCCCGGCATCCTCCCCTTCTGCGGGAAACTGCCGGGAAACCTGATAATATTCAGGCACTGCCGTCTGAAACAGGGCATACATATCCAGCAGCGTGACAATCTGTCCATTCACCAAAATAGAACCGAGAGTGCTCTGTCCACTGCTATTGCAGCCCTCTAGCTGGATTGGCGTGGAAACCACATCATAAATTTCCTCGGCCACGATGCCGACGGGAATTCTGACAAACCGCGGCAAAATGACATATACCCAGTCAGTCTTTGTCTTTCGCCGGCTAAGCGGCAAATAGTATTCCGGCCGGATAACGCGAACAATCCGCTCCTGAAAAGTAACATACTGCTGTGATCCGATCTTTTGCAAGGTTGTTACCGCCACTTTCTCCACTCTGGCCACCATCGACAGATCAATCCCCAACAATTCGCCGCCGGAGGTCCGAAATAAGAGCAGGTTGGTTTCTTCCGTCCGGGAATTTACCTCCACCGTCGACCTCAGCTTTTCCTCCTGCAAAGACAACCCGGCTTTCCGATGAACCAGCTCCAGATCGAGAATCATCGCAATCCGCCCGTCGCCCAACACGGTCACCCCGGAATAACAGCCGCTGGTTTTCAGTGCCGCCGGAACCGGCTTTACCAGAATTTCCTCGGTATCATAGACGGCATCCACCGCCAGACCATACCATAAGTTGCCGCTCTTAACCACCAGAATGCGAAAGGTTCTGGTCTCATCGGCAAAATAAGCCGCACTGTCGGCATGGGCTCCTTCTATTCCGAGAATATCGACAAGCCGGACCAGTGGCAGCAGACGGTTGCGCAGGCGGAGCACCGGCGTACCATGAATAAATTCAATCTGCTTTTGCTGTTGATTGTCCGGCTGCAGCAATACCAGTTCCTTGACATTGGCCTGCGGAATGGCAAAGGCATCGCTGGCCCCTTCCACAATAAAGGAAGAAATAATGACCAAAGTCAATGGCAGCAGCAGGCGAAACGTAGTGCCCTGCTCCTTAGCGGTAAATACCTCTACTTTGCCGCCCAGTTTTTCAATATTGGTTTTGACCACATCCATGCCGACTCCCCGGCCGGATACGGCAGTAACCTGGTCAATAGTGGAGAATCCCGGTTTCATAATAAAACTCAGCAGCTCAGCTTCTTTTAATAGTGCTGCTTCCGCTTCCGTCACCCAGCCTTTGGCCACCGCCTTGGTTTTAATTTTCTCCAGATCAATGCCTGCACCGTCATCCTGGATATCAATGACCACCCGTCCGCTTTCATGATAGGCATGTAAAAGCAGTGTCGCCGGCAGCCGCTTGCCCTTATCCATTCTGTCCTGCGGCGTCTCAATGCCATGGTCCAGGGCATTGCGAACCAGATGGGTCATCGGGTCGGCCAGCGCTTCAATGATCGAACGGTCCATTTCCACGTTGTTCCCCTGAGTAACCAGTTCCACCTCTTTGCCCAAACTGCGCGCCAGTTCCCGGACAATACGGGGAAACTTATTAAATACATTGGCAACAGGCTGCATTCTGGCCTTCATAACCTTTTCCTGCAGCTTGGTTGTTAAACTGTCGATCCCGTGAGTTACCACATCCAGCTGCGGTGCCTCACAACCAAGGCTTTCAGTAATGCGCAGCAATTGATTCCGCCGCAAAACCATTTCGCCGATAATATTCAGCAAATCGTCAAGCAACGCTACCTTGACCCGGATACTTTCCTCCACCAGGCCGGCCTGCGTCTTGCTGATTTCAGTGTAAGGCTTTTTGACCGCACCTCGATCAGACGCCGGTATGGTACTCTGGTTACCGGTCGCTGGCGGCAGGCTTTCATCCTGCGGCACCGCTGCTGCCTGAGTGGCCTCACCGGTCAATTGGTTCCACAACTCCCAGACATCCAGCGTGCCTTCTGCGCCGGCCGGCTGCTGCTGCGTCTTGCCGGTCAGAGCTTGCAGAATGTTCAAAGCGCTATCAATGTCTATCCCTTCCTGACCGGCAGGATTATTTACCAGGTCCTTCAATTGATCGGCAGCCAGTAACAGTCCGTCAATCATCGCTACGGTAATACCGCATTCCTGGTTGCGCAGTCTTCCCAGCAGGGTTTCCATGGCATGCGCCAAAGTTACAACTTTATCCATTTCAAAGAAACCGGCCGTACCCTTTACACTGTGAACAGCGCGAAACAGTTCATCCAACAAAGATGCTTCGTAACTGCCTTCTTCCAGACGCAGCAGTCCTACCTCCAGTGTTCCGATATGAGCCTTGGCTTCTTCAACAAATTCTTGCAGTAATTCCTGACCGAAATCCATCCTTGTCACCACTCATTTTTTGATCATCGCTTGTCACAGCCAGCCTATCCCCTGTTCGGGACGCCTTTATCACCTAAATTTTGAACTGCGCCATCATCTGTTCCAGATGGTGGGCCGTTTCGCCCAGTTCACTGGCAGAGCCGCTGGTGTGCGAAGCGGTGCCGGCCATATCTGCTGTAGCGGCATCGGCTTCCTGAATGCTTTCTGTAATGTTTTGGGTTCCCTGGGCAATCTCTTTAGTCGCTAAAACGATATTCCCCATTAACGCCGACATTTGGTCGGCACTTTTAGCCGTCTCCACCGCTTTGACCGAAATATCCGCCGTAGCCTCATCCACTTGTCTGACTCCCTCTGAGGCCGCCGCCGCCATTTGCGACACCTGCTGGGCATGGTCTGCGATATCGCTGATCTCCTTGCTAATGCCTGCCACTTCTTTGACACCTGCCGTCATTGCCGTTGTAATATTACCAACACTGCGCGATTGTTCGGAAACCGCTGATGCAATCGTTCGGGTAATGCCGGTCGTTTCCGTAATAACGGTGGCAATCTTACTCACCGCGCCGACTGCCTCGCCCATATCACTGTGCATTTCTTCAATTTGCCGGGCAATATGACGCGTCTCTTCCGCCGTCCGTTTCGCCAGTTCTTTGACCTCGGCCGCCACCACCGCAAACCCTTTTCCGGCCTCTCCGGCCCCGGCCGCCTCAATGGTGGCGTTCAGGGCCAGCATATTGGTCTGTTCAGCAATGCTGCGAATGACATCAACAATTTGATTAATCCGTTTCGTCGTTATGCTCAGTTTTTGAATCATTGCCGTCGTTTCCTGCGACTGATTCTCTGCCGCCAGCGTAATGTGAATGGACCGGTCGCAATGCTGGCCGACCTGACCAAGCGAACAGCTGATCTCCTGTACTGCCCGGTCCACCTCCGCCATAGAAGCGGAGACGTCCCCTGCTGAAGCAGCCACACGATTGATGCTTTGCGATATTTCCGCCACGACCTCACTCACCTGGTCAACCTGGCCGGCAATCCGGTTGGTTGTTGCCGACACATGCTGCGCGGCGGCCGACATTCCGTTAGCCAGTCCGGCCACCGCATCCACACCATGACTTACCTCCTCGGCCGAGCTGGCCGTTTCTTCAATGCCGGCCGAAATCTCCTCCACCGTGGCGCTGATTGTCGATATCTGGGCACTCATTTGCTCACTATTGGCTGCCAATGTGGTCGAAACATCAATCAAATCGACCGAGGCATCCTTCATCAGCCCCGTCGTCTGCCGGATATCGCCGACCATGTCGCCCAGCACCTGCAGCGTATGATTCACTGCGCCGGTCAACGCTCCGATCTCGTCATTGGCATATATTTTGCCGCGCACCGTAAAGTCACCGGTTTCCACTACCGCCATCATCGACTGAAAATCATTGAGTGGTCGGATGAGCCATTTGGTAAGCAGCAATCCGGTCACTCCGATAATCAAAACAGCCACAAATAACGGGGTCAGAAACGAAATGCGGCTAACTGTCGTCAACCGGCTGTGGACTTCGTCGGCCGGCACCGAAGCCACCAAGGCCCAATTGCTGCCAGGCACCGGCGCGTACCCGGCATACTTGTCCACCTCGCCCCAACGGTATGGGGTAATGCCTTGCTTACCCTGCAAAGCCTCTGTCAGTGCCTGCCGCAGGCGAAGATCACCTTCCTTGAGAAAATTGCTCTTCATCTCCACACTTTTCTCCGGATGGGCAATGACCAGCCCATCGCCCTGGACTAAAAAGGCATAGCCTGTTTGGTATACCTTGGTGCCGCTGATCTTCTGCATCAATTTTTCAATATTCATGCTGCCGCCGATCATTCCCACTACCCGGCCGTCCCGTTTCAGCGGCACGGCCACCACAACCACCAGATGTCCCGAGGTCTTGGAAATGACCGGATCGGAAATCACTGTTTTGCCCTTCATAACTTCGGGAAAATACTCGCGGTCACCGACATTGGCGCCCCCCTGGATGATCCCTCCCCGGTCATTGCGGGTCGCCGAAAAATAATCGCCCTTTTCATTGGCCACAAACAAAACATCATAATCGGTCGCCCGGGCCATCTCTCCAGCCAGGTACGGCCAGGTACGGGGCACATTGCCTACCTCTACCAAAGGGGAATTGGCCAGGGTGGTAATGTAGGACTTCTGTTCATTCAGCCACAGCCCCACCTCCTGCCCTGAACTGACAGCCAGTGCCTGTATAGACTGTTCGGTATTCTCCACCAGCGCCTTTTGCGCCGTCTCATAAATCAAAAACGAGGATAATGCCAGGCCGACTACAACGGCGCTCACTAAAATTCCAATCAATTTTTTCCTAATGCTAGATATACCTTTGCTCGTTTCAGTCCGTCCACCCATTTCCATGCTAACAGGCCTCCCACAAAATAACATAATTCCGTAAAATATGAATTATTTATACAGTCAGCCTGTCTTTTCCTGTATAATATTTGATTTATCCGCTCTGTTCAGACAAAATTATCCTAAAGGATAATTTTGTCTGGATATTCTTATCTTTTTGGATAGTATCTCTTCCGGCAGGAAACAACCTGCTTACAGGGAAATAAACACCATACACTGTCGCCTTACCGCGCAGCAACAAAAATCATGCAGAACAAGAGGTATACGTCCCATGATAAAAACCATCCTCATTGACGATGAATTGCCGGCCCTCGAAGCATTATCCTATCTGCTCCGGCAATATCCTGTTCTTGAAATCGTAGGCGAATATACCGACCTTGAGGAAGCCTGCCAAAAGCTTCGGCACGAGCCGGTTCAACTGGTTTTTCTCGACATCCAGATGCCAACGGCTAACGGCTTGGATGCCGCCAGAAAAATGCGTCAATACCAAAACAATCTAACCGTCGTCTTTGTTACCGCGCATAATCAGTTCGCCCTGCAGGCCTTTGAAGTCGACGCCATTGACTATATCGTCAAACCGGTAATTAAACGCCGGCTGGACGCCACCATCGAAAAAATCATGGGGAAAATTCCGCAAGCTGCTTATGAACCTCTGCCAAAACGGCGCGGTGAATTTTTTAACCGTTTGCTCAAAGGAGCACCGACCAACGATCAGGAAATAGCCGGACAAGCTCAACAATTGGGGCTTGACGCCTCCCAGCCCTTTTCTCTCTTCTTTCTGTTGCCGGCTCCGCAAACTGCAGCGCCGGAAAACAACCTGGCTCCGGACTTCAGACACCGCCGCACCGCTATGCTTGATGCATTATCAACCGGCTCACTGCTGGCCTGGGAAACACCCCACGGGTTGGGCATACTGGATTTTTCCCCTGTCTCTGCCGCCAATGCCAAGGAAGAGGAACAGCTTGCCGCCGCCCGGCTGAAAGCCCTGCTGGACAGCCGGTTCCCCCAGACAGTAGCAGCTATCGGCATTGCCCCGCAGCCAGGCACCTTTAGCAACTTTGCCGCCGGGTACCGGGAAGCCCGCTATGCCGCCCTGCTCGGCATACGAATATCTCCCCGAACAGAAATCTATCATTTCCTGGACAGCGGGCTAATAATGCCCTTAGCCCATTACATTCCCCAGCCGGAAATCGACACCCTGATTAACAACACCTTCGGCAAGCTGCTCCGCTATGACCGGCAAAACGGCACCGAACTGTTTGTCACGCTGGAAGCCATATTGTTGAACGACAGCCTGCAGACAGTGGCGGAGAAATTGTTTATTCATTATAAAACCGTATTGTTCCGCAAGCAGTCAATTGAAAAAATTCTGGGATTCTCCCTGAACTCTTTTACAGGCCGCACGACGTTAGGCGTTGCCCTGACTTTACTTTATTTAAACCAAACTCCTGCCGCGCCCAAGGAGTAGACCGGAACACCGGAGCACCGGACCACAGGCCCATATCCTGAAAACAGTTATTCGTCTGCCGATTCCGGCCGGACGGGAATCTGAAAAGTTACAGTGGTGCCTTCATCCACCTTGCTGACGATCGCCAGCTGCTGCCCATAAAAGGACTGCAGACGGCGATTGATATTTTGCAGACCGATTCCAGTATTTTCTGCGCCGGAATCAGTCAATAGGCTGGCCAGCCGGTCCGGGGGAATTCCTGCACCGGTATCGGCCACCGTTATGACCACAGTGCCGCCTTCCTTTTTCACTGTAATTCGCACCTGTCCCTTGCCACTTTGTTGCATAATCCCATGCTGAATCGCATTTTCCACCAGCGGCTGGATAGTGAGCGGCAAAATAGGGACTTGCCATACATGGGGATCAATGGCGTAATGGACCTCCAGCCTGCCACCAAAGCGGGCTTTTTCCAGTTCCACATAGGACTGCACCAGCTCCAGCTCGTTCTCCAGGTTGGTATAAATAGCTGTTCCCTGGATTTCAAAGCTTTTGCGCAAGTAATTACTGAATTCACTCAGCAACATCCCGGCCTTTTCCCCGTCGGTATAGCAAAAAGCAACAATGGTATTGAGCGCATTATACAAAAAATGCGGCTTGATTTGGGATTGCAGAAAGGCCATTTCTGCCCGGACAACATCCTTTACGGCTTTTTGCAGGGACAGCAGCGTCCTGACCCGCGACCTGATTTCCTGACTGGCAAACGGCTTGGCAACAAAATCATTGGCCCCGGCGGCAAAAGCGGCGGCAATGTCCTCCTGCGAATTGCAGGCTGTCAGGACGATAATCGGCAGTTCCAGCATAGAGTACCGCTCCCTGATTCTGCGGCACAATTCGTAGCCAGACATATCTGGCAGCATTACGTCCAGCAACACCAAATCCAGATTGCGGCTTGAGCCGATCTGCGCCAGCGCCTCCCCGGCCGTCATAGCCGTAAGAATAGTATAGTCCTCCTGAGCAAATACCCGGAGCACCATTTGCAGGTTGGCCGGTTCATCATCCACTGCCAATATGGTGAATGCTCCGTTTTTTATTGTCTGCAGCGGCAATGCCGGCAGTAACGGTTGCTGCCGGTAGTTTGCCTGCCGGTCGCCAACCAGTTCCGGCGCGGCCTGACTGACCGGCAATTCAAAGGCAAAGCGGGACCCCACACCGGGTTCCGACCAGTCAAGCCACAGCTTGCCTCCCATTAATTCAACCAATTGACGGGAAATCGTTAACCCGATGCCCGTCCCCCCGCGCCTATGCTCAACCTGCTCGAAGGCATCAAATATCGTTTTCTGCCGCTCCTCCGGTATACCGCAGCCGGTATCCTCCACAACGATCCGCAAACGGCCCTCCCGCAGTTCAGCCTTAACCTGGATTTCTCCCTCGCGGGTAAATTTGACGGCATTGCCGATAAGATTAAACAGTACCTGCTTCAGCCGGTCTTCGTCGGCGACAATAGCCGGCAAGCCTGCCGGCAGTGCCTGAATCAGCCGGATTTTTCCCGGCGGCAGCATATAGCCGGCCACATCCAATACGGCATCAACTACCGATTTACTGTCCACCGGCACCAGTTGCAGCCGGAGCTCCCTGGTTTTAAGCCGGGAAAAATCCAAAATATCATTGATCAGATTAATCAGCCTGCGGCTAATGGAAATAATCTGCTGCCAATATTCCGTCTGGCGAGAGGCTGCCTGGCTCTCCGTGCCTTCCAGCCCGGCTTCCGCAATAGTAAGGATGCCCTGCAGCGGCGTTTTAAGCTCATGGGACGTATTCAGCAAAAATTCATCCTTGAGCTTATCTAGATTAAGCAGCCTTTGTGACATATCGTCAATCGTATCATAGGCGTCGGAAAAGCGGATAACCAGAATCAACGACGTCAGTATGACAAAACTCAATGCACCAAAATCGCCAAGCACCCGGGCCGGCAGAAAATCATTCTGGTATAAGAAAATTTCCAAAATGGTCATTACGATGCAAGTAAAGGCACAAATCAGAATTTGCAGGCCCAACCGCCCTAAATTTCCGTACCTTTTTTGACACAGTGACCGGCACAGAAAAAAAACAATAACGATGTAAACGATACTTTGCAGCACAACAAACGGCAGCTCCACATAAGAATACAGTTTTAGCGGCGATAATAAAATAACCAGCAAGTAACTGCCAAAAATACCGATTATAGCTGTAAACAGTTTAGGTGGAATCAGTTCTCTGCCGGCCTCTTTCAAAAACAGGGCCATCGCCACAACATGGCCAAAGCCGACCAGGCTTTTTATTTTATAAATCATTTCAAAGGGTATTTCCGGGAAAAACTGCGCCATCAGCCGCTGCCCCTGCGTAAATTGGGCCAAAGCCATAATAAGGCAGTACAGGCCGAAATACCCTAAACTCCGGTTATCAGGCCGGTAAAAGAACACACAAATATGATAAAGGCCAATAAAAAACAACCCGGCAAATACAATAAGCTCACTCCTGGATAGTCTGTTTTCCAAAACGATAATGTCATTTTGCCGGCCAAGGTATACCGAGGTGGCAATTCCACTGTTTGGACGGTAGGTATAATTTGCCACCTGCACGATGATTTCCAGTTGATCCCCTTGTACACTGAAAAAGGTGGTATACGGGGTATTGCCGGACGTATAAACATGTTCACCGGTTCCAGGATTGCCGCTTTGCCCCCGCAGAAACCCGTCGACAAACAGCTTATGGGACTGGCGGATATACTGAGTTTTTATCCCCAGTGTATCAGTCGTTGGCTTAAGCTTAACCCGCAACCGGTAAGTACCGCAGCCCTCTGTCTGCAGGGTTTCCTCCCCCAGCCTTCCCGCCCAGAGGGAAGGAACCTTTAGATACCCGGTCAACCTGGGAACGGCAGCCGGCCCGTTGCCGGCAAAATCATCCGGAGTCAGCAATTGCTGCCAGTAAAACTCCCATTGGCCGTTCAGCGCAACATTCCCGTCAATTGCAAAGTCCCAGCCGGAAAGATCAAGCACCCCCTGCACAGCCTGGGGGCCTTTTTTCTCCGGCATTCCTCTGCCGAGCAGCCAGGAGCCGGCCAAAGAAAGACTGATTACCAGCAGTACAATCCCGTAAGCATTTTTCCTTTTTGTAATCCAATTAACCAAACAGGCACCCTCTTACTTATCGTTATTTCTTTTGATTATACCTTTCCCTTTCCGCCGGTGGCAAGCACTCTTCCATACTAAACATATACAGCACCGGCCTGCTTTTTCAGTGCAATGTCCCATACCGTTTCAATCAAATAACTCCTCCACAGCGAATAGGTGTGACTGACTTTTGTATAAAAGGAAGCTGGCCCGAAGTAATCACTTCAGGCCAGCTTTCTTTATTTCTCGTTCTGATGCAATTCTTCATTGGCTTTCGCTTCTGCGGCTATCGCCTGTTCAGCATGTAAAGTAAGCTCTTCCCCCATACAATACACCAAGCTGAGGGCTGTCGAACGGGGAAGTTACGAAACCAGAATCATCCCTTGATTCTTCATTATTTACCTAGAATTATGATTTGATAATGCGAAACACTAAAGTTAAATACAGTTGAAGGAGGGATAATATTGGGAAAAAACAGCATAAAACGCAGGCAATTGAGACTCAAATTTAAGCGTCGCACCGCTGCTTTAATGGGTGCTGCAATGATGACCGGAGCCGTATTGTCTGGTATGCCGGCTACTAAAGCCCTCGCTGCCGAAACAACTGCCAATGTGTATCCGGTAAAAGCGGAAATAGCGCAGCAATTTGCCAAGGATTCCCGCTCACCGGGACGCGACTGGCACCAGCACAGACACAGCTGGCCAGGTCCCAATGGAAACCAGGCCTTGTATCAGGATGGCAAGGTTTATTACCGGGCTGACTCTAGGCACCTCGGGTCGAAAGTTGACAAAAGCCACGCCTATCTGCGGGATGGGAAGCTTTATTACCAGAGTAAGAACAGCTATAACGGCAACTATGCCTATATCAACAGTCCTGTGGATTATGTAAAGAATAAGGCCGCCCAATATGGCTTTAATTCTAACCGTGATTCCTTTTCACTTCTTACCGCTTCCAACCAGCGGGCTGTCGTTGAAGTTCGCCGGAACGATACCGGCAAGTTCTATAACGTTATCTTGGAGCGGACATACGACCGTGACTGGACTATCGTGGATGTACGCACCTTGTAGACTTTTTCAAATTACAAACTCATGAAAAAATTTCCTGACATGAACACAAATCATTTAAAATTAATAGTAGGTATCAAAAAAGGGCAAAGAAGCAATGGGACTGTCCGAAACCACTAAAAAAGTCAATAAATAGAGCAACATCCCTCTATTATGGTAAAATATAACTGTAGATATTTGCCGGAAAGGAGGGATTTGCTTTGCTTAGACATGTGCCTCACCAATTAAGTATATATAGCGTGTTATATGACAGAATTCCCAATGACCATATTCTGAAGACAATTGGAGCCCATGTTGATTTTAGTTTCATTAACGATTTACTGAAAGATTCATACTGTAAGCACCTGGGGCGGCCTGCTAAAGAGCCGGAAATGCTAGCAAAGTTACTTATTTTGCAATATCTATATAACTTATCCGATGTTAGAGTCATTGAAGAAGCTAAACTAAACTTAGCCTATATGTGGTTTTTGGGACTAAATCCCGAAGATGATTTGCCAGAAGCCAGTCTACTTACCAAGTTTAGGAGACAACGATTAAAAGAAACAAGTGTGGATGATATTATTCAGGAAGTAGTCCGCCAGTGTATAGAAAAAGGCATTATAAAAGGGACCGGACTGAGCATGGACGCTACTCACACCCATGCCAATACAATAAAAAAAGTACCAGAAAGAATCATGAAGCATCTAGCCAGAAGAATCATAAAGGCTATTGAGGAAGAAAACGGAGAAATCCCATCTGAGCTAATTGGCGAAGTTCCTAACTACAAGCTCATAGAGGACCACAACGAAGCGAAGCAGATTATGAAAACATATTTAGAAACCATAATCAGTAAAGCGGAAAACCATGTAGATCTCTCCATTCTGCCCAGCAGTCAAAAAGCTGTTAACGAAGCAAAGGAAGTATTACAAGATCCTAAATTTATCGCGCAAAAAGGAATCCGGTCACTTGTAGATAAAGATGCTCGTGTGGGGTACAAATCGCAAACAGACAGTTTTTACGGATATAAAGTAGAATTTGCAATGATTCCAGAAGCGAGGATTATTACCGCAGTAACAGTTGATAACGGTGCCTATGTAGATGGTAGCAAATTTGATGAACTCTATCAGCGAAGTAAAGCATGTGGATTGACCATACAAGAGGTGTATGGAGATAAAGCTTATTTTCGAAAAACAATTTTAGATACCCTACAAACCGATTCAGTTGAAGCTATCATTCCAGTAAATCCTTGCGTCTACAAAATAGACGAGGGCAGATTTACTTACAATAAAGACAGTGATCAATGGTTTTGTGAGATGGGTAATAACACCTATAAAAAGGTGTATCAAAAATATAAAAATAGAAGTAACATCTATAAATATCATTTTGATAAATCACAGTGTATTCAATGCCCCAAACTACTCGAATGTGCAGGCAAAAACGTTAAGAAAAAAGTACTAGGCGTCGGTGAACATAATGCTCAATATTATGAACATAGTCAAATGACTAAGACTACTCAGTTCAAGCTTAAGTACAAAAAACGAGCCAGTCATGAGTGGAAAAATGGGGAAATGAAGCGTTTCCACGGATTAGATCGTGCCCGAGGGTACGGTCTAAAAAGCATGTCAATGCAAGCCAAATTAACGGCCTTAGCCGTGAATCTTAAAAGGATAGCAGCACTACTATCCTTTTGTGACCATGTATTTTGGAAGCAAATAGCCAATTTTATAGCATATCACAGATTAACTCCGCTATTTATGCAGATAAGCTAAAAAACATGGATATATCAGTGGTTTCGGACTGTCCCCTTGCTTCTTCCACATTGTTATGAGGAACATCCCTACTTGTCCTCACTACGCTTCTTATTACGAATTCAAAGTAAAAAACGCAAGGGGAAAAGCAAGGAGGACGTACATTTTGCTTTAAAATGCAATAATAAAAGAAGCACAAAGAATGTCCCGTTTCTTGGCGGTAAAAGCGTAATTGACTTAATCGTCTAATATATGTGTAGTGTGCATATTAGCCGATATTATCTGATTTTGTATAAAAAAGCTGGCCCGAAGTAATCACTTCAGGCCAGCTTCCTTTATTTCTATTTCGCGTTCTGATGAATTTCTCCATTGGCTTTCGCTTCTGCCGCCATCGCCTCTTCACCACGTTTAATGGCTTCTCTGACCATGGAGCCAACTTCACCTGTTGTAACATCGTCCCAGTTGCCGTCCTCGACTTTTTCACCAAAACCGAGCTCATGCGCTAATTTATATTTGGTTTCTTCTGACATCACTTTACCCATATACAGCCACCTCCATCATAATTTTTGGAAGCCTGTGTATAGTATTTGCCATTATGTCAAAAGCTATTCAATTCGAAAAATGTCATATAGTAACAACACACTGCAAAAAATTATCCTTCAGCCAACGTTTTCAGCTTCATATATTCTTCCCAGGTATCGGCGTCCAAAAAGCAAGCAGGCTCAGGCCAGTCCACTTCACTGACCCATTCCGGGTTATTACGCATAAGCTGCCGCCCGCCGGTATCACCGGTTAAAGCTGACAGACCGTCACGCCAATGGCTGCCAAACAATACCGGGCTGTAGCGCTGTCCCTGACAGCAGGGCACCACAATCGCCTTGTCGCTCGCGGCCTGCCTGAATTTCGCCAGTATGGCTTCAATCAAGGCACCGGATACCAGTGGCTGGTCGCCCAAAAAGAACATAATGCCTGCCAGCTGCTGCGGCAGCATTTGCAGGGCCAGAACAAGGGAGGAAGCCTGACCGCAGTGCCTGTTGGCATTAAAAACCGACCTTATCTGGTATTGGCGGCATAATTCGGCCAGTTCGCTCTCAGGCTCGCCAATAACAGCAATACTTGCCGCCCATGGCAGGCTATGAACCGTGCCGAGCACATGGGCCATCAGGGGCTTGCCGGCTAAAGGCAGCAGCAGTTTTTGTTTTCCCATGCGGCTGGCGGTTCCGGCCGCTAAGATTACTGCACCAACCGGTATCATAACCGGTACACCGCAAGCGGCTTCATGGAACAGCCATAACCGGCTGTCACCACTACCCGCTCAATGTTGGCTTTGGCTAGCTTGCAATACCCGGCAATTTGCGCCGCCGCGACCTGTGCAGCGATATCGCCGCCACTTAGCAGCAGCACCTTGGTTCCCCGGGCATGCTGAAAAATCCCCTGCCAGTGCACCGCCAGGCGGGCTATATCCTGCCAGTCAACAACCTCACCCGCTTGCTTGCTAATAATGGCGGCTACCAAATCCAGGCGGTGAGCATTGTCCGCCGTTAAGGGCTGCCCCAGCGTGCTCAGATTCAACACACCGACAGTCATAGCAGTACCGGCAGGAATAACCGGTTCATGGGGCGCCGGCGCCTTGATCTTTGAGCAGCGGGCCCCGTCGGCTTCTACCAGAATATAAGCAGCAGGCACCTCGGCTGCCAGCTTGGCAAGCCACTCTGGCGGCAGCCCCAGAACCTTGCCGCCATTTTGCCTGGACAGCCACGCGATTATTTTCCCTGACTTTAGTGCCTCGACTACTTTTTCCTGGCCTGCCGCATAATCGTCTGTCACTACCGGCTGAAAATCCGCCACCTGGTTATAAAACATCTTCGTGGTTGCGGTAAGCAAAACCGGCCGGCCCTGCTGCCCGGCGCTCTTAGCCAGCGACTGCAGCAGCGAGGTCTTGCCGCCGGCACCGACACAGGCAATCATGCCCGGCAGGGTAATTCCCAGTGCATCCCAGAGCATAGCTCACACCACCTGAATAAATACTTCCATAATCCCGCCGCAGGCCATACCTTCGTCCGCGGCTGTATCGCCGGTCATCGACACATTATAGATGGATGACCGGTTGTCATCAAGCGCGGTTAGCGCCTGCAGTTTTGCCTCCGCTTCGGCGCAACCGCCGCCGATGGTACCAAATACGCGGCCATCAGGATAGACCAGCATTCTGGCACCGGCCTTGCGCGGCGTGGAGCCGCGGGTGGCAATAATAGTAACAAGTGCTGCTTTCCAGCCTGCCTGCTTTGCCTCACAAATAGCCTCAACCATAGTATCATCCATGTTTGTACCTCCACTTGTCACTCAGCGGACGGCAATTGGCGTTTCTGTCAACAGCTACCATTTCCGCAACAATACTAAGGGCAATCTCCTCCGGCGTTTCGGCACCGATATCCAGCCCGATAGGCGCCCGCAGCCGGTCTACCGCCTCACGGCCAAAACCTTCTTCCAGGAGAGTCTTCATCGCCCCCCGCACCCGCCCCTGGCTGCCAATCATGCCAATATAGGATGCAGGCTGGGTAATCACCGCCCTGATACACTCCATGTCTGAACGATGACCACGGGTAACAATAATGATGGCGCCAAAACCTGCCAGGGCCAGTTCGGTCAAAGCCCGGCCAAATGGCCGGCACACCACCTGCTCAGCCTGCGGAAAGCGGGTCCGGTTGGCAAAATCGGGACGGTCATCCACTACCGTAACGGCATAACCAACTTTGGCCAAAAACTCCGTAAGCGGCTGGCTGATATGGCCTGCTCCCAGCACCAAAGCCGACCGCCGCCGGGAAATTTTATCCCAGAACAAGCGGTATTGGTTTCCGGCATACGTGATTTCGAAAAGCAAGGGCTTGGTCCAGGGGGTGGCAGTGGCGGTTACCTTGTCAATAACCAGCCTGGTAAAAGTCTCATCGATAAGGCGCCCGCCGGTATAGTCCGCGGTAATGACCAGCGTGCTGCCGGCAGCATTATGCTTGTCCGGCGGTGTGCCGACAAGGGTAATTATATCGGCAGGCTGCGCCTGCTGCGCACATTCTGCAAGCTTGAAAAGAATATCCTTATCCATGGTTCCCCCGCAAATGCAATAAGGCTTCCAGTACGCCGCCGCCAACGGCTCTGGCCTTATCTGAGATGGTAAAACAATGTTCCGGGCAGCAGCGCGGGTCAACATCACCTATTTTCATTTTTCTGGTAACAGTAAGTTGGCTTTGCAGCAAACCGCGCAAGATACCGGCAATATTAACTTTAACGGCAGTGTCGCCTACATGCCCGACAATATCACCTGCGGCTACGGTATCGCCGATTTCACGGCAAGCCACAAACACACCGTCCGCCGGCGACCGGACCAGCCGTTCGATGGTAAAGCCGCCCACTTCACCCGGGATGCCGGTATTGGCAATGGCTGTACCGTGATAGATGACCCGGCCCAAATCATGGCCCCGCATGGTTTCCACTACGGCATGAACATCCTCGCCGGCGGTAAAGCCCGGTCCGGCGCCAATCACTACCGGTGCATCGGTGATGCGGGTGCCTGTGTTGCGTTTTGCCAAAATGGCGTCAACAATCGCCACCGGCTTCAGGGTAGCAATTACCTGTTGTACTTCTTGCGGCTCTGAAGCCAACAGCACCGGAATCCGGCCGGCGGCTAACTTTTCCGGCACTGCAGCAAGCGTGGCTAATTCGGCTGTCACTGCTTCCACCGTCACCGGTGCATTTTGTATTACGGCCTGAGCAAAGGAAACCGTCCGCCGCACGGCGGTAGGGTTAGCTATTTCCAAAATTACTACAGCAAAGTGACTCGTGTGCAGACGATGGGCAATGCCTGTGGCAATATCGCCGCCACCTTTGACTATGACTATCTTGTCCATTATTACTACTACCCTTCTAAAGGATTAAAGACGGCAACCGGCATTTCGGTTGTCGCCTTTAGTTTTTCTCTAGTTAGCCAATATATTCCTGCTTGCCAATGGCCGCTTCAGCCGGTTTATTGGTGCCGTTAAGGACAGCATTCAGAATAATGGCCGCCACACTGCCGGCCGTGATGCCGCTATGTAGGATTACCTGCGCCCAACTGGGGAATTGGTGATAGAAATTGGGGACAGCCAGGGTAATCATGCCAACTCCCATACTTATGGCAATTACCATAATATTATGAGTACCGTCAAATTGAACCTTAGACAAGGTTTTAATCCCACTGGCTGCCACCATGCCGAACATGGCAATACCGGCGCCACCCAATACCGGATTGGGGATGGCGGCAACTACAGCGGCGAATTTAGGGAACAAGCCCAGGATAACTAAAATGGCACCGGCGGCAGCCACTACAAAGCGGCTTTTTACTCTGGTCAAACCGACCAGGCCTACGTTTTGGGCAAACGCCGTATAGGGGAAGCTATTCAAAATACCGCCCAGGATGGTCGAAAAACCGTCAGCCCTGAGCCCGCGGGTCAAATCTTCCTGCGTAACAGGCTTGTCAATAATTTCGCCGACGGCAATACAGTCACCGGTGGTTTCGGTCATAACGACCAGCATAACCAGGATCATAGCGACAATGGAAGCCAAGTCAAAGGTCGGCAGGCCAAAGGCAAACGGGGTGGTAATTCCCAGCCAATTGGCTGTGGCAACCTGCGAGAAGTTGACCATGCCAAACAAAGATGCGATCACTGTACCGCAGAGAAGTCCCAGAAGAACAGCAATATTACTTAAAAATCCTGTAAAGTAACGGTAGAAGAATAATACCAGCAGCAAGGTAACAAGTGCCAGACAGATATATGAAAAAGAAGCAAAATCTTTAGCTGCCGGGTTACCGCCAGCCGCCCAGCGTACTGCCACCGGCATTAGGGTAACACCGATAATCGTAATAATCGTACCTGTCACTACCGGCGGGAAGAAACGGATAAGACGGCTAAAATACGGACTCATCAAATAGGTCACAATACCGGCAACAATAACAGAACCATAAATACCAGTTAAACCATGAGTCTGACCAATGATGATCATCGGGGTTACCGCAGCAAAGGTCACTCCTTGGATAATAGGAATACGAATCCCCATATTCCAAAAACCCAGGGTCTGAATCAAAGTAGCAATACCACAGGTGAACAAATCCGCGTTAATGAGATAAATCAGCTGTTCCTGGCTCAACCCCAGCGCATTGGCGATAATCAGCGGCACAGCCACCGCACCGGCATACATAGCCAAAACATGCTGCAACCCATAGGTAAACAAATGTCCCAAGGGCAGCATCTCGTCGACAGGGTGTTTTAGTTGATTGTCTTGCACAAATTCTCCTCCTTATACTTTCCGCTTTTGTCAGCATCTCTAACTACCGTACTAACTATTTTTGCCATCAGGTGGTGTGCCGGCAAAAGCGGCAGGCAACTACAGCAGGCAGATGTTTTCTGATAACACCCTGCCTGCTGCAAAAGCGTACGCGTTATTTTGTCTGACTTTTCATTCCCATAAATACTCTTTCCGGGGTTATCGGCAGCCGGGTAACTTTGGCGCCTACCGCATTATATACTGCATGGGCAATGGCCGGCGGCGGCGTGTTGATAACCACTTCACCGATGGATTTGGCACCAAACGGGCCGGTGGGTTCATAGCTTGCTTCAAAGGCTACCGTAATTTTGCCGACATCTTTGCGGCAGGGAATCTTATACTGCATAAAGTTATTGGTCTGCATCTTGCCGCGGCGGCTGTAGCGAACATCTTCATACAGCGCCATACCAATACCCTGAGCAATACCGCCTTCTACCTGAATCCTTGCCAGATTGGCGTTAAGCACGGTGCCACAGTCCACCACCGCCACATAGTCAAGCAGTTCAACCACACCGGTTGCGGGGTCAACCTCGACCTCGACAAAGCCGGCAATAAACGGCGGCGGCGATATAGGCGAACCGCAGGTGGCATTGCCCACCAGCTGCCGCTTGCCTGCCCCTAACACCTGGATTTCCGCCAGCTTTGCCAGCGTCATCGACTTACTGCCGTCAGTTGTTCGCAGCACCTGACCGTCAAAGTCAATTTCCGCCGGGGTCACGGTAAGCAGCTTAGCCGCCTGCTCAATGATCTGCTGCTTTAAATCCTCGGCGGCTTGCAAGGCAGCCATGCCGGTGACATAGGCAGTGCTGGAGGCATATGAGCCGGGATCATAGGGGGAAACATCGGTGTCAGCGGCATGCACAACAATGTTGTCAGGTAAAGTTTGCAGGACTTCGGCGGCAATTTGCGCCAATACCGTATCACTGCCTGTCCCCATATCGGTTGAGCCTGTCAACAGGGTATATTCACCGGCATCGGAAAGACGTATTTCAATAGAGGCTGTGTCAATACCGGCAATGCCGGAACCCTGCATCGTTACCGCCATACCGACAGACCGGACTTTACCGTCAGGCAATTCCCGGCGGGGGTACTTTTCGTTCCAGCCAATCAATTCCTTCCCTTTGGCAATACAGCGGTCAAGCGCGGAACTGTTAAGCACTTTTCCCTGATAAATAAGGCAGGTCTCGCCTTCTTTAATCAAGTTTTTCAGCCTAAGCTCAGCCGGGTCCAGGGAAAGCCGGGCAGCCAGCTGGTTGACAGCCGATTCCAGGGCAAATGTGCCTTGCGTGGCGCCATAGCCTCGGAGCGCTCCTGCCGGCATTTTGTTGGTATATACGGCATGTCCGTGATACCGCACAGCCCGGGTTTTATTGTACAGCGGCAGCGTCTTCTCGCCACATACCGAAAAAGTGGTGGACGAATGTTCGCCATAAGCGCCGGTATCTGACAGGTTTTCAATATCAAGTGCCCGGATAAAACCTTCCTTGTCAGCTCCCAATCTGACCTTAAGCCGCATGGCATGACGGCTGGTGGTAGCGCTGAAGGTTTCCGTACGGCTGTAAATGTACATCGCCGGTTTGCCGGTGGTGAGCGAGACCAGGGCGGCAAACACATCACCGGAACCGGTCTGCTTGCCACCGAAACCGCCGCCAATCCGCGGCTTGATCACCCGCACTTTGCTGGCTGGCAATTCCAGTGCTCTGGCTACATGCCGCCTGATGTGGAAAGGCACCTGGGTGGAACTGACAATCACCAGTCTGCCGGCATGGTCAAGATATGTGAAGGAACGGAAGGTTTCCATCATGGCATGGGCCTGCGCCTGAGTATAATAGGTTTCCTCGATAACAATGTCACACTTTTTGAGTTCCTCTTCAACATCGCCGACGGCGACAGTGTGCGAGGAACAAATGTTGCGCTCCTTGTCCATGCCGATCGGGAAGTTACAAAAGAGATCAGACTCAGGGTGAACGACCGAAGTATGGTCAATGGCTTGTTCAAAATCAAGCACCGGTTCAAAAATCTCATAGCTGACCTTGATCAGTTTCATGGCGGCGTTGGCAGCTTTTTCATCCACAGCGGCAATAATGGCCACTTCATCACCGACATAACGCACAATGGGATCAAGGATCAGCCGGTCATATGGTGAAGGCTCAGGGTAGGACTGGCCTGCCAGCGTAAACCGTACCTGCGGCACATCTTTATAGGTAAGAATGCATTCTACCCCTGCAACCAGTTTGGCTTTGCTGGTGTCAATGGCTGTAATCCGGGCAAACGCATGAGGGCTTCTCAGGATTTTTACCACCAATGCGTTGGCCGGCGCTAAATCTTCCGTATATACCGGTTTGCCGGTGCTGATGGCAATGGCGTCTGTTTTGGCTAAACCTTTACCTACATATTTCATGACGGTGTTACCCCCAGATATTTCTTGACAGCCCGAAGCTGCCCTTGATAGCCGGTACAGCGGCACAGGTTGCCTGTCAGGTAATGAACAATCTGCGCCTCGGTGGGATTAACCAGTTCCCGCTTCATGGCAAGCACGGTGAGAATAAAGCCCGGGCTGCAATAACCACATTGGTCGGCACCCTCGGCAGCCATGAATTGGGCAAAGTTTTCCGCCTCGGACGGCACTCCCTCAATTGTCGTAATCTGCCTGCCATGCGCCCTAAATGATAATAGCGAGCAGGAAAGTGTCGGCTGGCCATCAAGCCAGACGGTGCACAAACCGCAGCAGGTGGTGTCACAGCCTCTTCGCACACTGTACAGCCCCTGTTGGCGCAGCGTATCCACCAGGAAATCGTCAGGCTGAACTTCCAAGGCTGTTCGCCGGCCATTGATGATGATTTCTATTTGCATGCCGCCACCTCCGCGATTGCCCGTTTAACCAGCACCTGGCACATGGCCTGCCGGTATTCTGCCGACCCGCGCATATTGTCGCCAAAAGGCAACTCAGTTGCTGCCGCCTGCGCAGCCTGTTCCATTACCGCCACAGTTAGGTCGCCACCCGGCAGCAGCTTAGCGGCCTCAAGCGCCAGTCTGGCCTTGGTGGGACGCGCGCCGACAGCAATCTGCCACTCTGCTCCCAGCCGGGATACCGCTGCCGTAAGGACAGGATAATCGCTGGCCGAGTTACGCAGCGCCTGATAGGCTGCCCGGCGCTCTGTTTTGTGAATAATGATTTTCGTCAAAATATCTTTGGTGCGGGGCCTGTCCATAAATTCTGCCAAGCCCATACGCCCGCCATCGTATAATTCTATTTCGGTATCCAGTACCAATAATATGGTAAGCAAATCCGAAAAACCATACCGGGAAAATACCGACGCCCCGGCGGTGGCAACATTGCGGAATTGTACCCCGATAATATTGCTGACAGCCTGAGGCACTACCCCGCCGCAATATTCCTGCAGCGCCTGGTGGGTTTCCAGCTCGCGCAAAGTAGCCATGGCCCCGATCTCGATATGATCGGTACAGTTATTGATATAGTTAAGTCCCAGTTTCGTTAGATCCACGCCGGTGTGGATGATTTGAGAACCCATACGAAGCCAGGCACAACCGCCAAGTATCGTATTGCTCTTCTTTTCCCGCAATATTTTGTAAGCCTCTGGCAGCGTATCCGGTTGCACTACATTACGTAATGTAAACAATTCTTTTCCTCCTACGCCGAACATTCGGTTTGTTTTTAATGATATAGTTCGAATTATATCATATCACAGTCATTATGAAAACCCACATTTCCCCCTAAAAATCCACATTTCGACAATAAGAGGACAGGCTGCTTATCGCTTGTCCGGAAAGCAGCCTGCCCCTTTATGTCTGGCTTATACGATCTTAGTTGTCCAGTTTTCCACATTCCATACAGCCGTTACCCAGTCTTCATAAAAGTCCGGTTCATGGGATACGAGCAAAATGGTACCCTTGAATTCCATCAACGCCCGTTTCAGTTCAGCTTTGGCTTCAAGGTCAAGGTGGTTGGTCGGTTCGTCCAGAACCAGCCAGTTAATATCTTTGAGCATCAGCTTGCACAGCCGGACCTTGGCACTCTCACCGCCGCTTAAGACCATCATTTGGCTGGTGATGTGCTCGTTCGTCAGACCGCAGCGGGCTAACGCCGCCCGGACTTCAAAATTGGTCAGCCCCGGGAACTCCTCCCACACTTCCTCCATCGCCGTATTGTTATTATGGCGGCTGGATTCCTGTTCGAAATAACCCGGATAAAGATAGTCGCCCAACATAACCTTGCCTTCAACCGGCTGAATATGACCCAACAGGGTCTTGAGCAGCGTCGACTTGCCCAGACCATTGACACCCCGGATAGCCACTTTTTGCCCGCGTTCCAGCGTAATATCCACAGGCTTGGTCAGAGGCTCATCATAGCCGAGCACCAGGTTTTTGGCCTCAACAATAAAACGGCTGGGCGTCCGGGCTTCACGAAACTGGAAGGTCGGTTTGGGCTTTTCCCGCGGTTTTTCCAATATCTCCATTTTGTCCAGACGTTTCTGGCGGCTGTTGGCCATGCCCCGGGTCGCCACCCGCGCCTTGTTACGGGCGATAAAATCCTCCAGCCGTTCCACTTCCTGCTGCTGGCGCTCATAGGCCCGATTTTCCTGACTCTTTCTGACGGCGTACATTTGCTGGAACTGCTCATAGTCGCCGGTATAGCGGGTAAGCACGCCATTTTCCACATGATAGATGACATTGACCACTTCATTTAAAAAGGGAATATCGTGAGATACCAGAATGAAACTGTTTTCATAGTTTTTCAGATACTTTTTCAGCCATTCTATATGCTCAAAATCAAGGTAGTTAGTAGGTTCGTCCAAAATAAGGATTGTGGGATTTTGCAGCAGCAGTTTGGTCAACAGTACTTTGGTACGCTGACCGCCGCTGAGATCAGCAACATCCCGGTCAAGACCAATGCTGCCTAACCCCAGGCCGTTGGCAACCTCTTCGATTTTGGCATCAATCATATAGAAGCCGCCATGATCGAGCATATCCTGGAGTTCGCCCACTTCTTCCATCATTTTTTCCACTTGTTCGGGTGTGGCCTCGCCCATCTCATTGTACAGCCCCAGCATTTCCGCTTCCAGATCAAACATATTTTGAAAGGCTTCCCGCAGTACATCGCGGATGGTTTTGCCTTTGGTCAAAACCGAATGCTGGTCAAGATAACCCACGGTTACGCGGTTGGACCATTCCACTTTGCCTTCGTCAGGCGTTAACTGGCCGGTAATGATATTTAAAAAGGTGGATTTTCCTTCACCATTGGCGCCAATCAGACCGACATGCTCGCCTTTTAACAGGCGAAAAGACGCCTCGGTCAGAATCGTACGGGCACCAAAACCATGTGATACATTTTCAACAGTTAAAACACTCATGCTTTACATACTCCTGTGCAATATTTGGCAAATACCGGTAGTCTGCCAAGTCTAAAGCCATAGGATGAATTGCGCGAGATTTTTTGTCCAGCAAGGCGGAGGAGCCGCACATATCGGACATATGTAAGGTGACGACAACGAAGCTGGGCGGGAAATCTCGCGATAAGAACACTATGGATTTGGGCTTGGCAGACTACTTTATTTTATCGCAAAGCTGCCGGCCCTGTCAAAACCCAATTTTATATACTGTGTATACTGTACCGGAAAAGTATTTACTTGCACATGTTTACAGTTTCACGATATAATTTTACCATATTTACCACATTTACCATATTGTAGAGAGGGGATATAGCGATGTTAGAATTGGATAGTGGCGTCATTATTGCCTTTGTTGTTTACTTGGGTACAATGATGGCCATCGGCATCTATTACTGGCGGAAAGAACAAAATATGTCTGACTATATTTTGGGCGGCCGCCGCTTAGGTGCCTGGGTTACTTCGATGAGCGCGGAAGCCTCTGATATGAGCGGCTGGATGCTTATGGGGCTGCCGGGCTATGCCTATGTGGCAGGTTTGGGGGCAGGCTGGATTGCGCTTGGCCTGATTATCGGGACCTGGGCAAACTGGCGCTTTATTGCCACCCGGCTGCGCAAGTACACGGAGATTGCCAATGATTCACTGACCGTGCCTGATTATTTTCAAAACAGATTCCGGGATAACTCCCAAATGCTTCGGATTATCTCAGCGGTCTTTATTCTTATTTTCTTCTTGATTTATACCTCTTCCGGTTTTGTCGCCGGCGGGAAATTGTTCAATACCGTATTTGGCATTCCTTACACCTGGGCTATGCTCCTGGGAGCTTTTGTCGTGGTATTTTACACCTTTCTTGGCGGCTTTATGGCGGTTTGCTGGACAGACTTTGTCCAGGGCGTCATGATGTTCTTTGCTATCCTGGCGGTACCCATTACAGCGGCCTTCATGATGGGCGGTCCTGCAACCACAGCGGCGGCCTTATCCACACTCAACCCTGAAATGTTCAATCCGTTTACCACCCCTGACGGCAAACCCTTGTCACTGATTGCTATTATATCGCTGCTGGCCTGGGGGCTTGGCTATTTTGGCCAGCCGCACATTTTGGTCAGATTTATGGCCATCCGGTCATCTTCACAAATCAAACAAGCCACCAATATCGCCATGACCTGGGTTATCCTGTCACTGTCGGCCGCTGTTCTGGTCGGAATGGTGGGCCGGGTATATCTAAAGCAGCCGCTGGCAGGTTCGGCGGTTGAGACGGTGTTTATGGTAATGACCCATGATCTATTTTCCAGTTTCTTTGCCGGTCTCATTCTCTCAGCCGTTTTAGCCGCCATTATGAGCACCGCTTCCTCCCAGCTGCTGGTTACTGCCTCGGCGGTATCGCAGGATTTCTATAAAGCATTAATCCGGAAGACTGCCGACGAAAAAGAGCTTGTCTGGGTCAGCCGGCTAACAGTAGTGGGTGTTACCATAATCGCTGTACTAATCGGCTTAGACCCCAATAACTTTGTCTTAGACATGGTTGCCTATGCCTGGGCTGGTTTTGGCGCCGCGTTCGGCCCGACACTGATCCTGTCACTCTTCTGGAAGCGCATGACCCGCAATGGGGCATTGGCCGGAATTATCGTCGGCGGTATCACGGTGCTTGTCTGGAAACAGCTGGCACTGTTCGGGCTCTATGAAATCGTGCCAGGCTTTATCTTGTCCGGCCTGGCTATTTATGTGGTGAGCCTCCTGGACACCCCGCCGGCCAAAGAAATAGCCGACGAGTTTGATTCGGTAAGCAAAAGTAATATTTAAATATTTAATAGTATCAAAAACAAAGCGGGATTGCTTCATAATAGCTTGAAGCAATCCCGCTTTTCCAATGGCTAAGCCACTCGGGCTATACCACTCTTTGTAAAAACGCCTGAGTCCGGGGCTGGGACGGCGAACCGAACACCGCCTCCGGCGTTCCTTGTTCCACAATTTCGCCATTATCCATAAAGATGACACGGTTGGCTACCTCGCGGGCAAAAGCCATTTCGTGAGTAACAACAATCATGGTCATGTGCTCCTCTGCCAGCTTCCGCATGGCTTTCAGCACCTCGCCGGTAAGTTCCGGGTCAAGGGCCGAGGTCGGTTCGTCAAACAGCATAATATCCGGGTTCATCGCCAGCGCTCTGGCAATGGCTACCCGTTGTTTCTGCCCGCCTGACAGCCGTGAGGGGTAAACATCCCGCTTTTCGAGCAAGCCTACTTTGCTCAGCAGTTCTTCAGCCTGCGGCACAATATCATCCCGTTTAACTCCTTGGACTGTAATCGGCGCTTCAATCAGATTCTCCAGCACTGTCAGGTGGGGAAAGAGATTGAACTGTTGAAACACCATGCCCATCCGCCGGCAAATTCGTCTGGCCTCGGCTTCAGGCGCATAACGCACCTGACCGTCCGGACCGTTTGCCGCCAAAGTATCTCCTCCTATTTCCAGGATACCCTGGTCAATGGTTTCCAGACGGTTGAGACAGCGTAAAAAAGTACTCTTGCCGGAGCCGGAGGGGCCAATAATAGCAATTACCTCGCCTTTGTTAACTTCCAGCGAAATGCCTTTAAGCACTTCCAGGTGATTGAATTGTTTATAAATATTTATAGCCTTAATCATGTTCATAACTACATACCTCTACTCGTCATATACAGCATACCGCTGCTCCAGTTTCTGAAACATCCAGGTAAGCACCAGGGTCATTAACAGATAAAACACACCTGCCACAATAAACGCCGTGGTATCAAAATCACGTTGTACGATGGCGCGGGTTGTTCTCAGCAAATCATTCATGGCCAAAACATAGATGAGCGAGGTATCTTTGACCAGGGTAATAGTTTCATTGCTCACAGGCGGCAGAACCCGTTTGATAACCTGTGGCAGGATAATCCGCTGCATGGTCTGCACATAGCTCATGCCCAGGACTCTGGCGCCTTCATATTGTCCACGGTCAATCGACTGAATGCCTGCGCGGAATATCTCGGCAAAGTACGCAGCATAATTAAGAACAAAAGCCAGCAAGGCTGCCGAAAAATCCGGCAGCCTGATGCCAATATAAGGCAGCAAAGGCAGACCAAAATAGATAAACAACAGCTGCAGCATCAGAGGCGTACCCCTAAACAGCCAGATATACACCCCGACAGCACCGCTCAATACCTTAAACCGCGAAATACGGCCCAAGGCCAGGAAAAGACCAAGCGGCAACGATAGAATTATAGTTGAGAAGAACATTTGCAGCGTTACCACCGTGCCATCCAGCATCGGCGGCAATATGCCCAGTATATAGTCCATGTGCTACTTCCTTACTTTACAATATCTTCACCAAACCACTGCTGAGAAATTTTAGCAGATGTACCATCTTTCTTCATTTCATCCAAGGCTTTTTGCAGTTTGGCTGACAGTTCTTTATCATCTTTACGCAGACCCACACCATATTCCTCAGAACCGAAATGTTCGGTAAGAACACTGTATTCACCCGGCTTTTTGGCTATGTAGTAACGGCCCACGACTTCATCCACAACAACGGCATCAAGACGTCCGGTTTTCAAATCCATGAGTGCGGCCACATTATCGCCGTACTTTTTGAGTTCTTTAAACGATTGCATGGTGGCAGCATCTTTTTCAATGGCTTCAACACTGCTGCTGCCTTCCTGGGTGCCAATCACCTTACCGGCCAAATCGGCTTTGGTTTTAACCGGTGAATTAGCCGCTACAACAATAATTTGGCGATTTTCCATATAAGCGTTGCTAAACAGAATATTTTCTTTACGCTTTTCGGTAATAGTCAGGCCATTCCACAGAACATCCACCCGTTTGCCGCCAAGCTCGGCTTCTTTACTGTTCCAGTCAATGGGTTTGAACTCCACTGCCACACCCATCCGCTTGGTGGCTTCTTTAGCCATATCAACATCAAAACCTACGATGTTATTTTTGTCATCACGAAAACCCATGGGCGGAAAATTATCATCAAGGCCAACCACGATTTTTTTCTGTTCGGTTCCACCGCACCCGGCTACCAGCACACCGGCCACTAATAACACCAACATGGCTGCAATTAATTTTTTCACTTGTTTTACTCCTCCACTCTCCCTGTATTTGGTACCGTCTGCGCTTACACTTTCAACACAGGCGAACCACTGACTCTATTCTACTTTAATACATTAAAGTTTGGAAGTAATGAAAAGTGCCGTTTTGGTAAACGGCTTTTGGTTTGTACCTAAAAATCTCTTGTTTACAAGCGAAATCGCAGAATATTGTTCTTTTAGCAAGGCACTGCCAAGAGACGGGAATAGTTACACCGGCAGCGCCGCTTCACAGGGTACGGCAGTCTGGCATTTGCCACAGCCGTAACGGGGCTTGAACCGTTCTGCCATGCTGTCAAGAAACTTAGCGCAAATATCATTGTTTTTGCCGGTAGTATCAATAGCTTGCGGCGGACAGCGCTTAATACAGGCGTTGCATTTACTGCAGTACTCGTCATAGGTTTGGTACTCACGAAGCGTCGCCGCCAGGTCGGCGGTGACAATAATGCTTCCCAGCCGCCCTGCCGCACCGGCTTTGGTAATAAACGACCGGTTCAGACTAAAAGTCCCTAAACCGGCAACAAAAGCAACATGCCGCTCCGACCAGTTGCTCTTGCGGTTAGCAACAGCATGCCGGGCGTCAATTCCCGGCGCTACCGCCTGATAGCCGGCCTGCACAAACCACTCTATCAGAAACTTGCGCAAAGCATTGTTAACCAGTTCGCCTTCAATCCGCGCATACAGCCATTCGGTTGCAGGCAGCTTACCCTGTCTGTTGGCCTCCCGCACCTGCCGGGAAAAGGGCAGGAAATACGAAACAACCGACCGGGCGGCAGGCAGCCAGTCCCGTGGCAGCAGATGCCGCGGCCCGACAACCTCCTCCGCCTGTAATGACGCAAATAAACTATCCTCCGCCCAGGCCACCCCCACCAGCGGCCGGTCATAAATGGCAGACAGTCCGATTTCCGCCGCAGCATTCAGCGGTGTTGCGGCAATAAATTCTGCTATCGCCTGTTCAACCGAATATCGTTGCATGATTCTCCCTCCCGGTCTTAAGTAACGCTCCCGGACACAACGACAATCGGCCTTAGTCCGATGGTGCGATCAGCCATTTGCCATTATCGGCAGTAGTGCCCCTGATATTATGAATAAGCGCCCCAAGGGGGGTTAGATTGTCGGTGCTTGTTGAGAAACTGGTCATATACAGGATACTGCCGGTGGCAGTATCATACACAGTTTGATCTAAGGTAACATAATAAGTGTTTTTCCTTGTTTTTAACTTGTGGGCGCTAATTTCCGGAACTATCAGCAGATTACAGCCCTGCGCGGCAGCCTGGTCACGCATAACGCTTTCAGGAACGGCAGCCGCCAGCCTGTAGCCAGGCAGCACTCTGCGATATTCATCCCAGATGGCCTGCTGCATATACCAAAATTCCGGCTGCAGCTCTTTGGGCAGATCATTCCTGGCCGGACTGACATAAACACTTGGGGCGCCGGCTGCAGCCAGTTTCACAGGCAGCGTCAGCAGCCCTGTTTGTTCTGCTTGGTGGCGCTTATCATAATATTCCTTGATGGCGGCGTCCAGATAGCCGACCATCGCATGCTGCCCCTTATGGGTAACCTCCCGCGAATTCCAGAGGATTTCCCGCCCAAATTGTTCATAGCCGGACAAGCCCTGCAAAATCCCGGTTACCGGATCACCCTGAATAACCACCCGGGTTACCGGCAGCACCGGCGCAAACTGCTCGACAAAGGCCTGGTTGCCGACAGCCGGCGCACCAAAAGTAATTACCTCAATTTGTTCCGGCTGTACCCCCAGACTTAACAGGCGTGCACCGGCAAGAGTGGCCGCCGCCCCTCCCAGGCTGTGCCCTGTCAGGTATACCTTCCGGTCTTTATTTTCCAGCAGCAATTCACTTAACAGACGGGGAGTGCTGTCGTCCTTGGTTGCTGCTTTGGCTTGAAAGGCTGTCTCCACATATTTATAGAAACCATGATGCACTTTGGGCACCGTGTCAGGCATATGCTTCAGCGCAGCATTGGCGGCGAACTCCTCCGGTGTGCGCCCGGAAAAATACACCTGCCCCAGCGTCAGATTGGTCTTCACATTCTTAAGCGTTTCCGTACCGGCAATTGCCAATATATACAACGGCTGTCCACCGTCTGCCGGTTCCTTTTTGGCTATCAGAAACCGGGCATCATCAATATCACCGTCCGCTATGAACGGCTGAATCTCCCAGCCTTCCTGCTCAAGATACTCATACGCAAGACTGCCTGTTCTGTCACTATAGATTGCCAGACAAGCCCGTGCCGCCAGCAATAAGGTATTCGCCTCCTCATAGTCTTCCCCGGCTCCGGCATGGGAGGCCAGCGGCATCAGGCACCATAGCACTATCAGCAATTTACTGATGTATATTCGCAACTGTTTCATAACGTTTTTCTCCTGCGGAATGGATGTACTGTTTATGTTAACCGCCGAGCAAAACTCCCGCCCTTGCAGGCGGCGCCAGAGCTGTTTTCGCTCTGCTGAAACGGGTTTACTTGGCGGCTTCAATGGTAATCTTTTTAATCACAACATCTTCTACCGGCTTATCCTGGGAACCTGTCTTGACCTTGCCAATGGCGTGAACAACGTCCATTCCCTCAATGACTTTGCCAAAGACGGCATGTTTGTTATCAAGCCACGGCGTGGCTGTCAGGGTAATGAAAAACTGGGAACCGCCGGTATTCGGTCCGGCATTTGCCATGGAAATAACCCCTTCGTCATGCCTGAGATCGCGGTGGAATTCATCGGGAATTTTATAGCCGGGACCACCGGTACCGTTGCCTTTCGGATCACCGCCCTGGATCATAAAATTATCGATAACGCGGTGAAAAATCAACCCATCATAGAAGCCCTTATTCACCAGGGTAATAAAATTCTGGGTGGTCTGCGGCGCCTTATCCTCAAACAGTTCCAAGCGGAAATTGCCTTTAGAGGTTTCGAACAAGGCACTACTGTTCTTCTGGTTTGTGGCTGCCGGCACCTTAGGGGCGGGCTCTGCCGGTTTCGGTGAACCGGTATTGCTGCCGGCACAGCCAACCGTAAACAACAGTAAAAATGTCACCAACATCGCAAAAGTTACTGCATACTTCTTCACAAGTCTCACTCGCTTCCTATTTTACTATCCAGATATTAGTATACCATATTAGCTGGAATAAGTGAATCGGCGGGTACGCCGCCACAGAGTGACCTGCGTCTGCCGTATCTTCAATTGTGCTCTGCGGCCGTCCCGGTTTGCAGGGTTTTCCCAAACTTTATCCGCCACCAGGAGATGGCCCGGGCGGCATCAATTTCCTGGCGGATTTTATGCTGTGGCGGCGGCTGCTGCCCCTGCCGCGGCGAGTGGGCTTCATTATAGTCGGTATCGGCTTTTCCCATGTGTCCGGCGGTAATCCAAAAGCCGTAATTCATGCCAAAGTCATTGCCATTGGTTAAACTGCGCCCTACCGAATAATATTCGAAACCGGCAGGCGCAACAAGCTCCAGCAGGGTGGGTGCCAGATTGATGTGACTGCCGGCGGCATTTTCCGGCAGACTTTCCCTGGTAACTCCTTTGCCATACAGGACTAAGGGAATGGCATAGCGCTCAAACAGCGGCGGATTGGCCTCCACGTTCAGCCTGTCGGCGTGGTCGCCGACAATAACAAACAAACTGTCAGGATATTTGCGCCTGGCTTCTGTTACAAATTGAGCCAGCATTTTGTCGGCATACCAAAAATGCCCCAGCTTTTTGATAAATTCCGGGTCATCTTTTAACTTTTCCGGCAGTCCGGCGGTTACAAGGGTAGGCTCAAAACCCTCGCCTGCCAAATCGACGGTGTAAGGTGAATGATTGGACACGGTAAGCACCACATGCAAACCCGGCTGGCTGTCAGTAACACGCTCAAGCACGGCTTTATACAGATCACGGTCGTCACAGCCCCAGACATTGCCGCCGTCGCTGGTAAAGTCGCCCATGCCGTAGAAGGCGTCAAAGCCCTGCGCCAGGGAAAAATCCCTGATCTTTTCCCAGGAGGCAGGCCCGGAATACCAAAAATCGGCCGTATAGCCCAGCCGTTTCAGCTGGGGCGCCAACGCGGTACTATAAGGCTCTTTGTAGGACTCCGGCAAATAATTCAGATACAAGTTGGCTTCAGCCAAACCGGTAACTACTCCCATAACCCCGGAAATGGTACTCATGCCGTTAGGCAGCATATTCGGCGAAAACGCCGCGTCGTCTTGTGCAATAATACCTTTCAGACCGCCGGCAAGATTAAGCTTGTCATATTGCGGCAATAATGGCCAGGCAGCATAGCTCTCGGCAATAATCAGAAAGACATGGCGGGGCGGCGAGTCGGTGCCCATTATCACTTTTTTGCGTAAGAAATCATCAACATTGGTTGATTGTACCGGGCGCTCAGCCAGATAGCTGCCATAGTCGACCAGCCTCCCCGGCTCCATATCCAGGCCGGTAGAGGCAGAAACCCGTTCATGCAGGACATATGCCCGGTACAGTGCCTGCACATCATCTAAGATGGCTTCATTCAGCAGTTGGTCCTTCGTTACCCCCGAATTCTCCCAGTCAATATTATAGGCATAGGTCATCGTACCGCCGAAGCGGACAAAAATAGTCAGTTGATAAATAACGATAAGCAGGGCGGCGCGGAGGGCGATATTCAGATACCACTGGGACAGCCGGGGAAAAGAGTAGGTTTTGGCTGACAACCAGCGCCTGAGCAGCTTACAGAGAAAAAAGGCCGTGGCACCGGCCAAGAGCAGTCTGACAGGCAGATTATATTGCTCGATAACGGTATAGGCTATCGCCGTGACATCGTCACGCAGCGTATTGAACAATAACTGGTTAAACGCCATACGGAACTCCTGATAGTAGGGAATGCGGGCATGAAATAAAAAGCTAAGGATAACAACATAGGCTCCGCCCAGATAAAGCCGGATATGACTTAGCCGCTTCCAGGAGATAAACAGCCTCAGGCCGGTAGAGCAGACCATGGGCAGCAAAACAAGCAACCCGGCGCTTTTCAGACTGATGCGAAAACCGTAATACATCGCGGCCAAAAAATCTTTCATTGTCACGGCATCACTCAGAAAGGAGTGCATAACCACAATAAAACTCACGCGAAACAGACAAAAAACAGCAAGAATGAAAACAAATAGCTTGCAATCCTGCTGTAACTCCCCAAAAAATTCATTCCAACTTACCAACCTGATGATAAACCCAACCTTTCTGCTATTGCCCTGCTCAATGTAAAAAACCAGTGCTGTACTATATTCAAAACTCCGGTATTTTTCTACCTTTTTTGCTAAAATCCTGCCTTATGTTATCAAATATTTTCCCGGCAAAATAAGCAGCCCGGCTGACACCAGCCAAAGTCCCTGCAAATAGGCAAAAAAAATCCCCCGCCACCATCTCAGCAGCAGGAGATTTGGGACGCGGGGACAGGTCCCTTGTCCCAAAATTTATTTGAATTACTTGAATGCTGTGGAAATTCAGTCTCGAATAATCTAAAAACTTCATTATTTTAATTGTATTTTCTAGCACCTCATCCATATTTTCCATATAGATGAAATAACGTTATCCAGCCAATACCTGGCAAAAACGGCAGAAGAGCTTAGGGCCATTGTAGTGAAATTTAAAGTGTAAAACAGCTCCAACCGGACGAAAAGGCGCTAATCTAGCTGATTAGCGCCTTTTGCTAAAGTATTATTTATATTTATTCTGCTTTGCACAAAGCAATTGCTTCTACTTCAACCAACGCATCTTTCGGCAGGCGGGCTACTTCAACGCAGGCACGGGCCGGAAAGTCTTTGGTAAAATATTGGGCATACACAGCATTAATTGCCGCAAAGTCATTCATGTCTTTGATGTAAACGGTTGTTTTGACAACATCTGTTGTAGAAAGACCGGCAGCTTGTAAAATAGCTGCTACATTTTCCAGCGATTGCTTGGCCTGGTCTTCTACTTTGGCTGGCATAGTGCCGTCAGCCGGATTAACCGGCAACTGGCCTGAGATGAACAAAAGGCCGCCCGCTTTAATCGCCTGGGAATAGGGGCCGATAGCAGCAGGAGCTTTATCGGTATTGACAATTATTTTCATAAATGACTACCTCCAATGATTTAGTTAATCAGAATTTGGCAATGTCTGGGTTCCTCATTCCAGTTATTATTTTACACCAGAGAGACAACCGGTGCAATAACCCGCAAGGGACGCGGGGACAGGTTCCTTGTCCCACTATCTGCTGTATACCAGTTTTCCGGCAAAGAAGGTCATATCTACCTTGACTTTGTCAATATCAACAGGATTGATTGACAGCAAATCCCGGTCAAGGACCACCAGGTCGGCCTGTTTGTCCACTTCCACCGAACCGGTTTGCTGCTCAATAAATAAAGTGTAGGCGCCATTGATGGTAAAACTTTTTATCATTTCCGTTACCGGCAGACGTTCTGCTTTATTTAGCAAATACCGTGCATCATCCATATCGGTAATATCCTCTACACCCAAAGCGGGACCGCTGTACATATTGCGGGTAACCCCGGTCTCAATGGCAAACAGGGGATTAGGTACAGGCGTGATCGAATAATCGGAAGAAGAGGCTATGATTACGCCCTGGTCTAAAAAGGAACGCAGCGGATATTCATACTCTGCCCGCTCACCCAGAATCCGGTAATCAACATACTTCCACCAGTTGGGGCTTTTGAAATGCCAATAAGGCTGCACGCTGGCAATGACCTGCAGTTCTTTAAATCTGGGTATATCGGCTTGATCAACAAGCTGCAGATGGGTAATGGTATTGCGAAAATCACCTGCCGGAACCTGGCTGCGAATTGCGGCAAAACTATCCAGCACCTGGCGTGTTGCCGCATCGCCGGTTGAATGTACATGAATTTGCAGTCCGCGTTGATTGGCCAGACAAAATGCCTCATTAAGCCTGTCCTGGTCCCATAAAAACTCACCACAGTAGTCGCTGCCTTTTCCCGCCGCCTGAGCATAGGGGGTTAACAAATAACTGGTTACTCCCTCAACAACCCCGTCGGCAAAAAACTTGGCTGTCGTTATTTGAAAGTTAGGAGAATGATATTGTTCTTTAATCTGGTCAATAACCGCAAACTGAGCCTGCAAGGGCTCCCGGGGTTGAACCATGACGGCCCCCCGTACATGCAGGGCCAGATTCCCCTGCTGCTCCAATGTGTCCCACGCCTGCATAATCGGCTCTCTGGCGCTTCCCATAATCGAAAGGACACCGGTTATGCCCAGGCTGTGCATTTTGCGCTGAAAAGCATAAATGCCTTCGGTATACTCTGCCGGAGTGTGTGAAGGCTGCAATGAAAGCCAGATAGCGCTCTCTTTTAGAATTCCCCACGGTTCGCCGCTGGCGTCTTTTTCAATAATCCCGCCTTCAGGCGCCTGAGTATCACGGGTTATGCCGCTGACCGCAAGCGCCCGGGAGTTGAGCCACCAGCTATGTCCGTCCATGGCCCGCAAAGCTACAGGGATATCCGGTGCCACAGTGTCAAGATGCTCTTTCCTCGGCCCTTTAAGCGCCTCTTCGCCGCTAAAAGCACTCCACAGCCACCCCAGGCCAAACACTGCTTGAATTCCCGGATTCCGGGCAATAAAGTTTTTTACAGCCTCCAGATATCCTTCCAGACTGTTTATACCAAACAACTGCACCTCGTAAAGCTCTGCAAGGGCAATTCCCGGCGGGTGAATGTGGCTGTCAATCATGCCCGGAATGAGCATCCTGCCCTGCAAATCAATTCTTTCGGTATGTTCACCGGCATAAGCGCCGATTTGTTCATCACTGCCAACAGCAATAATTTTATCGCCCTTGACAGCCACCGCCTGACAGACGGTATCCTGCGCATCGGCAGTATATACTGCTCCGTTTACAAATACAATATCGGCCAAAAATTCCTGAAGCATGTAGCTCACCTACCTAACTCTATATCCTGGCTAGTGCCTGTCGCTATTTCGTTAAATGTACACATTTTCCATTTAAATAAAATAATATATAATTTAAAGCAGACGGTCAATATAAAGTAAGACTTGCTTCAGCTGGAGTTTTATTCCCAGTTAAAGCAACTGCCGCTCTTATCCTGGGACTGAGTCCCCGGAAAAAAATTTATCCGGAGGTACTGCCTATGAACATCATAGCCATTAACGGAAGCCCGCGAAAGAACTGGAATACCGCCATTCTGCTCGGCAAAGCCCTGGAAGGGGCTGCTTCGCAAGGCGCCGCCACTGAGCTCATCCATCTGTATGATTTGAGCTTCAAAGGCTGTATTAGCTGCTTTGCCTGCAAGCGAAAGGGAGGGCAAAGCTATGGGAAATGTGCAGTGAAAGATGACTTGACCCCGGTTCTGGAAAAGTTGGCAACCGCCGATGCCATTGTGCTGGGTTCGCCTATCTATTTTGGCAATGTTACCGGTGAAATGCGCTCTTTCCTTGAGCGACTGGCTTTTCCTTACCTGGTATATGATGCCACCTACTCCTCCTTGTTCACCCGCAAGCTCCCTGTAGGTTTTATTTATACCATGAATGTTGATGAGAACAGAATGCAGGCCATGGGTTATCCCCAGAACCTGAAGGCAATGGAAATGTCACTGGAAAGACTGTTTGGTACCTGCGAAGCCTTATACAGTTATGATACCTGCCAGTTTGACGATTATTCCAAGTATGTCGTAACAGCGTTTAGCGAAGCGGATAAAGCCAAAAGACGCGAAGAGGTATTTCCCGCCGACTGCGCAAAAGCTTTTGAAATGGGAGTACAGTTTGTAACCAGGACAACTTGCCGGTAAAAGACAAACCTTCTGTAAATAACTTATGGTATTTACAGAAGGTTTTCCTCTATCAGCATATAAAGTTGGCCCTATACCTTTCCCAGACGCATTGATATAGTGTCCCCTGACTCTTTAACTTTCCGGATAAGCTCCTGCAGCAATTCATCTGTTAAGCGCATGGCAGGTACAGTTGCGCTTATGGCAGCAATCATTTTATGAGATTTATCATATATCGGAGCAGCCACACAAACTCCACCAGGGATGATTTCCTGGTTGTCAATAGCGTATCCTTGCTTAGCTGTTTTTCTCAGCTCTTCAATGATTTGCTGATAGGAAACTATTGTTTTTTCGGTAAAACGCTCAAGTTCAACGTTGGCAAGCCGGGCTTCCAGTTCCTCTTCGCTTAACGAAGACAACAGCACTTTCCCTACAGCTGTCGAATGTGCAGGAATTTTGAAGCCTATATTTGTTACTACGCTAAGATCTTTCACGCCTTGGCATTTGGCAATATAGACTGCGTAACGTCCTTCTAAAATAGCGGCGTGGGCTGTTTCTCCCCCTAACGCATCACTGAGCATCTTAGCCCCTTGCCATATTTCCCGGGAAACGTTGGTGTTATTCATACATGCCGCACTTACCTGGATAAGCTTAAGCCCAGGGTAGTATACTCTGGTTTCACTGTCCAGTTGCAGGTAATCGCGGTTTTGCAGATCTTGCAACAAATAGGAAAGCGAGCTCTTGGGTATATCCATATACTCTAATATCGCACTAAAAGTAGGCGGCTTTGGATTTTTTACGACATATTCGATGATATCCAGAGCTCGCGATGCTGATTTTACGATAGCCGGTTTACTTTTGCTCATGAGTCCCCCCACTCTCGGTTTGCTATATTCCCCCAAATTCCAGCTAATTGACTTATAGGTTTGATTCTACAGGAAAGTTTGTTTTCCTGTCAAATTATTCATTTTGATTTACTAGTGACTCATCAAAAGACCGGCAATGTATTTCACGCCTTACGAATAAGCACTGACTCTTTTAATATAAAATTACCCCCAAAGTTAATTCAGTATATCATACTGTCTAACGTTGGGGGTGATTTTCAGATTGAACCCAAGCTTTTCAACCAGTTGAATGTTTACCTTTTTAAATATTGATTTTTCACCTATTAGTTGGTCAATCAGAAAATATAAAGCCGCTCAATGACGGGGAAGCAGTAACGGAATCTTGCCGTTAATATAAGGCCCTAGTTGGTTCTCTTCCACCCTGATCCCATCCACACTGTCAGCGTTCACATCGATAACAGGGACGGTGCTGCCAGGAGGGCTGTAGCGCCGGGAGCAACCGGCGGTGCACCCGCTCAAAAAAACGATCAGGTCGGCATCCAGGCTGTTGTATATCACTTCATGCCCCTGCTCCAGGCAGAACTTGCGGATTTGTTCCGCCAAACGCATCCGGTCAATGCGCGGATTGCAGCCGCCGCAAAATTTAATGCTCGCACGGTACTGCCTCATAGTTCCCTCCCAATTACAGTCACCTCTCCTAATTACCGGCAAATTGCGGTTTACGTTTCTGCAAAAAAGCACTCATTCCTTCTTTTTGGTCAGCTGTGGCAAAACACAAGCCAAATACCTCGGCCTCATAGGCTGTGCCTACCGCCAGCGTGGCATCCAAGCCTTTATTGACCGCCGTTTTGCATAGCTGGACGGCAGCAGGAGCGCGCGATGCTATTTGGGCGGCCACCGCTTTGGCCGTATTCATTAGTTCACCGGCAGCAGTGACTTTGTTAACCAGCCCGATGCGATAGGCCTCTTCTGCATCAATCATATCACCGAAAAATAGCAGTTCTTTGGCCCGTCCTTTCCCCACCAGACGTGGCAGGCGCTGCGTGCCTCCAAATCCCGGCGGTATGCCGAGGCCGACTTCCGGCTGACCGAATTTGGCATTGCCTGTGGCAAAACGCAGATCGCAGGCCAGGGCCAGTTCGCAGCCGCCACCCAGGGCAAAGCCATTGATAGCGGCAATCACCGGCTGAGGCAAATTTTCCAGCTTGTCAAAAACCTCCTGGCCGAACCGGCTGAAATCACGGGCTTCAATGGCCGACATCGGCTGCATGGCTGCAATGTCGGCACCGGCCACAAAGGCCTTCTCCCCGGCTCCGGTCACGATAACAGTTTTTACGCTCCGGTCTTTTGCCAGTTTATCAAGCAGTTCCGACAGTTCCGCAAGCGTCTCTCTATTCAATGCATTCAGTGCTGTGGGGCGGTTGACAGTAATGATTCCAATGCCGCCGTCCTGCTCATAAAGTATATTTATACCCTCTATATCTGCCATACTGAGCCCTCCTCACTTTTTAACCAGCATACAACAGGTAAGGATAGCCGGACAGTGTTGTCATCACACCACCCTGCCGGCCTTCATGCTGCTTATCACAGACTTACTGCCGGGGATAATCAAAAAAACCCTTGCCTGTCTTGCGCCCGAGATAGCCGGCCTGCACCATCTTTTTCAGGAGTGGGCAAGGACGGTATTTCGGGTCCTGGTAGCCTGCATGCAGCACTTCCATGATCGCCAGCACCGTATCATTGCCGATCAGATCTGCCAGCGCCAGCGGCCCCATCGGATGGCTGAAACCAAGTTTAGCCACATTGTCAATATCTTCCGCCGTAGCCACCCCCTCCATGAGGGTAAAAACCGCTTCGTTAATCATCAGCATCATGATCCGGTTGCCGACAAATCCGGGATAATCAGCCACTCTCACCGGTGCCTTGCCCAAGGCCAGGGCTAAGGCTTCAATGGCGGCAAAAGTCGCTTCACTTGTAGCCAGTCCGTTGATAATTTCCACCAGCTTCATGACCGGTGCCGGATTGAAGAAATGCATGCCAATGAACTTGTCAGGCCGCCCGGTCAGCGCCGCCAGCTCCGTAATCGGCAGAGACGAGGTATTGCTGGCAAAGACGGTATGGCCGGGACATAGCCGGTCGAGACTCTGAAAAATTTCCCGCTTAATATTGATATTTTCCACAGCGGCTTCCAGGACCAGGTCCACGTCGCAAACAGCGGCATTTAGTTCCACAGTGCCGCTGATGCGGCTCAGAATTGCCGTCTTTGTTTCAACAGAGAGTTTTCCTTTGGCGACACTTTTGTCCAAATTCCTTTCAATGCCGTTTATTCCCTTTTGCACATATTCCTCTTTGATATCCCGCAGGACAACCTGCAAACCGTTTTGCGCCATGACTTGCGCGATACCGGCACCCATTTGTCCTGCACCGATAATCAGGATTTTGTTAAAATTCATCGCTGCCAACATTCCTTTCTCCACATATCACACCCGCTCAACAATGGTGGCAATCCCCTGGCCGCCGCCAATACAAAGTGTCGCCAGGCCCCGCTCAGCTACCCGCCGCTGCATGGCATGAAGCAGTGTCACCAGAATCCGGGCGCCACTGGCGCCAATAGGATGACCGAGAGCAATGGCACCGCCGCTGACGTTCACTTTGCCTTTGGGCAGTCCCAGCTCCCGTCCTACCGCCAGGAACTGGGCAGCAAACGCCTCATTGGCTTCAAACAAGTCAATATCGTCGATGGTAAGTCCTGCCTTGGCCAGTGCCTTGCGGGTCGCCGGCACCGGGCCAAGGCCCATGACTGCGGGGTCAACGCCGCCTGAAGCGAAACCAATAATTTTTGCCAACGGCTTGATACCAAGTTGCCGGGCCTTATCTGCCGCCATCACCACCAACGCCGCCGCGCCGTCATTGATGCCTGACGCATTACCGGCTGTAACAGTACCGTCCTTTTTGAAAGCCGGCCGCAGGGCGCTGAGCCCGGCCTGGGTTGTATCCTGCTTGGGGTATTCATCGGTGTCAACCACAATGTCACCCTTTTTCCCTTTAATTGTAACCGGCACAATCTCGTCACAGAAAGCACCGCCGGCAATAGCTGCGACAGCCTTCTGCTGCGATTCGAAAGCCAGGGTATCCTGCTCTTCCCGGGAGATACCATATTGTGCCGCCACATTCTCAGCAGTAATGCCCATATGGTAATCATTGAAAGCGCACCAAAGGCCGTCGGTAATCATGACATCGGCCAGTTGAGCATTGCCCATCCGGTAACCCCAGCGGGCCTTGCTGTCCAGCAGGTAGGGGGCATTGCTCATGCTTTCCATGCCGCCGACGACAAAAATGTCGCCATCACCAAGCATGACAGACTGGGCGGCCAAATTGACCGCCTTCAGGCCGGAGCCACAAACTTTGTTCACGGTATAGGACGGCACCTCTGCGGGAATGCCGGCTTTTACCGCCGCCTGACGGGCAGGATTCTGGCCAAGACCGGCCTGCAGCACATTACCCATAATCACTTCTTCCACTGCATTGCCTGCAACGCCGGCCCTGTTTAGCGCTTCCCGGATCACGACAGCTCCCAGATCGGCAGCAGACATGCTGGCCAAGGCACCGTTAAAACTGCCGATGGCCGTACGAACGGCGCTGGCGATTACAACCTCTCTCATACAAACACCTCTTCTTGAATCTAATTACCCCGTCTATTTTGTCATACAGGCTCTCGCTCAAGCTGGTTCTACCTATTTGCCGGCGATACAGGCAATGGCTTTTGCCAGTTCTTTCTTCTGCTCCAAATTGCCCTGACGGGAAATCATGATGCGCTGTGCCTGGGGTGAACCGGCGCCGTGCATGGATTCTGTCCGGTAACCCACCGCCGCCGTTCCCAGTGTGATATTCTCAATCAGCCGCAGTATGCGCATCCGGTCCTCTGTCGGTACGTTGGCAACTCCTTTGAGGTATTTCTCGACAACCTTACCGATTTCCGGGTGCCTCAGGTCTTTTTCCGAAGGCATGGTCACCATCAGACCGCCTGCCAGATCTTCGGCCAGCCTGGCAATTTCATAAGGGAAACGGGTAACATTCTGCTTGCAGACATTGGCCAGCAGCAAGTCGATCAGATAAGTGCCGGACGCAGTGGGGCAGCCTTCGGCAGAACAGGCGATACCACAGCCGTACAGCGTTTCATTCAGATGAATCATCTCAATCAGCTTGTCTTTTACATGGGAAGCCCTGCTGGAACCGCTGTACTCGGTGGCCAGGGCCACGGCACCAATCAGAACATCGCCGACGCCTACCTTGCAGCCGCCGTAGCTTTGGCGGTGATAGCCGGCAAAACGTTCGACCAACAGACCACTGAATTCATATTCACCGCACATAAAGACATTTTCCCAGGGCACAAACAGGTTATCAAACACCATCAGCACTTCATGGCCGCCAAACTGGCTGTTGCCTACGTCGATGCTGCCGCCTTCCAGTTTGCGGGTGTCGCAGGACTGGCGGCCGTAAATATAGTAGATCCCCTCGGCGTCGACCGGTGTGGCAAAAGACAGGGCGTAATCGGCATCCTCCTTGCCCATAGAAATAGTGGGCATTACCAGGATGGCATGGGAATTGAGAGCACCTGTCTGATGGGCTTTGGCACCGCTGACCACAATACCGTCGGCACGTTTTTCCACAATGTGCACGAACAGGTCAGGATCGGCCTGTTTGCTGGGCGACAGACTGCGGTCACCTTTAGGATCGGTCATGGCGCCGTCCACCGTCCAGTCCTTGTCCTGAACACGAGTCAGAAATTTGATAAACCGCTCATGATAATTGGTCCCCAGCTTCCGGTCCATTTCAAAGGTAACACTGTCAACAGCGTTCATAGCATCCATGCCGACACAGCGCTGGAAACAGGAGGCAGTCTTCTGACCCAGCAGGCGCTGCATTTTTACTTTTTTCACCAGGTCGTCGCTGTTTTGGTGCAGGTGAGTGAAGCGGTTGATTCTGCTGCCGTTCAAATGCGATGTAGCCAGCATCAAGTCCTCATATTGCGGTTCCTGGGCCAGTGCGTAAGTCATTTTGACTGAATTCATCGAAGGCCGGATGATCGGATGGTCAACCGGATTACTTACCAGTTCTCCTTGGAGGTAGACTTTAAGCTTGAGTTTCCGTAAGCTTTCTTCATATTGTTCCGGTGTCATAAGTGGCATGTGGTATCCCTCCCATTAAATAATTGACTTTGCTATTTTCCCTGGCATAATGCTGCCATGAACATTCCATCCGTATAGATTCAACAAGGCCCTTATTGTATGCAAATAAGGGCCCTGAGGATAAGCAGAATCTACTTTTTCAGCATGGTGGCCTTGCCATCGACTACGAGGACGCCATCCTGATTGGTAACAGTAGTGCGCAGGATAACGCGTTTTTTGGCCTCGATTTTTTCAATGACTTCCACGGTAGCGGTAACCGTATCACCGATTTTTACCGGTGCTTTAAAAGTCAGTTCCTGGCCCATATAGATAGAATTGGCTCCCGGCAGCGCGGTGCCGATGACGGCTGAGATAAAACCGGCCGACAGCATACCGTGGGCGATTCGTTCCTTAAACATAGTGGTCTTGGCATATTCGGCGTCAATATGAACCGGATTGTAGTCTCCGGTTATTCCGGCAAAGGCATACACGTCATATTCGGACACGGTTTTGGACATGCTGGCCTTGTCGCCGATTTTCAGGTCGGCAAAAGGAATATCCTGTACCATTGTTCGTCACCTCCTCTTGCTATGTTAAAGCAAGTTTATTAAGCACTTTTGATTTTTTTGAATTCCTGCGTTAATAACGGCAAGACCTCCATGACGTCGCCGACAATGCCATAGTCGGCCATCTTGAAGATAGGGGCATCGGCATCTTTATTAATGGCAATAACGGTGTCAGAAGACGACATGCCTGCCAAATGCTGAATGGCGCCGGATATACCGCAGGCAAAGTAAATTTTGGGTCCCACTGTTTTTCCGGTCTGACCCACCTGATGGATGGCAGGCTTCCAGCCGGCATCAACGGCAGCCCTGGATGCACCTACCGCGCCGCCCAGGACACCGGCCAAATCCTCGATGAGGCAGAAGTTTTCCGGGCCGCACATACCCCTGCCGCCGGACACGATGATGTCTGCTTCTTCCAAATTGCAGGCTGCGGTACACACTTTGATCAATTCCACAAACTTGGTCCGGATATCGGCTGGACTAACCGGGCTGGCAACCCGTACAATTTCACCGATACGGCTAAAGTCCTGCTCCGGGCGCTTGAACACTTTTGGCCGGACGGTGCCCATCTGGGGCCGGTGTTCCGGACAGAGGATGGTGGCCATGATATTGCCGCCGAACGCGGGGCGGGTCCAGGCTACCAGACCGGTTTGCTCGTCAATGCCAAGGTTGGTACAGTCGGCCGTCAGGCCGGTACCGACCCTGCAGGCCACCCGCGGTCCAAGATCACGGCCATCATTGGTGGCGCCCATTAAAATAACCGAAGGTTGGTACCGCTTGATTAGATCGGTAAAAGCAGCAGTATAGGCGTCCGTATTATAATGCTGGTATTCCGGCCCTTCCACCAGATAAACCTTGGATGCGCTGCTGGCAAAAGCCTCGCCGGCCAGGGCTTCTACACCATCGCCAATAATGACGGCTGCCAGTTCCTGCCCCAGAGCTTCAGCCAGAACACGCCCCTGGCCCAGCAGTTCATGCCCGACACCACGGATTTTGCCTTCATAGGTTTCCATATATACCCAGACACCTTGGTAGGCGTCTTTGTCAACAACCACAGCGGACTGTCCCTCATCGTCGCGGACAATGGCGGCGACCGGACAGGTCTCGATACAGGCGCCGCAGGCGGTGCAGGCCTCGGTAATCTGTGCCGTTTCATTTGCCATCTCAATCGCACCGAACGGACAAGCTGCAACACAGCTGCCGCAGGCGACACATTCGTTTGTTACACATACTGCCATGTATTTCCCCCCTGTCAGATGATCTTCGCGTCAGCTAGTTTTCCCATCAGCGCCAGCACCGCTTCTCTGGCGGTATCTGCCTGGATAATTTCACCCTGTGTGCGCTGCTGGGGAGTAAAGATACGGCGAACCTGGGTCGGTGAACCCTTGAGTCCCAGCTTTGCCGGATCAACAGTAAGCTCATTGACCGTCCATACCGGTATCTCTTTACGGTTGGCCTTCATCGTGCCTTTTACAGTGGGGAAGCGTGGTTCGTTGATGGATTTCACAACAGTAATCAGGAGCGGCAACTGCGCCTCAATGACTTCATAGCCTTCCTCGTGCTCGCGCTCTACCCGGACCTTGCCGGCCTCGACTTCAATCTTGGCTGCACAAGTGACCTGAGGCAGGCCGAGATGTTCGGCAGCCTCCGGCCCGACTTGGGCAGTATCGCCGTCAATAGCCTGCTTGCCACAAATGATCAGGTCCACATTGCCAATTTTCCGGATGGCGGCGGCCAGCGTATAGCTAGTTGCCAGCGTATCGGCACCACCGAAGGCGCGGTCACTCACCAGCACCGCCTCATCGGCTCCCATGGCCAGGCACTCTTTTAGGGCATCCTTGGCCTGAGGCGGTCCCATGCTGATAACCGTCACCTTGCCGCCATGCTTTTCTTTAAGCTGAATGGCAGCTTCCACCGCGTTTTTGTCAAAGGGATTGACAATACTCGGCACTCCCTGCCGGATCAGGGTGTTAGTCTGAGGATCGATCTTTACTTCTGTTGTATCAGGCACTTGCTTGACACATACGACTATTTCCATTGCTTATCCTCCCGAAGTGAGATAGGGGTTTTATCCGGTTACCTGAGCAGGGAACTTGAAATAACAATCCGCTGCACTTGGTTAGTTCCTTCGTATATCTGGGTGATTTTGGCGTTGCGCATCAGGCGCTCCACCGGATATTCGCGGATATAGCCGTAACCGCCGAAAATCTGGACAGCGTCGGTGGTCACTGCCATGGCAATATCAGAAGCGTACATTTTGGCCATGGCCGCTTCTTTGCTAAAGGATTTGCCCTGATCCTTCAGATAGGCCGCCCGGTATACCAGGAACCGGGCCGCATCGATTTTGGTAGCCATATCGGCCAGCATAAAAGCAACGGCCTGATTGCTGGCAATGGGCTTGCCGAACTGGATTCTTTCTTTGGAGTATTTGACAGAAGCATCAAGTGCGGCCTGCGCAATGCCCAGGGCTTGCGCAGCAATACCGATCCGGCCGCCGTCCAGCGTGCTCATGGCAATTTTAAAGCCCTCGCCTTCTTTACCCAGACGATTTTCTTTCGGCACTTTCAAGTCCTGGAAAATCAATTCCATGGTGATCGAGCCGCGAATACCCAGCTTGTGTTCTTTCTTGCCAAAAGTAAAACCAGGCATGCCTTTTTCAATAATGAACGCGGTAATGCCTTTGACTCCCTTGGTTTTGTCAGTCATGGCAAAGATGACGTAGGTTTCAGCTTCACCGCCGTTGGTGATGAAGATCTTGCTGCCGTTGATCAGGTAGTGGTCGCCTTGATCCACCGCCACGGTCTGCTGCGAGGCAGCGTCAGTGCCGGCATTGGGCTCAGTCAAGCCGAATGCGCCCAGTTTGCTGCCTTCCACCAGCGGGGTCAAATATTTTTCTTTCTGTTCTTCCGTGCCGTAGGCGAAAATAGGCCCCTGGCACAGGGATACTGACGTAGCCAGAGTGACACCCACGCTGTCATCGGCACGGGATATTTCTTCAACTGCCATGATGTAGCTTAGGTAATCGCCGTCGGCACCGCCATACTGTTCGGGAAAGCAGATGCCGGTCAGTCCCATTTCCCCCATGGCGTCATAGAGTTCCCGGGAAAATTCCTCTTTTTCATCCCGTTCAGCCGCTCCTGGGGCAACCTCTTTTTCCGCAAATTCGCGGACCATCTTCTGCATCATAAGCTGTTCTTCCGTAAAGTCAAATCTCATGTACAATTCCTCCCATGTGTAATAACTTTGGGTTCAGGATACGAAAATACCGGTAGGTTATATCATGGGATAATAGGATACGCTGTCTCCTATTATCCCGGTTACGCCAGCGCTCTGCTGCTTTATCGTCAGTTAAACCTGGATCAGGCGTTGACCGCATTCAAACGCTTTTTTGTCGTCGGCATGGAATTTTTCCTTTACCATGCTAAGCAGCATCTGCAAAATGGCGTCAGGCGGCAGCAGCTTGCTGATTCTGGTGAAGGCCCCCAGCATGATCACATTGGTGAGCAGCACATTGCCGATATCCTTGGCAGCCTGGGTAGCATTGAGGAAATAGCCGCTGACTCCCTTCTCCTTAATAGCAGCAATCATTTGCTCCTGTGATGGATACTCGTCTACCTTCAGGTTAGCCAGTATGGTCGGCACCGGTGCGGTGTTGATGATATAGGTGCCCTTTTTGCTTAGCATGTTAATATATCGCAGCGCTTCCAGCGGCTCAAAGCCAAGAAGAATATCGGCTTGCCCCTGGGGAACAAGCGGTGAATAGATTTCGCTGTCGGCGATGCGCACATGGGAAAGTACCGAACCACCGCGCTGGGCAGCTCCCTTGGTTTCCGTATTTACAACATTGTAGCCGGCATCCATGGCGCATTTGGCGATAACCTGGGATGCTAATATGTTACCTTGCCCGCCAACACCGGCAATAACTAAATCAAATTTCACTTGAGGGCCCCCCTTTTGCACACTGATACACAAACCCCGCAGCCGTTGCAACTGCTGTAATCGATTGTTGCCTTTTCGTTGACAATGGTAATTGACGGACAGCCGAAGGTGCGGACACAAAGGCTGCAGCCGTTGCAAACCTCCTCATCTACGGTAATATTGCGGAAAGTATAGGAAATTTTGTTTTCGCGACCGAATTTAAGGTAGCACAGCGCTTCGGCGATTACGACTTTAACGCCTGTTTCGGCGGTTGCTTCGTTGATTACCTTAATTGTTTCTTCCACATTATAGGGGTTGCAGCGGAAAACCTTGGCCCCCATAGCAGCAGCCACAACACCCGGGTCCATCGGTTGCAGCCCATCCTGGGTCAGGTTGTTCTCACTGCCGGGATGCGGTTGGAAACCAGTCATGGCGGTGGTGGAATTGTAGCCGATAATAACAGTAATATTGGCTTTATTGAAGATGGCGCTTGCCAGGCCGGTCAGGCCATTATGATAGAAAGTGGAATCCCCAATCAGGGCGTACGTGGGCTTGTCAAAACCGGCGGCTTTGATGCCGTATGCCATGGGAATGGAAGAGCCCATACAATAAATGGTTGCCTGCAGCTTCATCGGTTCAAAGGTGCCGGCGTCATGGCAGCCAATATCGCCGGTAACCACGCCGCCGTTTTTCTTGACTACTTCCTTGAGCGCGATTAAGAGGCCGCGATGGCTGCAGCCGGAGCACTGGGTCCTGGTACGGGCCGGGATATATTGCGAAACCGGCACAGGATACGCCTTATCGGCAAAAACATTCTCAATCGCAGTAAGAACAAAGCCGGCAGACAGTTCGCCTTCTTTCGGCAAATAAGTATCTCTGCCGAGAATCTCCAGCTGAATGTTATTTTCAAAGCAGAGCTCTTTAATCAAGGTTTCTACAACCGGTTCGATTTCTTCAAAAACAACTAGCTTTTTCAGACCTTTTACAAATTCAAGCACTTTCTTTTCCGGCAGCGGCAAAGTGGAAAGCTTCAGTATCGGCAGTTTTTTACCGTAAATTTGTTCTGCTTCTTTCAGGAATGCATAACCGATGCCACAGCCGATAAAGCCGATTTCACCTTCGCCTGCTTCCACCCAGTTGAAGGGGGATGTTTCCATAATGGCCTTAAGTTCAACCTGTTTTTCATTCAGCCAGCGGTGACGCATTTTGGGTCGAAGCTCGCCGCCAAGTTCTTTTTCCACTACGGCTGACATGACATACCGGCTGCGGTCAATAACAAAATCAGGCTTTTTCACTTCCGGCTTAGCGTCGGGATTAAAGGTAACCATACTACCGGCATGATTGATTCTCATGACCGGACGCAAAGCAAACAACACTTCGGTCTTCTCGGACAGTTCAATCGCAGCCTTGGTCATTTCATAGGCTTCCTGCACACTGGCCGGATCAAAAACAGGTATATGCGCATAATTGTGAATCAGAATCCGGGTATCTTCCTCGCACTGGGAGGAAAGTCCACCCGGATCATCAGCGGAAATCAGGACCATGCCTGCTTTGATACCGGTAAAATTGATATGCATGAGAAAATCGGCGGCAGCGTTAGTGCCGTTGTGTTTCATAACCGCCATGGCACGCTGGTTGGTAAGCGAGCCGGCAGCCGCAACCTCAAAGGCATGTTTTTCGTTAGTGGACCATTCGGCATAAACCCCGAATTCGGCACAGTGATCCACGATTTCTGTAGCCGGAGTACCGGGATACCCTGCAACTACTTTAACTCCGGACTCCACTGCGCCCCGGGCGATAGCCTCATTGCCCAGCATAAACTGTTTTTGCATCTTTCTGTCTCCCCCAATTCTGAGAATCATAAATCTTTTTTTCTATTTGCCTGATCTACCCGGCCTGCATGCAAACCAGGATTCAGCCACACTGGAACTTAACGGTTGTTTGTCCCAGATCGTACTGCAAATTATTGTTCTTTATTTGGAACTAAGTTCAATGTAAAGGGTAGAGTTTTTTTCCTTGTATGGCCAAAGTTCCAACCAAAAGCCCTGGATTTTCCGCAGTTTTTTTGGCCTTTACGGTTACTTCATATAGGCCCCGGACATGGCCGAAACGGCTCTTTCCGTATACTTTTTCAGGACGCCCTTTCTTGGCTTTCGTTCAGGAAGCTGCCACTCTTCCTTTCTTCGCACCAATATTTGTGCAACTTCCTCCAGCGTTTTTCTTTCCCCGGCAATACCTACAATATTAAGTTGACGGGCCGGTATGTCAATCTCGATGAGGTCATTATTTTCAATAAGCGCAATCGGACCGCCTTCCACTGCTTCTGGCGAAACATGACCCACACAAGGTCCCCGGCTGGCACCGGAAAAGCGCCCATCGGTTATTAACGCCACCGTGCCGTTGAGGGTTTCATCAAAGACAATGGCGTCTGTTGTCATAAACATTTCCGGCATACCCGACCCTTTAGGTCCCTCATAACGAATAATCACGATATTGCCTGGTTTAACTGCGCCGGTAATAATTGCTTTTTGCGCGTCTTCTTCGCTATTAAATACAGCTGCCGGACCAACGTGCTGGTGCATAGCCGGCACGACAGCCGAGTATTTGATGACAGAACCTTCTGGCGCGATATTACCTTTAAGTACAGCAATTGAGCCATATTGCTTTGCTTTGGCCACCGGCTTGATTATTTCTTCGGCAGGCACATTATAGCTTTTAAGATAATCGAGGCCGCGCTCAAAGAAACCTTCCTGCTGCAAATGCTCCAGGTTTTCTCCCAGTGTCCGGCCGGTTACCGTCATAACATCCAGGTTCAGATAGTCCTTGATATGCCACTGAACCATCGGGATACCACCGGCAAACCAGAGCAATTCGGTTACATATTTCCCACTTGGCTGGATATTGGTTAAATAGGGAATTTCACGGCTGCATTTGTCAAACAGCTCCGGATCAATCTGTATTCCCAGTTCATGGGCGATGGCCGGCAGGTGAATCAAGGCATTTGTGCTGCCGCCAATGGCTGCATGCACTTTAATGGCATTTTCAAAAGCAGCTTTGGTAAGTATCTTACCAGCGGTTATCCCCTGCTGCGCCAGGTAAAGGACCTGCCGCCCGGCACGCCGGGCGTTGCGGCGAATCTCGGCAAAAGTCGAAGGCATCAAAGCGCTGCCCGGTAAGGCCAACCCCAATGCTTCCGACATACATTGCATGGTACTGGCAGTTCCCATGAACTGACAAGCGCCGCAGGACGGACAGCCGGTAAGCTTGTAATTTCGCATCTCAACATTGGTGACCTGACCTTTTTTCGATTTGGCCGACAATGGTCCAGCCAGACCGGAGGTTCCCATATCCGGTCCCACCCGCATGGAACCGCCAGGAATATGGATTGTGGGAATATCCATACGGGCAGCGGCCATCAGATGGGCAGGCCCTGCTTTATCGCAGCTGGAAATCAGGATCATGCCGTCCCAGGGAATGACCGAAGCGTGTATTTCCACCATATCGGCGATAGCTTCCCGGGATGCCAAAATATAATTCATGCCGTCATGGCCTTGGCCCCAGCCGTCACAAATGTCGGTAACATGATGCTTTGCCGGCCTGCCGCCGCTTTCATAAATGCCAATCGCGGCTTCATCACTAAGAACATCCAGATGAAAACTGCCGGGATGGCTTTCGCCAAAAACATCATCAATGAGAATCTGCGGTTTTTCAATATCGTCTTCCGACCAGTTCATACCCATCCGCAAAGCGTCTACCTGAGCCCATAAATTACGGGCGTCTTGACATTTTTGCTGCATTGTTATCCTCCTTTACGCCTGTACTTTTTCTTCCTGAAAAGCTTTAACCGCTTTGCTAAAGGCTTGATACAACAAACCGACATCAGCGGCAAAGGATATATACTGTATTCCCCAACGCTTCCATTTGATAGCTGTTTCGACATCATCGACAAAGAAACCGATGGCAATACCGGCCTCGCCGGCTAATTTCATATTCTTTTGCATCTCTGCCACCAGGTCCGGATGATCCACCTGCCCGGGTATACCTAACGAAGCCGACAAATCGTACGGACCGATAAACAGTACATCAATACCCTTAACCGTAAGAATCTCAGATAAATTCTCTATTCCTTCCTTGCCCTCAACCTGGAGAATTACGGCCGTTTCCTGATTGGCAGCGCTGAAGTAGGTAAACTTATCCATAGAGGAATAGCCTGCCGCCCGTACATAGCGGTTACAGCCGCGAGCCCCTTCCGGGGAAAACTTAGCTGCATTTACGGCAGCTTGCGCTTCTTGTTTATTGCCAATTTGGGGAACTTGCACACCCTCGGCCCCGATGTCCAAAGCCTTGGCAATTAGTTCCGGCTGGTTGCCGTAAACCCTGACTACCGGGCTAATCCCCGCGAGTTTGGCTGCCCGGATCATGTCAACAGCCCGGTCGGAGGATAACTCACCATGCTCGGTATCAATGATCGCAAAATCAAAGCCTGCAAAACCGGCAACTTCTAATACAGCCGGATGACATAGGTTTACAAAAGGCCCGAAGACCATGTCACCTCTTTTTAACCTTTCTTTCAATAGCGCCATTTTCTCTACACTCCTCTGTCTATATTCGCAAGACTACCAGATTAGGTTGCCGGCAGTATCAAACTGCATATTCGCCGGTTGACTGCTTACCTCAATAGCCGGATTGTCTGCAGCTTCGGCCAGCAAGGCTTCGGAAATATAAATCTCACCCAAGTGCAGTGTATCTTTAATCCGCACAATTTTAGCCTTGCTCAGGTCGCGCGCATTGCAGGTCTTTATCGCCGCCCGGACAGCTTCCTTGTCTGTTTCCATAATAAGCGGAATCCGGGCGGGGACGGCAATGGTCGATGTCAGACAATTGGCATAGGTGCTTTCAAAATCAATCTTATGAAACAGCTTGCGGGTCGTAAAGTCAGCGGTTCCCATGCCATTGGCGTTACCATGGGTTTGCGGCGTTAAATCCAGCACAACCAGCTTAACAACCTCCGGCCCGCCACTGGCATAAGGAGTAGCATAACGGCCTGTAATATTCGGGTCCATGCCGTCACCGGATATTTCTTTGCCAATCCGGTCGACAATCAGCACGTCAATTTGTTCAAACAAAATCCTGGGCATTCTCTCTTTGGCCTCAATAAGCAGTTTTTGATCCACTTCAATGATTTTTTCCGCCGGTACTGCGACAATCTTTGCCACCCTGTCATAGGCATTTTCCACTGTAGCAATACCGAATAGTACAGGAGTTTGTGCAATCTTGATTTTTGCCATTTCAACAACATGCTCGGCCATATGTTTAAAACTATAAGCGTGACATGAATCAGCGCCTTTTTGTTTTCCCAAGCCAATTGTAAGCATTTTTGCCAATCCGCTTTCACAGGGACCACGGTAGGCGGTGTGTGGTTTAACCCGGTTAATAACCACGATACCGTCTGCCTCATAGGCATGCTTATCAATTAATACCGCAAGCCCGTTTGCTAATTTGCCAACCTCGACCACCTCCATGGAGGAGATAATCGGACAACCGACACTGTCTGCTGTTACTCCTAACTCTTTAAGCACTTGCTCTTGTCCTTCAGCGGTTGCGCCGCCGTGACTTCCCATGCCGGGAACCACAAAGGGCTGCCCGCCCCGTTTTTTAATTTCAGCAACAGTCGCCCGTGTAATCGCGGAAATTTCCGCGACTCCCCGGCTGCCAACAGCGATAGCTATGCGCATACCAGGCATAATACGGTCGCCAACACCGGTTTTTTGAAACTCTTGCCCCAATGCTTCTACCACATTATCCAATTCGGGCGCAATGAAATTTTGACGTACTTTGACCATTCGCGGCATAGGGATATCAGCTAAAAGTTCCTGAATAATGCCTATTGTCGCCACCTCCCCAAATAATCAAGTAAACTTTATTACCTTTGTTCTCTTTTCTGAAGCGAGTTCATTAATAAGAACACATTTTTCATTGACTGTATTACCTCGATCTAGTCGGCTTCAGCAACTTGAGATAGAGATAACGCGTTGCAGCCCTTCGTCACCACTAAATAAACCAGCTGATTCTTAATTAAGTTCTCGTTTGTGAACACAGTTCATCATTTTAGTCACAACTTACATTTAGATAAAGATATATATACTATATTTTTTCTTATTCTCCTGCCATATTTGAAAAAATTCTTTAATTTTTTCAAATTGTCACTATACTTTTTACCCAGACTCCTGTACTTTCCGTATAAGTTTCCGCATAACTCACCTGTCAGTCGAATAGCAACACCGTGTGCGGGGAACTTATTCAGCTGAAATAGATCCCGGATACCATCTTTTCAGCCGCATAAGCTGCTTTCCCCTTTTACCCTCTACAAAGTAGGCCCGATCCGCTGAATGCCAAAGTCATTATGTCCCAAAATCTCAGCCTTAGTTCGCTTACCGGAGGCTACCCGGATCATTTCCTCAAAAATCCGCCGCCCCACTTGCTCTATGCTTTCATCTCCGTCGACAATTGTGCCGGCATTAATGTCCATGTTACCTGCCATGTTGTTATACATAGCGGTATTTGAGGCAACTTTCATTGTCGGGACAATTGCAGAACCGGTAGGTGTGCCACGGCCTGTGGTGAAAACACAAATGTGGCAGCCGCCTGCAGCCATACCAGTTAATTGTTCGATATCATTACCGGGAGTATCCATATAGACAAGTCCTTTTTTCATAATCTTTTCGGCATACCCGATAACGTCCACCAGCGGCCTGGTGCCACCTTTATAAACGCAGCCTAATGATTTTTCTTCTATGGACGACAGTCCTCCTTCAATATTCCCCGGTGTCGGATTACCGCCGCGCATATCAACCCCAATAGCGTTGGCATTATCTTCGAAGGCTTTGATAGTTGCAATGCAACGGTTGGCTACATCCTGGCTGACTGCTCTGCCTGCAAGAATATGTTCTGCCCCGATAAGTTCCGGTGTTTCCGAGATAATGGATGTACCGCCGGCATCAACCAGAAGATCGCTTGCTGCTCCTAATGCCGGATTGGCTGAAAGTCCTGAACAGGCGTCAGAGCCGCCGCATTCGGTTCCTAAAATTAATTCAGATATATCAATTGGCTCGCGCGAAAGTGCCGAAGCTTGTTCAACCATCTGGTGAGCTTCAATTGAACCTTCTGCAATGGCTTTATATGAACCGCCTGCCTCTTGAATAATTACACAATGCACCGGTTTATAAGGACATTGTTTCTTTATTTCCGCCGCTACATCCTGCGCCCGTACCACTTCACACCCTAAGCCAACGACAACTACACCATACACATTGGGATTAGTACCGTGCCCCACAAATACCCGTGCCGTTTGTGCGGCATCTGGCGCAAGCTGTGAACAGCCATGCTGATGCTCAACCCATACGCTGCCTTTAACTGCCTGGGAAATTCCCCTGGCTACCTGATTTGCACACACCACAGTAGGTATAACTAATACATGGTTGCGAATGCCAACCGTTCCGTCCGGACGGCGATATCCCATAAATTCCATATCTGCTCCACTCCTGTCAGTATTATATTAATATTTCCAGTAACGCTTACCTGCCTATAAAGTAGACTTAGCTTCAGGTGGGTTTTAACCCATCTGAAGGTTAGTCGCCCTTATCCAGGGGCTTAACCGCTCGCCTGTGCCCGTAGGGGTATAACTCCCATTTATAGAAAATGGGAGTCTTAGAGCGGGTTAGCCATCGGATAAGTCACCTCGGCCGCGGCACCCGCCCAAATTATGCACATGGGTATGCTGCCCCGGGTGAATGTGTGCTGTGGCTTCACCGATCACCGCACCATATTTAATAATCTTGTCCCCTTTTGCAATTTCCCTGATGGCAACTTTATGACCAAAAGGGATTTTCTCAGTGACATGAATGCCAACCATAGCACCGTCAATAGTAACCGTTATGTCGGTTCCGGGCAAGATTTCCTGGGTCGCAGTTGCCACATTGTCAATGGCTTTCATCATAATGGCTTGAGACTTACTCATCTTGTTTCCCTCCTGATCTACATTCAGATTCTACTGTCTGCAATTGTGATTATCATGATAAATCAAAACCTTCAACCATCCTAATTAATTGGCTCTAGCCAACTTTTTTCTTTATTTATATTACATAGCCTTATCTAAACCCTCGTGCCGAATAAACTCAAGAAGTTCTTTTAAGACAGCTTTTATTTTCACTTTTACTGCCTGCAAGTTTTCTTGTTCGCTGCTAGCCAATGGTTGCTTATAGGGTCCCATCGCGAAACCACGCAATTCAAGAGCTACCTTAAAGCCAACCGGAAATGGCGCAGCAAACATGGCACGGATCAGAGGCAGCATAGCCCTTTGAATCCGATTGGCTTTTTCATAGTCGCCAGCTTGATAAGCATCCCAAATACCCACCATGATTTCAGGAATAATCCCCGCACTCGCCGTCATACAGCCACAGGCACCAACGGTTAGAGCCGGAGCCAGTATTTCTTCCCTGCCGACCAGAAAATTCATATCAGAACCCGTCCGGCGCACCTTATCCATATAATGCATCAGTTCCACCATATTACCGCTTGAGTCTTTCATACCAACTATATTTGCGCGGCAGCTCAGTCTTTCAACAACATCACTGGAGATCGGTGTAGCAAATAGCGGTATGTTATATAAAATGACGGGAAGCGTAGTAGCATCAGCAACAAGCTCAAAATGCTTTTCCATATTTTCCTGGCTAATCGGATAATAATACGGCGGACAAATAACTACACCATCACAACCCAACGCTTCCGCCTTACGCGATAACTTTATCGAATGCTCCGCACAGGTCGAACTAACCCCAGGAGTTATTGCTATTTTTCCCTTGGCCTGCTGGGCGACTACTTCCATAAACCGATAACATTGTTCTAGCGACATATGGACAAATTCACCGACTGAGCTAACCGGGAACAATCCATGCAGCCCTTTAGCAATCAGGAAATCAACCATTTGCCGAAGTACTTCTTCATTGACTTCACCATCGGCCTTAAACGGCGTCAGCATAGCCGCATAAATTCCTGATGGATTAAACATAATAACAGCCTCCTATTGTAATCGTTTACCGGTCTATTTCTATCCTTTCACTGTTTTGCCAGGCGCTTATACTGAGCCAGTCTGTCTTTGGCATCCTGCTCCGCTCTGTCAAACAGGTTTCGGGCCGCTTCAGGAAACCGCCGGAGCAGAGCCGAATATCTCACTTCACTTTGAAGAAAATCCTGGAAGCTGGCCTCCGGTTCCCTTGAATCCAGCGTAAATGGATTTTTCCCTTGCTCTTTCAGTTGAGGATTGTACCGGTATAAAGACCAATACCCGGCTGCAACTGCCCGCTTGGCCTGTTCCTGGCTTTTGCCCATGCCGGCGGCAATACCGTGGTTAACGCAGGGAGCATAAGCTATGATCAGCGAGGGGCCGGGATAGGCCTCAGCTTCAATAATGGCTTTCAGTGTCTGGCTTTTATCCGCGCCCATGGCAATTTGCGCCACATAAATATAACCATAAGACATCATCATCATGCCCAGATCTTTTTTGCGCATTTGCTTGCCGGCAGCAGCAAATTGGGCAATAGCCGCCGTCGGCGTGGCCTTTGAGGATTGTCCACCGGTATTGGAATATACCTCGGTATCGAAAACAAGCACATTCACATCTTCACCGGCGGCCAGCACATGATCTAAACCACCGTAGCCTATATCATAGGCCCAGCCGTCGCCGCCGAAAATCCACTGGGATCGCTTCACCAGAAAATCTCTTTGTTCATAAATCCGGTTCAAAAGAGCATGATCCCCTTTTTCCTTTGCCAAAGCGGCAATCATATTGTCAGCCCGGCGGCGACTTTCTGCTCCCTGATTCAGATTGACCAGCCAGTCTGTCAAGGCGTCTTTCAGCTCATCACTTATATTTTCCCGCAAAGCCTGTTCCACTTCGCCAGCCAAGACCTTGCGAACCTGGGCTGTTCCCAAATGCATCCCCAGACCGTACTCAGCATTATCCTCAAAGAGGGAGAAGCCCCAGGCCGGTCCGCGGCCTTTGTCATTTACGGTATAGGCTATGGACGGAGCACTGGCTCCCCAAACAGTGGAACAGCCGGCAGCATTGGCAATCATCATCCGATCGCCAAACAGCTGGGTGACCAGTTTGGCGTAGGGGGTTTCGCCGCAGCCGGCACAGGCACCGGAGAATTCCAGCAACGGCGGTGCAAACTGACTGCTTTTTACTGTCAAGGGCCGGCTCTCGGCCACAAATTTGTCAGCCAGGGTCTTGGCAAAATCCCATCGCATTTTACAGCCAGACTGCTGTCCGGCCAAATCCGCCATGACCAGAGCCTTTTCCCTGGCCGGGCAAACATCCACGCAATTACCGCAGCCAGTGCAATCCAAAGCGGAAATCGCCAAATGGAACCGGCGGCCGGAGTCGCCGCTTGCCTGCTTGACGGCAAAGCCTGCCGGCGCCGTTTTTACATCTTCCTCCCTGACCAGCATCGGCCGGATGACCCCATGGGGACAGACAAAGGCGCATTGATTGCACTGAATACAGGCTTCCGGCTGCCATTCTGGCGTTTGCACAGCAATGCCTCTTTTCTCCCAGGCAGTCACACCCAGCGGAAAGGTCCCGTCTTCCCGGCCGTTAAACACGCTGACAGGCAGTTTGTCGCCTTCCTGGCGATTCATGGGGAGAACCACTTGTTCAATAAATGCAGGCACCGACTCCACCGTTTGCACACTTTTTTCCGCCACCGCATTTTTCCAAGCCGGTGGCACTTCAAGCCGCACCAGCCCCTGGATACCCTGCTCAATAGCGGCAAAATTCATGTCAATGGCGGTTTGTCCCTGCTTGCCGTAGGATTCCGTCACCGCCTGCCGCAGGTAACGGACAGCGTCTTCCAGGGGAATAATTTCGGTCAATTTGAAGAAAGCTGCCTGCATCACCATATTGATCCGCCCGCCAAGACCTATTTCCCTGGCAATATCCACAGCGTTGACTGTATAAAATTCGATCTGGTTTTCGGCTATATAACGTTTCATCGCCACTGGAATATACTCTTCAAGCTCCTGCCTGTTCCACAGGCAATTCAAAAGGAAGTTTCCTCCCGGCTTCAAACCGGCCAGCACATCATACTGCTGGACATAGCTCTGATTATGGCAAGCCACAAAATCCGCCCGGGTAATCAGGTAGGAAGAGGAAATAGGTTGGGGGCCAAAACGCAGGTGAGAAACGGTCAGCCCGCCGGATTTTCTGGAATCATAGGCAAAATAGGCCTGAGCATATAAATCGGTGTGATCGCCGATGATTTTAATGCTGTTCTTGTTGGCACCGACTGTTCCGTCAGAACCCATACCCCAAAACTTGCAATTTTTTGTTCCCGGCGGCGTAGTGTCCAAGTCTGCCGGATATTCCGGCAACGAAGTAAGTGTCACATCATCCACAATCCCTACAGTAAACCCGTCCTGCGGCTGCTCTCTGTTCAGATTTTCATAAACCGCCGCAACTTGAGCCGGCGTAAAATCTTTTGAGCCCAAGCCGTAACGACCGCCCACGATAACCGGGAAGTTTGCCCGGCCAAACAAAGCATTTCTGACATCCAGATAGAGGGGTTCGCCCGCTGCTCCCGGTTCTTTGGTGCGGTCCAGCACAGCAATTTTTCTGACACTGCCGGGAATAACGTTAAGTAAATGGCTGATAGAAAATGGCCGGTATAAATGAACATCCACCAGGCCGGTTTTTTCGCCCCGGGCATTCAGGTAGGCTATCGTTTCCCGGATGACATCACAGCCGGAACCCATAGCTACAATAAGCCGTTCGGCATCCGGCACACCATAATAATTGAACGGTTGATAGCAGCGGCCGGTAAGGCTGTTGATTTTCTTCATATTTTCTTCCACAATGGCGGGCAGCGATTGATAGAATTTATTTACAGCCTCGCGAGTCTGGAAATAGATATCAGGATTTTGGGTCGTGCCACGAACCACAGGATGATCCGGATTCAGTGCCCGCCGCCGGAATTCCCGGACAGCTTCCCAGTCCAGCAAAGCTGCCAGTTCTTCATAGGACAGAATTTCAATTTTCTGTACCTCATGCGAAGTCCGGAACCCATCAAAGAAATGCAGAAAGGGAATGCGGCTTTGGATGGCCGACAAATGAGCCACAGCCGCCATATCCATGACTTCCTGGACACTGCCTGCAGCCAAAAGAGCAAACCCGGTTTGCCGGGCAGCCATCACATCCTGGTGATCGCCGAAAATACTCAGGGCATTAGCCGCCAATGCCCGGGCGCTGACATGAAACACTCCGGGCAGCAATTCACCGGCGATTTTATACATATTGGGGATCATCAGCAATAACCCTTGAGAAGCGGTATAGGTTGTCGTCAATGCCCCCGCCTGCAAAGAGCCGTGCAATGTTCCGGCAGCACCGCCCTCTGATTGCATTTCAATGACTCGTACCGGCTGCCCGAATAGATTTTTTCTGCCTTGGGAGGACCAGAGGTCTGTCAGCTCGGCCATTGGCGATGAGGGAGTAATCGGGTAGATAGCCGCCATTTCGGTAAACGCATAGGCTACATGGGCGGCGGCGGTATTGCCGTCCATTGTTTTCATTAAACGTTTAGACATAAGGAACACTCCTCACCAAATAAAAACACTTTATTTTATTAGTGCAACTTGCCTTCATAAAAGAACATTTTGCCCGGATTCATAATACCTGACGGATCAAGTATCGTTTTAACCTCCCGGCCCATTTGATAGCCTGTTTCTCCTGCCTCGGCCCGCAGGAACGGAGCTTTGGCAAACCCGATGCCGTGTTCACCGCTTAATGTCCCTCCTAGTTCAAGGGTAATAAAATGCAGTTCTTCCAGGGCTTTTTCAGCTCGTTCTGTCTGGTCCTTATCCCGCCGGTCAAATAATATAGTAGGATGCATGTTGCCATCACCGGCATGCCCGCAGATAAATACCGGAACATCGTACTTTTCCTGAATGGTAAGCATGCGGTTTACCAGTTCGGGCACCAGGCTGCGGGGAACAGTGGAGTCCTCGGCGAATTTACTTGGCGCCACCCTCCCGAAAGCCGCGCCGATGGCCCGTCGGGCCCGCCACAAATCTTCCGCTTCTTCAGCCGTTTGCGCTATTTTCACTTCCGTAGCGCCGCACTGCCGGCATATTTCACTAATTTTCAAAGCGTTCTCTTCCACAGTAGAGGGTACACCGTCCACCTCAATCAGCAATAATCCTCCGGCATTAACCGGCAGGCCTATTTTTAAATAGTTTTCCACAGCCACAATAGTCCGGTCATTCATAATCTCCAAAGTTGTGGGCACAATGCCGCCGGCCATGGTCTTGCTAACTGTCAGGGCAGCGTCTTCCAGCCGGTCGTAAATCGCCAGCAAGGTTTTTTTGGTCTGCGGCAACTGGACCAGGCGCAGTGAAATGCGGGTGATAACAGCCATTGTCCCTTCCGAGCCGGTAAATAGCATCGTCCAGTCCGGCCCGCACATGTCGCCGTCCACATCATTACCTGTTTCCACAATGCTCCCGTCGGCCAATACCGCTTCCAGCCCCAAAACGAAATTCCGGGTAATACCGTATTTTACACCTTTGGGCCCGCCGGCACATTCAGCTACATTACCGCCAATGGTGGACTCCTTCATGCTGGAAGGATCGGGAGGATACAACAGCCCTTCGGCGGCAACCCGGGAAATCAAATCAAAGGTAATGACTCCCGGCTCCACCACAGCAATCCGGTTTACCGGATCAATTTTATGAATACGGTTCATACGGGTCAGCTCTAATACGATGCCGCCTTTCAAAGGAACTGCCCCTCCTGACAAGCAAGTGGCCGCTCCGCGGCAGGTTAGCGGAATCCGGTGACGGGCCGCAATTCGGACGACCGCCGCTACCTCATCCCGGTTCGCCGGCCGTACAACTGCTTCCGGCTTATGGCTGAACATAGTGGCATCATGGGAGTACGCGATCATATCCTCCGGTGCCAGTAATATCTCGGCTTTCCCCACAATGGCAGCCAGTTCATTGATGACTTTGTCACTCAACATATTTTTTACTCCTTTCGGCCGGCGGCAGAAGCCATGGCAAGAATTTCAGCGGTATGCAGCACTTTCATGGCGCTACCCCGCTGACTCAGGCCGTCGGTAATATGCATCCGGCAAGACGAGCAGCCGGTAACCAGAATATCCGCGCCGGTAGCTTCGGCACAATTCAGTTTCTTGTCATTGATCTTCCGGGATAATTCATAGTAGGAAGCACTGAAGCTGCCACCGGCGCCGCAGCAGCGGTTGGCATCCTGCATTTCTATGTATTCCACTCCCGGAATGGCCTGGAGAATCCGGCGGGGTTCAGCCGCTACATTCATTCCCCGCACCAGATGACAGGGGTCGTGATAGGTCACTTTAAGCGGCACAGGGCCCAATTGTGACAAATCGCAGTGCTGCACGGCAAATTCCGCGATATCCAGCACCCTGCCGGATAAACCGTGCCAGGTCTTAAGCTGAGGCGAGTCTGCCAACACCAGTGAATACTCGTCCCGCAAAGCAGCGCCGCAGGTGCCGCAGGCGGTAACAATATAATCACCGTTCGCTTCTGCCAAAATTTTAATATTTTGTTCTGCCAACATCCGGCCGGTGTCTAAGTCCCCGCTGGTAAAAGCCGGCGTGCCGCAACAGCACTGCTCTGCGGGAATGACTACATCCCAGCCGGCACCTGTCAGGATATTTATCACAGCATCACCAACCTGGGGATAAATATAGTTCAGCGTACAGCCGGTAAAAAAGATAACCCGTCCCTTGCCGGCAGGCGTTTTAGCCTTCACCAATCCGCTGGCCGCAGACCGGAAAGGCCGGGACGCCAAATCCGGTATCACCCGGCGGACACTAAAGCCAGCACCTGGCAGAGGAAAACGGGCAATCCGGCCGCGACCATCCGGCATTTTTTTGAACATGAGTCCCTGAAACAGAGCACCGCTCCGTAAAAACAAATCAAAGAATTTGCGGTAGCGCAACCCGGTAAAGGCTGCCTTCTTCAAAAAAGGAATACCATTCTGTTTCGCCAGAGCGGTCCGCCCCCCCAAAATCAGGGCATCAGTACCTACACCGGAACCGCAATGAGCCTTGCAGGCTTTGCAAAACAAACATTTGGCAAACCGTTCCTGCATCCCGGGCGTCAACTCCAGTTCTCCGTCTGCCACCGCTTCCATCATTCGGGCTTTGCTGCGGGGAGTGGTATTCTCATTGTTTTCTTCCAGAAAAACCGGACAAATAGACCGGCAATTGCCGCAGCGGCTGCATTTGACCACTTCCCGGGCAATTTCTTGCATCAAATCTTGTTCTTTCATTGCGACACCTCCTCGGACCGGTTAAGGATCCCCGCCGGATCATACCGCCGCTTAAAGGCCTTTTCTAAATCCATCAGTTTTCCCGCCAGGCCGCTTTGATATAAGCGTTGATACTTGCCGCTGGCGGTGCCTCCCAGGTTCCGGGCAACATTCTGTAGAGAATGGACTAGTTCAGTCAGCGCTTTCTCCTCTTTTGCCGCATATAAATGGATTTTCCCGTCGGCCAGTTGTCCGAACAGTCCGCCTCTGCAACCAGCTTTAACCAGCAACCTGTCCGCCTCTGCGGCAAAATGGCCCACTTGTAGGTAAGGAATTTTGAATTCATCCAGCAGCCAGAACTCATTCAGCTCTTTCTCCAGTCCTGACAAATCCGGCGGCGCTGTCTGGCCCTCCACAATTTTTACATTGCAGTCAATAAAAATGCGCTCCACAGTCTCGACGTACTCTCGCACTTCGGCTTCATTGCCGTCCAGTTCAAACATAATACGGTGGCCGGCCTGGGCTCCGCCGGTCAGCTTTTCCCCTGTCACTTGGTCCATCCAGAATAGCCAGACAGGTGGTACCGGACGATTATGCAACATTCCAACCAGCTTAATTGCGTCAGACAAGGAAGCCAGCTCCACATGGTAAGCGATGCGACAGGCAGGCTGCGGCATAAGCTTTATGACGTACTGTACACCTACAGCCAGGTCGGCGTAAGCCCCGGTCAAAAAACGGGTAAAATCATAACCGCTCACATTTTTGATGCATTTCCCGCCCACCGGCACTATTTCGCCATTTGGTAAAACATAACTGGCACCTAATAAAAAGTGTTTTCCAACACCGTATTTCCAGGCGGACAAATTCGGGCAACCCCGATAAGCCCACTCTCCAACACTGAGTTGGGCAAAAGCCGGTGAATCGGCCGGGATGAAGCGCAACCCTTGCGCGGCGATAGCGGCGTTTAAGTCCTGCAGCTTCAAACCCGGCGGCGCAATGATCATCAGATTATCGGCATCAAATTGCTCTATTTCTTTCCACTGGCTAAAGTCTAACTGAATCCCGCCATTTCCTTGCCGGTATAAATGGACTGCTGTTTTCAGCTGTTGCGCCAGAAGTAAAATTTCTTGTAGTTCATCGCTATTAGTCACTATTCGACTATCAACATTTCCCATGGTATTCCCTTCCTTTGATTTACGTAATCTTTTGATTGCGCCGCCATCTGCCGGCTGACGGCGCAATCTGCATTTTTTTGTTTGGCGGATTAATTAACAGATTCCGCCCGGCTGACGGCGGCTTTTGCCTGGGTTTGTTCGGTTTTTGTACATACTATATAAGCTACCAAAGCACCGATGATTGCACTAAAGCCTAGGAAAATCAAACCATAAAGGAAATCGCCGGTAGTATCTTTAATCCAGCCGACAGCGAAAGGACCGGCGAAGCCGCCGAGATTGCCGATTGAATTAATCAAAGCAATACCCGCCGCCGCTGCAGTTCCTGTTAGGAAAGCCGGCGGATAAGTCCAGAAGATAGGCATACAGCCATACAGGCAAATACTGGATACAGACAGGAAGAATATGGTCCAGGCCGGGCTGCTGCTGCCGGTATACGCACTGGCCAAAAGCGTAAGGCCTGCCAGAACGGTGGTGATGGTCAAATGCCACTTGCGTTCCTGGAAATGGTCTGAACTTATACCGATAAACAACATACCAATGGCAGCGGATACGAATGGAATGGCACTGATTAATCCGATCTGGGTGTTGCTAAGCTGAGAACTAAACGTTTTTACAATTTGCGGCAGCCACATATTCACGCCATATATACCGATAACAATGCACACATAAGTAAAGCCTAGCAATAAAACCCGCGGATTCAGCAGGGTTTCCCAGAAGCCGTATTTACGAACCGCTTCCACTTTGCTCCGTTCCGCATCCAGCCGGGCTTGCAGCCATTTGCGCTCATCCGGTTTTAGCCATTCAGCTTTTTCCGGTTTATCGGTAAGATAGAATAGTGTGACAATACCCAGCAGTACTGACGGCAGCCCTTCCAACACAAACATCCACTTCCAGCCGGAAATCCCCCAAACGCCATCCAGATTAAGCAGCCAGCCGGAAATAGCAGAACCAAGCATGAGAGCAATGGGCTGGGCGAACATAAACCGAGAAATAATCACGCCCCGGTATTCTGCCGGAAACCAATAGGTCAGATACAGAATAATACCTGGAAAAAAGCCGGCCTCAGCTGCTCCGAGGAGAAATCTCATAACATAAAAACTTACCGTTCCCTGAATCAAAGCCATAGCGGCGGAAATAATGCCCCAGGTAATCATAATCCGGGCAATCCAAATCCGGGCGCCGAATCTTTGCAGTGCAAGATTGCTCGGTACTTCAAACAGGAAATAACCTACAAACAACAAGCCGGCTCCCCAGCCAAAAACAGTCGCAGAAAACCCTAATTCTTTATTCATGGTTAGCGCAGCAAAACCAAGATTTACCCGGTCAATGTAACATAGCAGATAGCTTAAAACCAGAAACGGAATGAGGCGCCAAGTCACTTTATTAATTACACTTTTTTCATATACTTTATCATTCATGGGTTCCCCTCCTAAATTTTCTTTGGTTCTTCCCGTTGCTACCTTCTCCGCTGTCCACTCCTAGGTGTTGGATAGCCGGACGTTAACAACAGGGCTGGTATTTACCTAAATATCATCCACCAGACATGAAAGTTTTTTCTATAGCCTCTCACCCAATTTATCCCCATCCGCAAGGCGTCAACCTGTGACTAAAAAGTTCTTGCTCTTTTGCATTGTGTTTCAATAAAATTCACCCCCTTGTAGTTCTTATATGAGAACTTTGTTCTGTATAATGATGATTTTTTTACTTTGCTCTCATGTAAGAACAAAGTTTTTGATAATCGACAAATAATAAATTTTTGACTAAAAGCAATTTTCTATACCACACAACATTGCTTTTGTTCTTATATGAGAACTTTGTTCTCTTTTTATGCCCTTATTATACTTCAATAATTGTTTTTTTTCCAGTATCTTTTTACAATTGTTAATTTTCACTCATTAGAAATAGCTTACATACGGAAGAATACACTAATTGTCTTACCTTTTTTTTATATTTTGCACTATTAACCAAAAATACTGCTTGCATTTTTCACATTTTTGTATTAGTTTAATATTATCAAATAATTAAAAATATTATAATTCTACTAAGGGATTTTTCATTACTCCGTTGAGTCCATTATATTAAAATAACTTTTCCTCCGATCGGAGGAAAAATTATTGTTCTAATGTATGAACATTGTTCTTGTATATGTATATAAATAATTATGGAGGAATGACGGTATGATTTTTAAAACTATTAGTGAACGCTTAAAAGGACAACCGCAGGGGCAGATTGCTGCACGCAGTATTGCAATTATAGGTTTTGCAGCACTTACAGCCATGGCAGTCCTGGAAAAAAATGTTGTTTTTGCACCTTTATTCTTTTTGCTTTGCCTGTATTATCTTCGAAAATTATTATCAAAAAAACCGCATTTCCCCAAAGGTCCTTCTATGAGTTCACGGCCAGTATCCAGCTTTGCGGAGACTAAAGAAGAACTTTTACATATGCTTGGTTACTATAAAAAGCTATTGAATAGCTGGAAATGGATAGCAGTTTTTGGGTGGGTCCTTTCCCTTTGCTTGTTCATTTATGCCCGAAGTATAGTAGTCATACTTCCCATAGGACTTGCCTGCTATTCCACATATGCACTCTTCAGATGCCGCCAGGCTGTACATCTGATTGTGACATCACCATCAATGATGGGGAGGGGAGAGGAGGGGAAAAGGCTGAGGCGTCAGCACTAGTCATTAGTTTTTAAAAAACCTGGAGGTGTAATTATGCCCGACACTAAAATTGTTATTAACCCAAGTCCTGCAAATCCTGTGACTCCTGCATCAGATAATAAACCCAAAGAAGCTTTGTTTAGTTATCCTGAACCTGACAAAAAGCTATTATTAGGCTGGAAAGGGCTATTAGGGTTCCTTGGGCCTGGTATTATACTTGCTTCAGCAACTGTTGGCTCCGGTGAAGTATTCTTTGCCCCCCGCGGAGCTGCAATATTTGGTTATGGCATTCTTTGGTGCCTATTATTAGGTGCTCTTTCCAAAGGCTTTATGAGTTACACCGGTACCCGTTATATTGTTTTAACAGGTGAGCATCCCATCACCCGCTGGGGACATATTTTCCCCGGTCCCAAAAACTGGTTTCCTATCTTACTGGGTGTACTAGCGGTCCTAAGTATGCCTTCCTGGGTTGGCGGAGTAGCTAATTTACTTGCCAATATGATGATGTACCTCACAAACGGGGCGTTATCTGTTCCGATATGGGCAACAATCTATATCGTGGGAACTCTTGCCATCGTGGCATCAGGTACCTACCAGCATGTTGAGACAACACAGACCTACATTGTAATTGCCAAAGTGATTACATCATTTGTAGCCCTCTTTGCTGTTAACCCTGACTGGGGTCAACTTCTGCTTGGCCTTATTCCCAACATGCCGACTTATGAGCCATGGATAGCCGCCAAATACCCAGAAATCGCCAGTCGCAGCATTGGTATGGAAATGGTGGCATATGTAGGTGCCATAGGCGGTGGCACCTATGATTACATAGGTTATGTCGGGTTGTATCGTAACAAAGGCTGGGGCGCAATGGGTTTGCCTAATCAAAAAGAGATTGAAGAAAAGCTCCGCATTATTGAGGGCCAGTTCCCCTTGCCTACCTCCAAAGGAGAAATTGCCAAAGCCAAAACCTGGCTTAAGGCCGCACAAATTGATACTATTGTCAGTTTTGGTACATTACTCTTAATTACTGTGGTTTTCACAGCTCTCGGTTCAGCAGTGCTGCATACGCAACAGCTCATACCTTCCGGCATGAAACTGCTTGAACATCAAAGTGCTTTCCTTACGGTTATTCACCCCGGGCTGGTTTACCTGTATTGGCTGGCAGTATGGTGTGCATTATGGGGAGTTCTCTCCAGCATTTATGAGCTATACCCATCAACCGTCTACGAAGCCTTCAGACCCGCCTCCAACTGGGTACGAGAGAAAGGCAAGACCGGTGTCGCCAAATATGTCTGGCTCTATATGAGCCTTGGCGGTTTAGCCTATAATTGGGCAGGCTTCAATGTGGTCACAATTGTAATGGTCGGCTCAATCCTTGGCGGAGCATTATCTTGCGGGCTTTGGTGCTTAGCACAGATTTATGCTGAGCGCAAAGTATTGCCGCCTGAATACAGGATGTCTTCCTGGGTTGTAGTTTGTGTAGCATTATCAGGTATCTTTCTGATTGCAATGGCTGTCTTCTCGGTTCTGGATCAATTCAAGTTAGTTTAAACACTGGGACAAGGGACCTGTCCCCTTGTCCCAAGGGACCTGTCCCCTTGTCCCATTCCGCCGCTATTCCGATGATTATGGAATGGCGGCTTTTAACATAGGCCAGTTATGACAAAGGACTGGAAGCCAACCGCCTGCCGTTATAGATATAGATATTGAAAATCAATGCAGCTTTTTATATAATTAAGGTAACAAAACTAGTTAAATAAGGAGGTGCGAACAATGATTACGGGGATAGCGATAACGTTGGTGGTCTTCGTTATTTTCCTAGCTCTGGTAATCGCCATTGAAACATATTTAGAAAAACATAACCACAAATGTTTATAGTAATTCAGAGCCTTCGGGCTCTTCTTTTGTATCCATGCAGCCTGCTAACCATAAACCGGTGTTGCTATAATTGCGGCTGTTCAATTTTAGCGCCGGCTACATACCTTGCAACAATATTGCCAAGTTATTATTATTTGAATAGGGACATGAACAATAGAATGTCCCCTCGCTTCTATTTTGTTTCTACTCTTCCCTGATATCTGTTAAAAGTTACACTTGTAAAATAATTTTCCAGATAAGTAACAAATACCTTTTGGACCGGCGATAACACCACTTCTTTTTTAAAAACAAGATACAATTGCCGGGTAAATGCCTGCTTTCCAAGGTCATATACCTTGATTTGCCCAGTCTTTTCATAGGCAGCGGCAGCAACTTTGGAAACAAAGGATATTCCCATCCCGTGGGACACAGCGGATAAAATACCCTGGGTATCGTGGAAATAGGACACAACATTCAGATTCCGGACAGAAATGCCTTGCTTGTGCAGCAGTTGCTCCATTTCCGCGCGGGTGCCGGAGCCGTCCCCGCGCATTACAAAAGGCTGCTGCCGTAAAAACGATGACAGATCGCGATAAATCTCCTCTTGGTTAACAATCATCGATTTAGGGGTAATCAACACCAGCCTGTCACGGTAGAAGGGAACCGTCAGCAAATGGCGGGAACTGACGCTGGTACCCACTATGCCAAAATCATACCGGTACCCCAAAAGACCTTCCACAACCTGCAGGCTGTCTGCCTGGTGGACATCAAACACGATATGTGGATACTGTTGTTGAAATGCCGCAATGATCTCCGGCAGCAGGAACTGAGCAGGCACGGTAGAGGCTAAGATACTGATTTCTCCACTCATCTCCCGGTCAACTCTCTTGATACTGCCGATAGCCTCATCGCGCAGGGCAAGAATGCTTTTGGCACGGTGAAACAGTTCTTTGCCTATCTGGGTCGGATAAACGGTCCTGGTAGAACGTATTAAGAGTTGCGCCCCTATCTCGTTCTCCAGAGAGCTGATGTGGGCGCTGATGGTCGGCTGAGACAAATAGATCATGTCGGCAGCCTTGGAAAAGCTATTGTGTCGAACCACTGCGACAAACGCTTCCAGTTGTTTCATTTCCATCTTTGCTACCTCCCGCGAAGTTCCGCTCAACCGCTGCACAAAGCATAGTAAATAGCCTGCCTCAAACTATGTCCCCTACAGGTTTCAATAATACATGCACATTCTTACCGGCAATAAACTCTGAGCTAAGTCTCCGCCTCCTTTGATTACAACTAATAACTGCTGTCATTAGTTTTCACGTCCATCCATAGCCCGGTAAAAAGTGGTCACCGGCTCAATGAAAACTTCTAGCATCCCGCCGCAAGCCATACCTTCCATCGCAGCTATATCGGCAGTCATCACTACTTTATAGATGTAAGGCTTATCTTCGTCCATTACATGTAAAGCCATCCTGCGCACTTCCGCTTCCGCACAGCCGCCGCCTATCGTGCCAGATGCCCGTCCGTCCCGGTAAAACAGTATCCTGGCGCCACTTTTCCGCGGCGTTGAGCCCTGCGATTTTATTATTGTCGCCAGCGCGGCCGGCGTTTTATCCCGCGCCGCAGCCAATGCCGCATCCAAGGTTTCCCGATCTGCGGCTGTCAGCATTTCGCAGATTTCCCCTTGTTTAACCGGCGTCGTATCTTTTAGAGATGACGTCCCACCGGCACGACGGACACTGATTAGTTCCGCAGCAATACTGACGGCAATTTCCGCCGGAGTCTGCGCCCCAATCGCCAAGCCAATAGGCATATGCACCTGATCGATTTTTTCCTGAGCCACTCCTTCCTCAGCCAAGGTTTGTTTTACCAATGCCACTTTCCGCCTGCTGCCAAGCATTCCCAGGTAAGCAAATGGATACTTAATAACCGTCCTCAGGCAGTCCATATCATGAAGATGGCCGCGGGTAACAATGACAACGCTGCTTGCCGGCCCCAGTCTCACCACTTTCTCCAGATCGCTGAAACTGCAGCAGATGCTTCTGTCGTGCACAGTCAAGTATTCATTCATTGCGAAATCCGGCCGGTCATCGATCACGGTAATCTTATATCCCAGCAGATGCCCCACCTGAATTAGCTGCCTGGCGATATGGCCGCCGCCGAGGATTACAAGTTCCTGACAAGGCAGGTAAGGATCCATCATAACCTTAACGATTTGCTCCGGCTCCTCCGGATTGGCAAGCCTTGCCGTTCTAAATTTACCATCCTTCAGCGCTTCTCTGGACAAGCACGCCAATTCTTCATCAAGCCAGTTCATCGGCAGCTTCCATGGCAGCTTGATATTTCCCGTTCTTGTTTCACCGTCCGGCGAGAGCAGCTTTTTTTGCCCAAGTATATCACACGGCAGGTTTTCCACTCCGATAACAGTCGCTATTACTATTGCTTCCGGTAATTCAAATTCCATATTATTACACCCCCTCCTGCGTCACTACTACTGATTGTCACCTCCTAAGATAAATAACTAGTTCCTTTGCCGAAGGTACAATTTGGATAGGTACACTCAGTGCACGCACGGCATAGTCCTCCATGGGCCAGCGCCACTATATCCTTGCGTGATACTTTTTCACCTGACAAAAGCCGGGGCAAAAGCAAATCAATAATAGTTATTTTGAAAAACATGCCACAGGCAGGCACGCCCATTACCGGTATATTATCCAGATAGGCAAGCATAAACATCGCCCCGGGGAGCGCTGGAGCACCGTACTTTTCGACTTTGGCGCCGGATAATTTTATCGCATTCGGAGTAACATCGTCAGGATCGACCGACATTCCGCCGGTGACAAAAATAATGTTTGCACCATTATTGGCCATTTCTTTAATTTTAGTTGAAATTACTTCCATATCATCTGGAGCATATTCTATTTTTAAGATTCTTGAGCCAAAGGCTTCCACCTTTTCAGTGATTACAGGGCTAAACCCATCGCGAATCCGCTGTTTAAAAACCTCGCTGCCAGTAATGACCACACCGACATCAAGCTTGCGAAAGGGAACCACCTTAACGACCCACCCTGCCTGCCGGCAAATCGCTTCAGCCGCCATAATGACTTTTGCTTCAGTCACTAATGGTATAACTTTCGTGCCTGCCAACAATTCACCGCTTTTGACAACCGTATTATTGGGCAGCGTGGATAAAATCACGTCAGGCAGATTATTGATCGCCTCCAGAGCATGGACATTGATTTTAAAAAGGCCGTCACATTCAGCATATAGATTGACCCGGCTTTCTTTAGGTGCGCTGCAGCGCACACCCTGGTTCGCAACCGCTGCCCCCAGGCGGATTCCGGCCTCGTCCTCATGCACATCACCTGGTTCAAGCTCCAGGATATAAATATTTTCTTTACCCATTTTAAGCAATTCTGGCACATCTTCCGCTTTGATTATGTACCCTTTTCTAAAAGGAGTGTCCTTACATTCGCCCTGCACAACTTTTGTAAGATCATGGCTGAGCACCTTTCCAATCGCTTCTTCCACCTTGATTATTTGAACTTTCATTGTTATACTCCTTCAATCATCCTAAGTTCCGGGTTATCCATACGGTGAATCCAACCACCTGTAAGAACAATATAGTGGTATAATACATGATTCCCACAAGAAATGGTCAAAACAGCAACTGGTGCGGCAACCCCATCTTTTTATCCGATGACTAACTCGCTCTAAGACTCCCACCTCTCCAGGTGGGAGTAAGAGCGATTAAGTCCCTGGATAAGGGCGACTAACCTTCAGATGTGGTTAAAACCTCACCTGAAGCTAAATCTACTTTATCTATAACTTGAACTTGCTTACAGCTTGCGTCAAATTCTCCGCCAATTGTGCCAACGCCTCGCTGGCGGCGGCGATTTGCTGCATGGAGGCTGCTTGCTGTTCAGTAACTGCCGATACTGTCTGGGTTTGGCCTGCGGTATCTTTGTTTATTTCCTCAAGTTCCTTTACGGTAGCAACAATATCCTCGCTGCCGCCGGCAACGCGCTGTACGGCACTGGTAATTTGGCCTACCTGCGTTGACACCTGGTCAAACAGTTTCACTATTTCGGCAAAGGCAACTCCCGCGTTATTGACAACCTCTGCCCCGATTTTCACCTCGCGGTTGCCCTCATCCATGGCCAAAACCGCACCGGTTGTCTCATCTTGGATTTCGCCAATTAAGACGGCAATCAGCTTGGCGGCTTCCTGGGATTGTTCTGCTAATTTGCGGACCTCCTCAGCCACTACCGCAAAGCCGCGCCCTTGCTCGCCGGCACGGGCGGCCTCAATGGCGGCGTTCAGAGCCAAGAGGTTGGTCTGGCTGGCAATACCGGCAATGGTACCAACAATTTGTCCGATTTCTTTAGAGCGTTCCCCCAGCTTAACTACAATCTGCGCCGAGTGTGTCACTTTTGTTTCAATATTAGCCATTTGGCGCACTGCCGCTTCCACGGCTTGGCTCCCATCTTGGGCAGCACCTGATGCTTTGCCGGCAGTTGCCTCAACGATGCCAACATTGCCGGCAACCTGAGCAAGCTCTTGTGAAATGCGTTCAACAGCAGCCGCGGCTTCGTCAATAGCTCCGGTTTGCCGCTCCGTCCCTGCCGCCACCGCCGTGATGCTCGTGGCTGCTTGGGTTGCGCCTTGCGCCGACTGCTCGGCACTTGCCGTCAGTTCTTCCGATGAAGAAGCCAGATGCTCGGACGATTGCATTACCTGCAGCATCAATCGGCGCAGGTTGTCAGACATGGTAGCAAAGGCTGCGCTCAATTGACCGATTTCATCGTTACTCACATACTTTGTCCCTATGTTGCGAAGATCGCCTGCCGCTACTTTGTTGGCGGTTTCAGCCAATACTCGCAGCGGATTGACAACACGCCGATTGACAAGATAGGATAATGTAAGTACAAACAAGATAATGGAGACAATCACCAAAATCAGGTTAGAATATATAAGCTTATTCAATCCTGCATAAACTTCCTCAGTCGGATAAACCAATACCAAGGTAAAGCCAGTACTGCCAATGGGAGCATATGCAACATAATTATCTTTTACCTGCATAACTCCGGTTTTGCCTGATTGCAGCGCGACCTGTCCCAGTGCCTTCCAATCAGCGTCAGCTATTTCGGTAAGTTTTACTGATAAGTCTTTCGTCTCCCCGGTTTTAGAACCGGTATGATTGCCAATCACCGCACCAGCGCTGGTAAGGGCGAAGGCATAACCGCTCTGTCCCACGCGAATGTCTGCTAGCTGCTGCTTAAAGGTATCTAAGGTGAAATCGGTCTCAGCCACGCCGATGCGTTTACCGTTTTTTTCTATCGGGTGAACGCAAGTTACCCAGATGGTATCAGCGCCGGTTGAGTCTGCATATGGCTCTGTATAATCAACTGATTTTTGTGTATTAATACCCAATTTATACCATGAATTCGCGTGATAATTCCCGGAACTATATGCCCACGTCAAAGCAGGTGTACCGTTTTTATCCTTCACTATGTACGGCCAATGATTTTTTACATCCGGTTGATAGGCATATGGCTCAAACGCTATGCCGGCACCGACAAAGGTCTTGCTTTTTTGTACAGTTTTCATAATATAATTAAGGATTATATCCTCACGGTACTCTGCCATAGTTTCGAACATATTACCAATGGTGATGGCCTCATCGGCGATCTCTTTTAGCGGGATATACAGGTTAGTGGCCTCTTGTGAAGCTTGAAACAACAGCTGTTCTTCCAGTTGGGTTACTACATACTCCCTGATCTGTGTTGACGAAACATAGGTCTGGATACTAAATACCAATAGGGTAATACCAGCAATGATAAGTACAAAAAAAGTTCGAATACCCTTCACAAGCTTTTCTCCTCTCTGTGCACGAAATTTCTATATGTTCAGCATTAAAGAAGCTGCAGGTATGCGGTATTTATCCTTCTTCATTAGACTTTTCCGGCGATAAATCACTATTTTATGGCATAAAAGCCTGCCTGCATACAGGAAACCCACAACACTTCGACAGTCGAAAAACCGGCTTCTCGTAAAATATCAATATGTTCCTGGATAGTAATGGGAAAAATCTCAATTCCATACCGGCTGATATGCTTTGCTACTGCAGCGGTATCTTTTCCGCTCAACAATTGAGCATTTTGCCAACGTTCAAGGCCTATTTGCATTCCCAGCCTGCTTGTTGGCCTAATGGTTTCAAAGGTAATGTAAACACCGCCTTGTTTCAACAGCTTGTAGCAATTTTTCGTTGCCTGTTTACGCAGTTCCTCAGACAAATAATGATGGGACATAATCGCGGTCACAACATCAAAATTGTCTGTACAGACTAGTTCTTCACTTCCTGCCTGCATATAGGTTACCTGATAATCGGCCAGCTTTTTTTTAGCTATACTCAGCATTTCTTCTGCCGGGTCTGCTGCTACAATTTTCATCTCCCCGAAACATTCAATAGCTTGCAAGATAAGGGTTCCTGTCCCGCAGCCGGTATCAAACCAGGCCTCAGGTTTTGGCATAGCGGTTTTAACCAGATCAAGGGTTTCTGTAAGAAATAAATGATACCGCAGCAGCGTTTTATGGACGTTTGCATCATACTCACTTGCTGCCTGAGAGGTTTTGTTGTCACGCATAAATTACCTACACCTTTCTTCGCTGCTTACAAACTGCATGATGTTATATAACGATATACTGCTAAAGCTCCCGACACGGAATGTACAGATGCAATAACGCTTCCAGCACACCGCCGCCAACGGCTCTGGCCTTATCAGATATGGTAAAGCAATGTTCGCGCCTGCAGCGGGGATCGACATCGCCCAGTTTCATCCCTTTTTCGACAATAAGCCGGTTTTGCAAGAGGCCGCGCAGTACGCCGTCAACGACTGCTTTGACAGGAATATCACCGACATGACCGACAATATCCCCGGCGGCAACTGTGTCTCCTATTTGACGACAGCCAATAAACAGGCCGTCAGCCGGTGACTTTATCAGGCGTTCCAGCGTAAACCCGCCTATTTCACCGGGAATACCGGTATTCTCTATGGCTGTTCCTTGATAAATAACCCGGCCCAGTTCATGGCCGCGCATGGTTTCCACCACAGCATGAACATCTTCCCCGGCGGTAAAGCCGGGACCTACGCCAATCACTACCGGCGCATCAGTAAGTTGAGTGCCAGTATTGCGTTTGGCAATAATGGCGTCAACTACTGCCACCGGCTTAAGCGCAGCAATAACCTTCTCGACCGCTTGCGGCTCTTCTGCCAATAACACTGGAATCAGCCCGCAGTCTATGAGCGTTCGCGCCTCATCAAGCATAGCCAGCCTGGCGGTCACACCCTCTACGGTTACCGGCGCGCATTGTATCACGGCCTGGGCAAAGGCTGCCGTCCGCCGAACCACGGTTGGCAGGGCTATTTCCAGGATTACTACCTGAAAATTACTCTGATACAAGCGGTGAGCAATGCCTGTGGCAATATCACCGCCGCCTTTTACTATAACTAAATTGTTCATATTTTCATACCCCGCAAAGCTAAAGTTACACAACACAGCTATGTTTTTAAAGAGAACTCAAAATGGCATCTTCAGCTCATTTAATAGGAAACCCGGATTAGAAAAATCGGCGGCAACGACTTTCCTTTCGTTGCCGCCGGATATCCATTATGAAAATCCCAGGAGCTTATCTGTTTTTTTTACAGCTTAATTTTCATAATAGACAGTCTCGGCCTTATCCAAGGCACCATAAAATTCATCAAGCACTTCTTTGTCAGTCTCCTTGGTCATATAACTCACCACAACCATCAGGATTGCCGATGCGATCATGCCAAAAACACCGTACCAGGTATTACCCATGTCATAATAATAGGTCAAGAGTACACCGATGATACCGGCAATCGTGGCGACTAGAGCTGCCGGTGTTGTGGCTCGGCGCCAATAGAGTGCTGCCACCAAGACAGGGAACATCGGCATAACCAGAGCGATTGCAAACATAATCAGTGTCCACATGAGACTCGGAGGATTAAGCGCGATAACCAGTGCGCCAATACCTAAGGCAAAAACTGCACCACGGGCCAACAGCATATGAACCTTAGGACTGACATTAAGCTTGAGCAATCTGTTGAGAATATCCTCTGAAATGGTGGAACCGGCCACTAACAAGTGCGAGGTAGCAGAAGTCAGACCTGTAGCCAGTACACCCCAGACAAAAATGCCCATCAGTACGCCGGCATAACCAATAGATTGCGTGGAAATAATTCTTTCAATCAAGAGCGGAATGACCAACTCGGTCTCTTTGCCGCTCAAATCCGGTAAGAAGGCAATAGCCACAAAGCCGATGAACATACATCCTGTCCAAACGATTAACTGCAGTGCGGGCTGCATAAGCATGAGCTTGCGTTGCCCGTCCATATCCTTGCCAAAATAACCGGCCCGGATAAATACGTCAGGCAGCATGATTGTCCAGCCAATCGCGCAGGCAATGGGGTAGCCAAACCGTGCAGAGTACGGTGCCCACTCCTTGGGTCCGGGGTATGAGAACCAGTTGTTTTGCTTCTCCCACACGCTGGATATGGCCGCAAACAAATCCCCGTTAAAGCCATAGTTAAGTACACTGATACCGATAGTCCATAAGCCGATCATAAATATCCATGCCTGGACAGTAGAGACCCACGCCACTGATTTTACACCGCCAAAAGGAATGAATATCAAAATAGCGATACCGACAAAGATGATGGCTGATGAGGCATCAATCAGCCCGCCGCTTGCCACATTCGCCGCGGTGCCGCAAGCCAGGTAGGTGGCCGCTGCATAAGGCATGGAAACAGTAAAGAAAGTGACTGCCAAAATCAAACGCAAGAGAGGACTGCGGAAACGGTCCACAAAGAGATCCGCCTGGGTTGTGTAATTACGCTGCGTATTTAAGAGCCATACCTTGTTCATGACAAAGTAAGTGAAAACCGGGAACAACGGCATATAGCTCAGCTCAGACATATAGTAAGCAAAGCCGCCCCGATAGTAGCCGCCAGGGCCGGCGAAGAACACCCAGGTACTCATCAGGGCCCCGATATAGGTCATACAAAGAACAAACCAATGAATGCTGTTGGCAGCAGTATAAAACTGCCGGGCTGACTGTTTCTTCTCACGCCACCAAACATACACCCCGCAGGCGATAAGGGCGCCCAAGTAAACAATAAACAATGCCCAGGTAGCGGTAACTGATAACATTTATTTTTCCTCCTTGGCTGCAGCCTCTTGCGCAGCGCCTGTCATTTGCAGATCGGGGTTGGGATTCTTTTTCAATCTTCTCTGTTTTGTTAACAGTATCATGCCCCCATAAGAGGTTATCCAGAGCGGCAGGATTGTGAGAACGCCGTGCCATAAGGCTCCGTTCGAATCGCCGTATGCCGGAACTCCGGGAATGTTATACAGTGCGTAGAAAAGAACGATTAACCCCAGCCACCATTTTTCTGTTGTTTTATACTTTTTCCCCAAAATGATCCTCCCCTTTTTTCCTGATGTAGTAACACGACCCGCGGTCCGTTTCACCCCCTCCTATTAATAGCTACAGGTGGCAAAAATTAACGGCGGAACATATTAATGATCAGTACTTCCGGTACCTTCTACCAATTCGCCTCTCTGTTTGACAGCCAGGTAGTGGTTCACTGCCTCTTCAACTTCTGCTCTTTTAGAACCTGTAATATACTTAAGCTTCTCTTTGCCGTTTGCCAGCTTAAATGTGATGGCGGCTTGCCAATAAATGTACGTATGTTCTTTACCGTTTTTGTCTTTCTTCGTAATTGTCAGTTTGCTGATGTTACCTTCTTTAGTTTCCATAAATACCCCCCCTGTTTTTTTATCAGCCCTTTCTCTTTTCCAAAGCAGCCTTGATGTCTTTCATATAGTCTGCCGCCGGCAAATCGTGAACACGAACACCGATTGCATCATAAATAGCATTACAGATTGCCGGCGCCGGAGTCAGACCACCGATTTCAGCAACACCCTTCGAGCCGAATGGTCCGGTCGGATCTTCCGCGTCAACAAATATTACCTTCATGTTCTTGGGCATATTGTCAAACCGGGGGATCTTGCATTTACCCAGGCTGTCGGACACATTGACACCGTTGACAATCTTAAAGTCACTGGTCAGGCCGTAGTACATGCCCATAATGATTGCGCCCTCGATCTGGGTGGCAGCCGCCTCAGGATTGACAATCTGTCCGCCGTCACAAGCCGCGGTTACGTTCAAAACCTCAATCGCGCCGGTATTAGGGTCGATTCTGACCGCAGCAGCCGTGGTATTATACGCCACAGTGTGATGCGGCATATAGTCCTTGGGGTCTACTTGGCCGTCCTCGTTGGTATTGGGCAGCACCGGGCAGCTTTTGGGCAGGGTGAAATCCGCCTCGACTACCAGAGTTTCGTCAGACAGTTCCGCCAGCTTGGCCAAAGTCAATTTTTCTTCCCCGGTTTCTTTCACCAGTATTTTACTGTCTTTGATAGTTAAACTATCGGCAGGCAAGCTAAGCAGTTTGGCGCTCTTTTTCAGCAATAAAGCGCGGAATTGTTCCCCTGCGACAATGGTGGGGTGTCCCCATAAAAACAACCCGCGCGAAGCCATCACGCCTCCACCAAAAGGTACGTTATGCGTATCACCGGCCAGAATATCATAGTCACCCCAGGCAATACCCGTAACCTCAGAGGCAATCTGAGCCAAAGAAGTGTGTGAGCCTTGCCCCATTTCCGTGCAGGCAATCCGGTAAGAAACTCGTCCACCAGGCATCAGTTCAAAAGCCGCCCCGGCGTTTTCTACAGGCCCCAGGCCTCCTGCCACGCTGCGCCAGCCGCTGGCAACCCCGATGCCGATAAGCTCACCGGGCTTCTTCAAGGGTAAAAGCACTTCATCAATTACTGCTCTCGCAGCTTTCAAGGTGTTTTTGTAATCAACGCCAATTTTATCTGTCAAAATCTGGCCGCTGGTCATAGGCAAGCCCCGTTCCAAACCGTTGATCTCCCGCATGGTCACCGGATCAATACCCAGTTTGTTGGCTAACATATCAATGGCGGATTCTGCAGCAAAATGGCTTTGCAGCGCGCCGAAGCCCCTGAAAGCGCCAGATACCAGATTGTTCGTATAAATCCCGGTACCCGTCAAATCCAGGTTAGGAATGTAATAAGGCCCGGTGCAATAAGAGATGCCCTGTTCCAAAACCCTGGGTGTCCAGGAAACGTAGGCACCGGCATCTGCCAGGATGCGCACCTGCATCGCCAATATCTTGCCGTCCTTTTGGGCTCCGATTTTATAAGTCATATAGTACGGATGGCGTTTCGGATGGGTCCGCAGGGAATCCTTGCGTTTGAGCACCATTCTGGCCGGACGCCCTGTTTTCATTACGGCGATAGCTACCAGGGCATGCACGGTAAGCTCAGTTTTACCGCCGAAAGCGCCGCCTGCCGGTAAATGGACAACACGGAGCTGGTCAGCCGTTAAATCGAGCACTTGTTGAAGCTGGGCCAGATCCGCAAAGGGGCTTTGGTTCGGCGCGTAAACAGTCAGCACATGGTTTTCATCGTAAGCAGCCAAAGCGCCGTCCACTTCGATCCAGGCATGCTCTTCAGGCGGGGTGCTGAACTTTTCTTCAATCACCACATCACATTCGGCAAAGGCTTTTTCCACATCACCCCGGTGCAGGGCAACTTCTTTACAGATATTCCCTTTTTCGCCGGCTACGTAGGCATTCCAGTATGAAGGGAGCTCTGTGTCAGGAATCAAAGGCGCATCCGGTTTGAGAGCCTCCTCAATACTGAACACCCCTGGCAGCACTTCATATTCAACCTTTACGGCTTCGGCACCCTTTTCGGCGGCTTCCTCATCGTCGGCAAACACCACCGCCACCATATCCCCGATATATTTGACCCGTTTGTCGCAAAGCACCGGCTGATCCTGAGCCAAAACACCATACACTTTACTGCCCGGAATATCCTTGGCCGTGATTACCAATTGCACGCCGGGAATTTGGTAAGCGGGAGAAGTATCAATGGAAAGCACCTTGGCATGAGGATGAGGGCTATAGACGGCTTTACCGTACAGCGTATTCTCGAAATAATAGTCGGCGTAAAACTTGGTCTGGCCGCTGACTTTTTCGTCCAGATCTATTCTGGGGATAGACTTGCCAATAAAACTGCCTGGTTTTGACAGATCCAGGGGAACATAATCCGGATACTCTTCGCCCCGCAATACAGCAGCGGCTTTATAAACTGCCGACAGGACCCGGGGGTATGTGCCACAACGGCACAAATTGAGCCGCAGGCCTTTTTTTATTTCCTCCTCGGTGGGGTTGGGGTTTTTGTTTAAAAGGCCGTGGACGGCCATAATGAGCCCCGGCGTACAAAAACCGCATTGCACGGCACTGTATTCCACGAAAGCTTCCTGTACAGGGTCCAGCTTACCGTCCTTGGCCAGCCCTTCAATGGTTGTGACATGTTTACCCTGCATATCCTGCACATAAAACATGCAGGAACGCTTGGCCTCACCGTCAATCAGCACCGTACAGGCGCCGCAGGCCTTTTCCTCGCAGCCCCGCTTGGTTCCGGTCAGGCCAAGGTCTTCCCTGAGAAAATCCAGCAAGCATTTTTTGCTTGGCCCAGCAGGCGTATATTGAACTTCCTGCCCATTTACGAAAAATTGTATCATTAAAATACCTCCTCGTATTTTGTGCTCTGTCTTGGGTGGAAAAACAGGGGGTTAGCCTTGAGCGGCTTGCGTGCACATCAAATCAGGAAAAATGTTTTTCATCTCATAATCCAGCATACTTTCCTGGATTTTGCAGCAGGCGGCTATTAGATTGCCTTTCTTTTTTTGCCTCACGGCTTCGCGCTTAACCTGTTCCAGAGCCTGTTTGATTTCCTTGCCGTCTAACTTGTTCACACCAACAACAATATCAAGGTCTTTGATATCGCTGCCTGGGTCGACCTGACCGGCTTTGGTAACCATAACATGCTCTGACTTGACATAGGAGCAGTTTGCCAAATGTGTGGCCAGTGCATCTGCCAGTATACAGGTGGAAGAAAAAGCGCTTACCCCCTGGGCGATGCCACGTGTCAGGCTTCTCCCGCCCAGACCGCTTGTGGCAACACCGCCAATACCGTCCTCAGCACGAATGGTCAGGGTACGGTCAATCACGCCCTGCTGCAGGCTGCTCATGATTCCCAGCTTGACTTCAGTCCCTGGCGCAAGCCGCAGAGCGACATCACCGCCATTGTTGACCATAGCCCGGCTTGCGCCCTGGGCAACCAGCCAGTCTGCCACCGTATCAGAAACAGCCCCAGCAACTGTAGCCATAGGCGTCAGGGTAGGCTCACCGACAGCAACTACGCCAGCCAGCATTCTACCAGGCAGTCCAGTCAGCATACCGCGCTGAATCTGTTTCGGGTATAAGCGCAGATAAGAGAGTGATGCCGTAATTTCCTCAAGTGCAGCATTGATTACATCATAAGCCTCACAGCACAAGTCTGTGAGCGGACTGCCGTCCTTGTCAGCCATGACAACCATGGACGTCGGGCCGTAGTGAAAATAGACTTTACCGGGCGCTAATATGCGCCATGGGTGCGAACCATTACTATCATGCGGCATCATAGCATTCCCTCCACTCTGTCCTTGGTACATCAGCTTACGAAGAGATGGTCTTGGGACGCTCTATCTTAACAATCTTGCATTTGTTGTTTTTCATAATCTCTTCGATAGGCCGGATGGCTTCCATATACCCACCGATTTCCTTATATGTTTCTTTGGTCATGGTGACCTCCATCGGACAGACACTTGCCGGGGTAGGAACCCAAGCAAACGCGCCTTCAGGCATATGTTCGACCCATGCTTCTGCGGTAATGCCGCCGCCCGGGAAGATGTGAACAGGCTGACCGTTGATTGTGTACCGAATCTTGCCGGCTCTCAGTGCTTCATTGACATTACAGGAGCGTTCACGTGAAATAACGTCACGGATACCGCCGCCGAACCCGGCGACAACCGACACATGACAGTTGCAAGGCTCACAATTATCGCGAATGTACTGGATAACCTTCGCGACCTTGGGCGGTATAGGCTTTTCGACAGGTTCTAAGTTCTCATCCAACTCAAAATATACAGCGCGCACAGCCGTCGGCTCGGTAATCACCAGGCGCAGACCGGGCCAGGCAACATTCTTGTCAATGGATTTGATGGCATCCTTGGCTTCCATTACGTTAGAACCGCCCCAACCGCTGCCGGGAATGCCGAAATAACGCCCTGGCGAACTGTAGGTGCCTACCGGAGTAATGCCGCTGTCCTTATAGCCGTAGCGCAAACCGGCGGTGGTATGGGCAGTCATCTTGGATGTGATATCATAGTCGATGGTGATAACCTCATCTACAATCTGCTCGCCCCAGCGCTCCAGCGTAAAGGTTGTGGCACCGACAGTCCCGCAGCCAATGCGCATGCGCTCTGCCTGCACGCCGTCAATAATCGGCGGCTTGCCATGCTGCAGTACCAGCTCCTTGACTGATTCGGTACGCAAGGTAACTGCTTTTTTATTGAGCAGGTCGCAAGTTGTACGCATTACCATGTGACCGCCCGGGCTGGTATTGAGATGCGAACCGCCAATATAAATCATCTGTGAGCCATATTCAGCGGTGTTAATGTAACCGACAATAATGCCTTCACGTCGTACCGGCGTACCGTTATCGCCCAGGAATTCATCGGTGTCCACCTTTACGCGGGCACCATTGAAGGACAGCACCGTCTCGGTAACGCAGGATACCACTTCCACACCATCAACGACAGCCGAAGAAATTACCTTAGCAGGCACGTCAGCGGAATAAAGGTTGGAGCCTGCACCGTAGCCCAACATTAGCGGAAAGGTAGGCAGCTTGGTGGACGGATCAATCGAAATGGTGGCCGGATCCACAATGTTATAGGGTTCGGTGCGCTCCAGCCTGCCATTGACATTTTGATACCGCTGGCAGGCACCCAGCCGCATTGGCGGAATGCTGCAATGTATCGGACAGGTTTCACATACAACGGCATCAGGAGATGCCTGAGTTACTTCAATTGCAGCAGGCTTGCAGAGCTTGAAGCAAACGCCGCAGCCAACACACAGCTCGCCGACCGTTGCTTTTTTGTCATTGATGGAGATGGCATTTGTCGGGCAATTCTTGGCACATATTCTACAGCCGATACATTTTTCGGTTATTACCTGATATGTTTTGCTCTCGTACATAAATTGGTCCTCCTTTAATTCTTATAACGCCTTGCCTTTGGTTTCAATACCCATGACTCCTACGGTAACAGCAGCCAGGATAAACGCCCCGGCAACTAATGACACTGCGCCGGTAATACCGATAATACCCATGGCATAGCCAATGGCTATCGGCGAAACCATGCCTCCTACCCGTGAGCAGGCAGAGCCCATGGCTGCTCCTGTTGCGCGAAAAGCAGTCGGGTAAAGCTCTGGTGTGTAAGTATAGCTTACCGCGATAATACCGGAGATAAAGAATGAGGTTACTACGCCAAGCCCAATAATGTGGAATGATTCTAGAGTAGGTAAGCCTAATGCCCAGCCAAATGCCAGAGTCGCTAAGAAGCCGCACAGCAAATTTCCTATCAGCACCGGCTTTCTGCCATACTTATCCATTAGGAAGGCAACTAACACCTGATTTGGCAGATACGCCAACTGCAGGAAAATGCTGTACAGGAAGGATTGCTCCATCGTACGGCCGCTCTTCATTAAGAGCGAAGGCAGCCAGGAGAAAAGCCCGTAATAGCCAAACATGTTCAGGAACCAGAGGATCATCAGCATGATGGTTACACGCCTGTAATTCACAGAATACAATGCCCCGAAGGACGGCTTTTGCGGGGCAACCACATCTTTTTTAATCATGTTTTCCGTCAGAGGCGGAATCACATCAGTTTTGGCGACTTGCCGTTCAATATCGTCAACAATGGCCAGTGCTTCTTCTTTTCTGCCCTTCATGGCCAGCCATCTGGCCGATTCAGGAATGTAACGCTGAACAATGAAGAGGTATAGCGCCGGTGTAGCCCCGGCAACAAAAGCCCACCGCCAGCCATCTTCCAGACCGGCAATGACAAAATAAGCAAGCAGCGCAGCCAGTATCCAGCCGACTGTCCAAAAGGTAGTCAATAGTCCCTGGGTTTTCCCGCGGTCCCTGGCAGGAGTAATCTCGCCCATCAAGGTATAGATTATCGGCGGTAATCCCCCCAGCCCCAAGCCGACAATGAAACGGAAAAATACCAATGAGTATATATCCCAGGCAATAGCACAACCCAGTGATGCAACGGAAAATACTAACATAGTCCATTTTAAAACCGCTTTACGGCCCATGCGGTCACCGGCAATGCCTCCCAAAAAAGCGCCTGCGATCATGCCGATCAGACCTGAGCTTAAAACAATCCCCATCTCGCCGGGACTTAAGTTCCACGCCTGGGCAAGTGCTGTCGCCACAAAGGTAATCAATGCAATATCAAAAGCATCAAAAGCCCAGGTAGCACCGCAAATTCCTATCATCTTGTAGTGGTATCTTGATAAGGGCAGTCTATCCAGCCTTGCCGTAACAAGAGCCGTGATATCATGCTTTTCCACAAAATCCCCTCATTTCAATATAGCTGCCCTCTGGGCACATAGTATCGAATTATGGAGGACAACTTTTATCGCTTAGTCCGACATGCTGAAATGCCGCTTAGCTAACAATAGTGCTTGTGTGGGCCTGTATTCGGCAAGCAAGCCGATGGCATACAACAGATACGATTTGTCAATAATTATCCTGCTGTCTTGTGCAGGCAATAAGGATATGCCGGGATTCTGCAAAGCCTCTCTGACAACGGCCATTGCTTCATCGGTTGATAAGCCGGTAAAAACACCGCCGACAGCAATCACTGTTTTTACTCTGCGCAAATCTCTGCCAACCGGAGTACCTGGCACAATACCCATAACCGGGTCAAAGCTCTGCGCGATATAACCGGCATGGCGTTTGAAAGCAACCTCCACAGCCGCTCTTGCCATGGCATGATCAAACAGCTTATCCTGATCAGACACAGCCAGGTATTCAGGATTTGCCTCCAGCTGGATCGCATAGCAGTGCAGGGATTTTTCCAAGGCTTCTCCTGCAAGGCCGACACCGGCGAGAATGGCCTTTTCCCCGGCAGCCTCAATGATGCCGCGTGCACTTACCCGTAACCCTAAGTTACCTTCCACAGTGCGATACGACAATTGCTTTTCATTGGTTACTACCAAGCCCTTTTCTTCTATTGACAATTCTTCCATATACGGCAGAACCGAATGAATATCGGTTGTTGCTCCACCAAGATCAACAACAGCCAGATTACCCAGTCCCTTCTCCTCACGCGTGCCTTTAGCCAACAGCTCTGTGGCTAAAAGTACTGCTCCCGGCGTAGGAATGACCTTATTAACTGTTAAGCGGTCAAGTAACTTGCCTAGCCCTTTGGCCTCGGTAATCTGATGAATAAACTGTTCATGGATGGCTTCGCGTGCAGGCTTGACATTTAAGCTGTGAATGGTCGGCATAACATTGGGAACACGGATGGTTTGAATGCCTGCTTGTTGAAGGATGGCTTCAGCTTGCGGCTGTATGCTGACATTTCCGGCAAGAACAACCACTGCTTTTACCTTGCTGTCTACGATCAACTGCGCATCTTCTGTAAGCGATGCCTGATTGCCCCCGTCTGTACCACCGGCTAACAGGATAATGTCCGGCTGAATCTCACATAACATTTCCAGCTTGTTTTCCGGTTTATCTTCAAAAGACATGACCTCCAGCACTCTGGCTCCGGCATTCATGGCTACTTCTTTGGCCGCTTTAGCCGTCACACGCGGCATATAGCCCATAGCTACCATCCGCAAACCACCGGCAGCACTGCTTGACGCCTGGATGTTGCGGGCTGTGATGCTGTTAACCCTGCACGCTGCAGCCAGTCCCTGCAAGGCCGAACCCAAGCCCTGATTAATATCTGTTACAGTGGTAGGTGCCTGCGCTCTGGCCAGCCATATTAATTCACCATCTATACTGTCAATTGCGGTCGCTTTAGTAAAAGTGCTGCCGACATCCAACAAGATTGTATCAATCAACTTTTCGCTCACTATACTCATGCCCCCGCCTATCTTACTCGCTCTTGCCAGCTACCTGCTCTGCATGTTCATACACCCATTGAACCACATCTGCCGGTTCTGTCCCGGGGCCAAAATGGGCATCCACTCCCAGAAAACCGGTACCTTCCTGCTCAATTTTCTGGTTTACCGCCGCATGCTCTTCCTCTTTTTCGGCAATGCGTCCGCCGGAAATTAAGGCAGTCTCCGCTCTTATCCCAAGCTCTTCCATTCTGGCACTCACCCGTGGGTACAGCGCTGTTCCCAAGCCGAGCAGGTTTGTCACACCGACAACCTGGGCTTTGGCTTCTGCGGCAACCTCTGCCACTGTTTCCGGCAGGTTCATGCCTCTGAGGTAAATAACTTCATACCCATCCTTTTCAAATGCTTCACGAATGGTATTTATGCCCACCACATGGGCATCAGCCCCCACTGTTGCCAGTACAACCTTGGTCTTCTTGCTGATTTCTGCCGGCTTTTCGACCTGTACCGGCTCGCTTGTAAAAGTAAGATACTGTTCGTCAATGCTGGTTGGGCCATAGCCCGGAACATACCGGCGGATACCGTCTTTATCCCGGTGTGTACGCACGCCGCGTTTGAGGTCCCAGCCGCCGGCCCGCGGTGAATCCATGATACCGTTTTTACCTGCCGAAACAATCAGATCAATCAGCTCTTCATCACCATAACTGCGCCAGAAGTTCGGGGTAATATCCTGAGGTGCCAGCATTCCATCCCGCCCTAATACGGCAGACAGCACCGCCATGGCCTCGGCAATAATTTCTTCTTTGCGTGCATCAATAGCAGCATTCTGTATATCTATATCTGCCGTATTGGCAAATACATTATAGGAAGCCCACATGGCCTTGGCCATGGAAGCACCTGTCGGTATGCCAACAGACTCGGCTGCCTTGGGACGGTAGAAATTGGCTTTGCCTAACCGCGCACTAACAGCCATACGGGCAAAATGTGCCTGCTCTACGATAAGATCGGCCGGCGGATTTTGGAAGGTTTCCGGTACTACAATCAAGGAATCGCTCCACATCGTCTCTTTAAAGGCCCGCATGGCTGCCAGATCGGCCAGCAGGTTAATACCGGCGACATTCATCTGCAGACCGCTCAGCTCTTTAGGCAAACCGGCCAAAACAGCCAAACCTTCTGCCAGCAGGCACATAGCCAGCGCCATGCCGTCTGTTCCGCCGATATTATTTAAATGCTTATGAGAATCGGTCTGGACAAATATTTTATTTTCTGCACAAATTTGCAGTGCCCGATAGCCGTTAAGCACTTTGGTTTTATAATCATGAATGCCGCGTCCGCCGAAATGGACGTGAATGACAGGGCCGATATCGGTACCGTCAAAGCCGGCAATCAGTGCATTAATAATGGATAAATGCGGTGTATCGCCAGTAGCATTAATCCGCATAGGATGTTTGCTGCCTCCGCCCAACTGGACTAATTCCCGTTCCCCGGCAGGCGTAATTCCGCCTTTGCCGCGTGACTGCTCAATCAGCTCAGCCCCGTTAAGCGGATCGATATGGCGCGTAGCCTCGGAATGAACAAATTGGAAGATAGTCTCGTTAAACTGTTCGGCCATTTTGTACATGTCAAGCGATTCTTTATAGGTTTCCTCTGCCGAATTACGGCCAAGAATGGGATTCATTACCGGAATACCTGTCTGCTCCGCTTTTTGCGCCAGTTCCCAAATACGATAACCGCTGCGCTCTACTCCGGCTACCACACGCGGATATGGGTCAGGAAGGCCGGTTACATCTCCATCTTTAGTCACCTGAGGCATGGGCACCTTAAAAACTTTTTCGTAAGCCCGCACACGCTCTTGGTCAGCAATAATAATTTCTTTTGTCTTTTTCTGCATATCACTCTATTCCTCCCTCAGCCCCCGGCCGCTAAAAACACTCAAAACATTATCACCCGGGCATTGTCTCCTAAGACAATCTTTTTAATATTGATTTTCTTTCATTCGCTCTCTTTTTTAAGTCCGCGTCCGGACATATAGCGTACACGCCTGCTAATTATTAATGCAATTAGCGTGCCAATTCAGTTTTTTCACAAACTTATTATATATTCAGCACTTTTTCATCTGCTAACAACAAATCCAGGCATCATAACTTTGCAAAAATGAAAAGATATGATGCCTGGACCTTCTTTAAACATGCATCAAGGTTGGTTTTTTTAAAATTAAAAAATTTTTTGCAAAAGTGCAAAAATAATGTCTTTTTACACTTAAAATCGCTTCCAAAGCCTCTGGGTTCTGTCCAGGGGCTTTAGAAGCGCCTTATTAGACATCAATTCCATATTTCTGCATTTTTCGCCACAGTGTACTCACGCTAACCCCCAAACGCTTTGCAGCCAAGCTGGATTTGTATTTTGCATTTTCCAGTGCAATTTTTATGATTTCTTTTTCATACTCCATAACATAATCATCCAATGTGCGACCATTTTCATAGAGGCTGGCCTTACTGACTTCCTTGATTTTCTGGTTATGCAATATGATATGCTGCGGCAAATGATGCAGTAGAATCTCTATTTCCGTATACTCTGCAACATTCACTGCAAATTCTATAGTATTTTCCAGTTCGCGGACGTTACCTGGCCAATTATACTTTTGCAGGGCCTCCATCGCCTCATTGCCAATCTGCTTGATTACTCTGCCAAGATTCGTGTTGTATTTATTTAAAAAATACTCCGCAAGCCGAGTTACATCTCCCTCTCGCTCGCGCAGAGGCGGGATGGTAATTCGGATTACATCCAACCGATAGTATAAATCTTCACGGAACTTCTTCTCCTTGACCAATTCCCGCAAATTTTTATTTGTTGCGCTTATGACACGCGTATTCACACGAATAGGCTTGCTGCCACCGATGCGAGTGACTTCCTTTTCCTGCAGCACACGCAGCAGCTTACTCTGCAAGTTAAAATCCAGTTCGTTAATTTCATCAAGAAAGATTGTACCACCATCGGCCTGCTCGAACGAACCTAGCATTCCACCCTTTTTTGCCCCGGTAAATGCACCTTCCTCATAACCGAACAGATGGCTTTCAATCAAAGAATCTGGCAGCGCACCACAGTTTATGGCCACAAACGGCCCGCCTGAATGGCTGGCATTGTGAATGGCCTGTGCAAACATTTCCTTGCCGGTTCCAGTTTCACCGACAAGCAAAACTGTCGAATTGCTGCGAGCAATTCGCACAGTCTCCGACAAGGTGCGTTTAATTGCCTGACTTTCGCCGATGATATCACAGATATTATACTTAGTATTCTGCAGGCGTTTGACCTCCTGCATCAGCTTTATACTTTTCTTAGAGGTAGTGGCATTGTTCAGGATCAGGCAGCAGTCACTGGTAATCGGGATATATGCGACATAGACGCCCTCAGCCTGGGTGGACATGGTGACAATGGGTTCCTTGGATGTGATGGATCGCCTGGCCTGCTCAAAGTCGCCTGCTACTTCAACCTGTTGCCCATTGGAGTCAAAGCTGATGATCCGCTGACCCATTTTGTCACACATGGTCGCATAACCGCCCGCAATCCTTGCTATACCCGGCAATGCCTTCTTCATGGCTTCTTTTAAATTTTCCTCGTTGCGAATGCGCTGCGTGTCTGTACTAACCAGGACATAGTTATTAATAGGAACTGCCCAGGCCATACAGTTCTGGTCATAGCGCGCCGGTCCAATCAGCGGCCGCTTCTCCTTAATGCAGCGGGTGGCCATCTCATACACCTGGTTCTTAAATTGGGAAAGTTCTTCTCCCTTGTAATCATAATTGGTGATCATGACTCCGTTGGAGTCTGTTAAGGTCGCATATCCCCCAGTGATTTTTGCAATCATCGGCAACGCTTCGAGTAAGATTTTGGTTTGCTCGTCGTACATTAACAGTCCTCCCTTAAGTTATCCAATCTCTGTAAACCCCGGCCCGGCAATGCCCGAACAGTAGTTTACATAGATTGCAGGATATTACCAAAACTTCACTAGAATCAAGTAATCCCATAGGGCTATTTTAACATAATAAATCTACGGATGTATAGATATACAACAGTTGTTCCGCTATCAGAAATAAACAATAACATAAAGCTTGTAGTAACTATTACTACAAGCTTTATGTTATCTCTATGTTAGGCTAAGACAATGCCCAACCGCTTAGCCGCTGCTGCTGCCTGCTCCAGCGAAGGCGAAGCATCGCGCAAATGGACCCTGCCGCCGCCGCGATTTAAGGTGTCAACCCAACAGGTCATTTGATCTGTCTCAATGGTTATCTTTTGGATGTAAGCTTCCGTACCCTCAACGATGTTTACTTCAATGCCTGCTTCGCGAACCTTTTGAACGGCCGCATTGTACATATCGTAATCTGCGGTCGAGCTGCCAAAGGCAGCACCCATCAATACCCCGGGAATGTTGATGGCCCGACGGGCAAACAATTCCGGATACAATTCCACCGTTATTTTTCGGATTGTCCCCCGAGCCAGTTCATGCGCAATACGCGCTGCATTAGTCGGCGAACCGACAGCCTGGCTGCTGCCGCCGACAACAGCCTCACCCAAGGTATTGGTGATTGGCAAAGTTTGCTTGGCAAAATTTTGCGATATGGCATCGGCATTTTTCAGTGTTTGCTCAATTTTGGCCTGCTCGGCATCCTTGACATGCTGTTCTACCAAATCCTCTACCTGGGGCTTGCGTTTAAAAAACGGCTCCATAAAGTCCACCACAGTCGGCACCAAATGCTTGCCTGACTGGACGTGAACCTGGCTGGCCATGGCAAACATCACATCAATCGGCACATTAACATCAATGTCTACCCGCAAGAGCAGCTTGGCGGAGTACATACCGATCATAACAGCACCGGCAATGTGTGTTGTACACAGAGCCGGAACCAGCACGCGCGGTGTACACGGAACACCGATGGTGGGAGATAGTGCCAATACCATGGCCTTTTCCATCTGCTCTGGTGTTCCTTTCATCAATGCGGCCGTACCCGCTGCTATACAGGCCGCACCAGCACCAAAACCCTCCATATTGCAGCCTGTCGTCACTTTGCCGGCACGGAACAGTCCGCCGATTTTTAAAAACAGAGCAGCGATCTCTGCGACTTCTCGCTCACTGTAACCGGCACGCATCATGGCCATGATATAGCCTGTATAAGGACAGGAATCCCCGGTTCCGGCGCAAGGTCTGAGGCCAATACAGTGATTGCCCACCTGTGCAGCCTGCGTGTACAGCAAAACATCATCAAGGAACTTATCGTCAAAACACTTGGGACCCTCGATTTTTCCCAGCTGTGACGCAACCGTACCAAGCAGGATACTTTCGCCGTCCTTTAGCCCGATTTCAATGGCCTGCAAATTATGGCGGTACTGCTCCATAACATCCGCAAGAATCTCTTCTTGCGATTTCCCTGTCTGCAGCTCTGCTTCGGCCAATACAACGTCGACAACAGAAACGGCAAACTCCTTTGCCAGGCCAATCATTTGTCCCATGGTAACAGGTTGCAAAACCTCCAGCCTTTTCTTCAACGTCGGCAACTTACTAACCCCTTTCCCGCGGGTATTTATTTTTTATCCACTATGATTTATCTTATCCAACAAGTTAGGACTCCCGCCTCTACAGGCGGCGTCAGTTCAGGTGGAGTAGACTCTCCACCTGAACCCCCGATGCTTCAGCTGTGCTGAAACGAGTTCACTCGCAAACAAACTCATCCTCAATCTTCCCAAAATCCTGCAGGCCGACCAGCTGGTTAAACTCTGAAAATACGATCATATTGTCCATGCTTGTAGCTGTAGTTCCATCAGCTTTTAGCTGCTGCATAAGCTGGAACATGGCTTTAGCCGTGACATAGGTGGAAGCGGTCGGATAAATTACCAGCCGGTAACCCACTTCCTGCAATTCCTTATTGGGAATCAGCGGTGTGCGTCCGCCCTCGACCATGTTAGCCAGTGACGGTATTTTGATTGTGCTGTTGACCAGACGCATTTCTTCTACAGACTCCACAGACTCCACGAAGATGATGTCAGCACCTGCTGCCTCATATGCCTTGGCACGGCGCAGCGCCTCATCAATGCCGTGTACGGTGCGGGCATCAGTGCGGGCGATGATGCACATATCCGCATCCTTGCGCGCGGCAATAGCAGCCTTTATTTTACCTACCATTTGCTCCAGTGAGACAACTTTCCGGCCGGACATATGACCGCAGCGCTTGGGCGCGACCTGATCCTCAAGCTGAATAGCCGCCACACCGGCAGCCTCATACTCTTCTACCGTGCGCATCAGGCCAACGGCATTGCCAAAGCCGGTGTCGGCATCGGCAATCACCGGAATATTTACGGCGCTTACCATCTTGCGGGCGCGGTCAAGCATTTCTGTCATCGAAAGCAGGCCGATATCAGGCTTGCCCAGCGCACTTGCCGCCTGTCCATATCCGGTCATATACACCGCTGAAAACCCGCACTTTTCCACAACACGCGCAGTCAGTGCGTCATGCGCACCAGGCGCGACAAGGATGGCTTTATCGCACAGAAGCTCTCTGAGTACTTTTCTTTGTTTCATTGTCTGTCTCCATTCCGCCTTTATGGCTTTTGATTACTATGAATTCGAACCCAGCATCATTCTGAGTCTATGTAATAACAGGTTCCTTCCATAATGCGCCTGGCAGTACGGTTAACCTCAGCGCGCGTCAGCGTCCAATCGCCATTTCTTTGTTCGGCTGCGACATTCAGGGCAATGACACCGGCCGGGTGCCCGATGCGCACCGCAATGTTTTTACCGCGGTCTTTAGCCATCATTGCCTGGTGCACAACGGTGCCCTCAATACGGGCAGCCGCTCCTGTGCAGGTTGTGGCAGTACCGGCATAGGTCTTATGCGTCACCTGCATAAATAAGAGGCGCGAAACAAAATCCACATCACTTTCGGCGATAGCCTTGCCTGTTGTGAAATCGTTGTAGCCTTGAGCAGGTGCCACATAAGCCACCATCGGAAAAGCGGGAATTTCTTTGACAGCATCCTCCCACTTGCCGCACAAGCCCATCATAACAGCAGCCTTGCCGCGAATCTCCTCCAGTGCCGCCAGCAGCTTGCCATTCTCGTCAATTTGCTTGGGCGTTTCGATACCAGTCATACCGAGGTCAGCAGCACGCACAAATACCACCGGGTTAGCGGCATCCACCAGTGACGCCTGGATTTTGCCGAAACCCGCGACTTCGATGTCATCAAGCACATTGCCTGTTGGCAAGAGCTTACCGGTTGCCGAACCTGCTGTGTCGGAAAAGTCAACGACTACTTCTGCGCCTGATCCGGGAACACCCGCAATAACATAATCGCCCTTGACCTTGGCCTTGCCGCCCCCGACCTGTACCTTCTCATACAGCATTTTTCCGGTATTGGTATTTAGAATCCGTACAGTGGTTACCGGCTCCTCAATCTGTACTAAGCCTTCATCAACGGCATAGGGTCCTACGGCGGACGAGATGTTACCGCAGTTGCCGGAATAATCAATGAGGGGCGCAACGTAGGACACCTGGCCGAAGGTATACTCTACATCGACATTGGGCTTGTCTGACTTTGCGATAATGGCGAGCTTGCTTGTTAATGGGTCCGCGCCGCCAAGTCCGTCAATCTGACGGACATCAGGACTGCCGAATACCTTTAGAATAATCTGATCCCTCTTGGCCTTATCCTGCGGCAGATCCTCCTCACGAAGAAACATGGCCTTACTGGTGCCGCCACGCATAATGACAGTGCGAATTGATTTTTGATCCATTTACCTATCCCCTCCCGTTAGTTGGCCAGACTGCAACTGCTCACCACGCTCTGACAGCTTTTCGCGCACACGATTAATCAGCCCTCCGGCATGTAGTGTTTGCAAGCTTGACGCCGCCAACGGTTTAAGCACATAGCCGGTTTTCCTGGTCATATTCGTAAGTGTTGCAGCCTGAATGTTAATTTCGAAAACATCATTGTCTTTTGCCTCAGCCGTAATCTGGCCAATGCAATCACAAGTGATAACCGGCAGCCCAATATTTATGGCATTCCGGCGGAAAATGCGCGCAAAGGATTTGGCAACAACCGCACGTATACCGCAGGCTTTTAACGCCACAGGTGCCTGTTCGCGCGATGAACCGCAGCCAAAATTGTCACCGGCGACAAGAATATCACCGTGAGCGGCAATCTTGGCAAAATTGGGGATTGCACTGCCGCCCAAGGCCGCCTCTCCGAGGCGCTCCGGCGGCAGCGACATGGCGTAACCAGGCAATATCTGATCTGTATCCACATTGTCTCCAAGAAAAAAAGCTCTGCCTGTTCCGTCCATAATTACACCTCCTTTGTTATGGTACCAGGCAGCACAAGGTATCCGGCCACAGCGCTCTCAGCAACCACACGCGGCGATGCCAGGTACACTTGCGCGGCCTTGTCACCCATACGTCCCGGGAAGTTACGGTTGGTAGAAGATACAGCCACATCGTCCTTGGTCAACAGCCCCTGATGTGAACCAAAGCAAGGGCCGCAGCCTGGATTCATGACAATAGCCCCCACATCACGGAACACCTTCACCAGACCATTTTCCTCCATCTGCTCAAGGATTCTGCGGGATGCGGGAACAACCACCAAGTTAACATGGGAGGCAATCTTGCGGCCTTGCAGAACAGACGCCGCAATCTCCATATCCGAATAACGACCATTGGTACAACTTGCCAGCACAGCCTGGGTAATCCGTGTGCCAACCAGTTGACTGAGCGGCTTGACATTGCCTGGCGAAGAGGGGCAGGCCGCAACCGGAACAATCTCTGCGGCATCAATATCGTACTCTACCGCACCAGGCCCCGGATCGCCATTGCCTTGGTCGATGTAGCCAATCATTGCACCACACTCAATCATCATGTTAGCGATTGTCATCTTTTCCTCCGACGGCAGCGAAACAATGGCATCTCCGGTGACAATCACCGCACAGTCAGTAAAGCCGTTAGTTGTAAACCTTCCTATTATATGTAAAACGATATCTTTACCATAGACAAAGGGGTTAAGCTTGCCGTTGATGCGGATGATATGCGTCTCCGGCACCTCCAGATCAAGCTCGCCAAGTGCCATAACAGCAGCCGCCTCAGTGGAACCGAGCGGAATTGCCACCGCGCCATGCGCACCGGCAGTACAGGTGTGGGAATCTGCGCCGACAATGATATCGCCTGCGCCATACAGCCCTTCCTCATACGCCACCTGGTGCAGGACGCCGTCCGACCGCTTGTAGAACTGAACACCAAAGTCCTCATGAAACGCCTGCATCGTCCGGTGCTGCTGACGGGACTCAACGGTAGAGGACGGTATATTATGATCAATGAATAATACCACCTTCTCGGGGTCATATACCCGAGAAACACCAATCTTCCGAAACTGTTCAATTGCAATGGGCGCGGTCACATCATGGGCCATGACCAAATCCACCTTGACGGTGATTTCCTGCCCTGGCTTGACATGATCAAGACCTGCCTTTTTGGCAAGGATTTTTTCTATGACATTCATTACTGGGCCTCCTCGCGGACCTTGATGTCGCACAAAGCTTCACCCAGCTTAATCACGGCCGAGATATCTTCAGCACCTAACCCGCTGGCACGTGCTATCTCATAGGCCTGCTGCGCGATATTGCCCAAAACCAACGGTACTTTTAATCCCTTGGCAGTATCGACTGCCAACTGGAGATCCTTATATTGCAAATCGATCATAAAGCCTGGTTCAAAGTTGCCTGCAGCAATAAACTTCTTATACTTTGCCGTCAATGCATAAGAGTTGCCTGAACTGTTGCTGATAATTTGATAAAGTACCTCCGGTTTTATGCCTGCCTTGACCCCCAGGCATAGTGCCTCGGCAACTGCCACCATATTCACTCCAAGCAACAGGTTGTTAACAAGCTTAACGGTGTCGCCTGCACCGATTGCACCCACATGATCGATCTTGCTGCCAATTGACTGTAAAACAGGGAGAGCACGTTCGAAATCTGCTTGTTCGCCGCCAACCATGATGCTCAGAGTAGCCATTTGTGCCCCTGCAGTACCACCGCTGACCGGCGCATCAATGATGCTTACGCCCTTTGCTTTAGCTATGCCTGCAATTTTTTGAATAGACTGCGGTGTAATACTGCTCAAATCTACAATCAGGAGACCCTGTTCGGCACCTTCCAGAATACCGCCGGTCCCCAGGACTGTTGACTCCACAATAGCCGAGTTCGGCAACGACAATAATACAATTTCCTTGCCTCGCGCAGTCTCTGCCGCATTGGCTGCTTTCTTGGCTCCAAGTGCCACCGCCGCATCTACCGCCGCCTGTCCAATATCAAACACTGTAACACTGTGACCAGCCTTAATAACATTTGCAAGCATTTTAGAGCCCATTGCACCTAATCCGATAAATCCGAGTTCCATAATTCTACTCCCCCTAATTAAGGCACATTTTCTATTGCTTATCTTGTTGTCCCCCCACCCCGTGCAATGCCGGAACCTCCAGGGAAATTCCGGCATTGCAGCATGCAGGGGAATACAGCTGTTTACTTATTTGGTGATGAACTCAGGCTTTCTGGAAGCGCCGGGCACGTTCTTGCAATGCGGCATCCGCAGCTCGCCGTCAAGAATGACAAAGCTTGTGCTGCACATATTACCGGACTGCAGCGTCTTAAACGGGCAAGTATCATAGCCGAAGCCATCCAGGAAGATTATGTCAAGTTTGTAGCCTTTTGCGATTTTGCCGTGGTCCAAACCATAGCAGTCCGCCACATTGCCGCTCGCCATGGCAATGAAGGTGGCAGGATGAACATCCTGATAGGTATTGCTTAAAGCGGCTATGCTCAGCCACAGGCCTAACGGCGAGTAGCCGGACATGGAGGGCACATTGGTGCCAAACATTAACTTATCAACCTTATTGAGTGATTTTGCCAGCTTGTAGACATTGCGCAAAATACGCACATTGCCATGGGCCAGCATATCGTAATAGAAATCGCCTTCCTTGAGCACCTTTTCGATATCGGCATCACTCATGGGTGTGGGACCGCCGTTTAATGAGCAAATGACATTAGGGTTTATTTTCAGCAAATCATCGGCATTGTAGCTCGCGCAGCAAGCTTTTGCCGGGCCGCCGGAGTGGGCTGTAACCACCATACCGTGCTTGCGCGCCATCTTGGTCAGCTCGGCCGCTTTAGCGACATCCTGCACAGGACTCTTGCCGACCTCGCCTACAACCTTGATGCCTTCGGCCGCCATCTCCGCAAAGTCGCTGTCTTTAAGACCGTCAACCAGCATCAACGCACCGCCATATACCTTGGAGCCTAACGGACGGTACGTGTCCCAAATCTGCTTTCCGGCAACGGCGACTGCCTTTACGCCAGATACGGTATAGGGCATACCAGGCATGGTGCTGCCGACAGAGATCATACTGCCGGTGCCGCCGGCCATAAAATTAGTAGCAAAGTCTGTAGCCTTAAACTCGACCAGATAGTCGTTCATCGGCGGATGTGCATGGGCGTCAATCAAAGCCGGGCCAACATCCAGCCCCTTGGCATCAACAACCGTGGCGGCTGCAGCTTCGAGGTCTGCTTTAGCAGCACCTACATACTGGATTACGCCGTCTTCTGCATAAATAACCTCTGCAGCCAGAATCGGATTATTTACATCGCCGCTCGCAATGGTTCCTAAATTTTTAATATATATTTTTTTCATACTGTTTCAGCTCCCATTTTATTTCTGAGATACGGTACACAATCCGTTCTTAGCAAACTTGGTTTTTGGCTGGAGCGGTGTTGACGCCAGCACCTTGTGCTACGATCTCACCATCAATCATGACCATGCTGATACCCGGAAGGGTGCCGTCTGAAATGGCAGCCGTTGCATCTTTAAGCACGGAACCGGCAGGTGCATCGCAGATTACAAGGTCTGCCCAGTTTCCGGCCTTGACAGTACCGGTGTTCTCTAAGTTAAACGCCTGTGCGGTATTGCCGGTAGCCATCGCGATGGCAGCACCAACGCCAATATCGCAGAAAACCGAAGCAAACAGAACCAACTCCCAAATACCGTGCGGGAAGACGCCGAAACCAGACGGGCAGTCGTTGCCAAACACTACGCGGTACAGCTCGTTTCTCTTTTGGGCATACCGGATGACCTCAGCGTTTGCATCAAGGCTGCCAAGCTGCGGACGGGTAATCTCAATGTGGGATTTTGTCTCGTCAAAATAGCGGTGAACCTCATCAGCCGGAACCCTTCCCAGTGAAACATGGCATATAACGTCAGGCTGCAGCCCAATGATAGTGTCAGGGTCAATGGTATTGGAGCCATGCAGATAGGATGCACCACGGTGTATGGTGACCTTCAAACCGGCATCTTTGGCCCACTTCATCATCGGGCCTGCTGTCTCGACAGTAATTGCACTGCCCAGGCCGATTTCACCGGTGCATTTGCAGCCCATGTCGACAAATTTCTTAAAGTCTGCTTCCGCAGCGTCTTTATGCATTATATAAGCGCCGCCATACAGTTTCATTTTGGCGGGACGAACATTGTCAAAGGTTTGTTTGGCAACAGTAGCCAGCGCACGCATACCCTCGGCATTTTTCGGCTTTCCGGGAATATGTGTCTCACCGACACTAATCAGGCCTGTTACACCGGAACGTACATACGGATCGATCCAACTCATGGCATTCTGCCGGGGAGTCCACTCACCGATAACCGGATGGGTATGACTGTCAAGCAGGCCAGGCATAACGGTGGTGCCTCTTACATCAATCACCCTGGCGTCACCGGCTGTAAGACTATTGCCGACCTCTATGATTTTGCCATCCTCGATCAAAATGGAGTCTGCTTTAATAACAGGCTCATTAATGTCCCCGGAATACAGGCAGCCTATATTTTTCAGTAAAATTTTGGCCATAAAGCGATCCCTCTTTTTCTGAATTATTCACGCACATGTTATCCTTGTGCTTCTGTTATCTCTTTAGCTATGTGATGATTATTGGGAGGAGAGCCTGCAACTGCAGTCATTCCTTTAAGTCTAGACTCTCCTGCCAGGTTTGACCTGTTGCGCTTATTACTTTTTGGCGGCTTCAGCTTTTCTCTTCTCATATTCTTCCAGGGTCAGTCCGCCCAAGCGTGGATGCGGACGGCCGCCATCGGTCATGGCAATCAAAACAACCATCTCATCGGCTTTCGGAGCACCCGGAATACCAAAGTTCGGAATTGTGTCATAATGACTGCGGATGGCAGCCTCATCACGGAACATTAGCGGGATATCAATGGTAGCGCCAGGACCTGCAACCTTTTTGTTGCAGGAAATCAGGGCACTGCAGGGTAAGTCAATAATCTTGCGCATGGTATAGCCCAATTTGGGATGAAGAACGGCACCGCCATGCTCCAACTCACCATTGGTGCCAATAATGGCTCCCTTAGCATAGTTCTCCACTGCACCGGGTAATGTCTCAAGGCCAATTTTCGCCAGCTTGCCACCCAGCTCTTCGCCAATACCGATAAGCTCAGAGAGGTCCTCCACATATTTACCTGCGCAGGGATTCTCAATAACAGCGGCAACGACGACCCGGGTTATCGGCTTTTCCACTCCCTTAAAGCCATCGTAATAGATGGTTTCCTTTTGTGTGACGATCTTTTTGATGTTAGCTCCCATTTTAGCCACTCTCCTTTTTTAAGTCCGCGTCCGGACATATAGCGCGCACACTTACTACTTATTAATGCAATTAGTGTGCCAATTCATTCTTTTTACAAAATTACTATATATAATAAGGTTTTTGCGCCTGATAACAACAAATCCAGGTGTCATAGTTTTGCAAAAATGCAAAACTATGACACCTGGACAATCTTTAAACCTGCATCAAAGTAGTCTTTTTTAAAATTAAAAAAATTATTGCAAAAATGAAAAAAATAACGTCTTTTTGCCCTAAATTACAAGGTTAACTCACATTCAGTAAGTTAATGGAAGATGAGTTTAGGAATTTTCATCAAATATATTCTCTCATCTGCATCCTGGTAAGCAGGCACAAGTCAATATGGAACTTATCGTCAGCTTGATAACTTATATACCATGCTGCCTGCACACGATCTGGACATTTCTTCTGTACACTTGAAACAGCCGGTTACAGCAGCCAGCGTAAAAACAGATGTGAAATACGGTGTTGCTATAATTGCGGCTGTTCAATTTTAGCGCCAGCTACATACCTTGCAACAATATTGTGATAATCACCAATATAAATGAACCGGCTTAACCGGTCTTCGATAGAACGCAGGCTGCCGGCCGGGACTTCCAGGCTGCTGTCGTCAATGACCAGGGCGTCAAACTCGTAGCCTGCTTCGAAGCTGCCTACTTTGCCGAAGAAGCTTCCCCCGCCTTTTGTCGCCAGATAAAGTACTTCCCGTATGGTAAAAAACTTCTCGCTTTTATCGGTTGCCAGCCATTTCAGCTTGGAAACCTGTACCGCCATAGTCATGACCCTGGCTATGGATACCTCATGACCGCCGGCTACGTCTGATCCTAAACCTACAGCGATACCGTTATCAAGATACTTCCTGATAGGAGCTATCCCGCTTGCCAGGTTATTATTCGAATAGGGACAATGGGCGACATATACCTTGCTTTTTGCCATTAAAGCAATCTCGGCATCATCATTATGGATGCAGTGAGCCATAATGGTCGGCTGTTGGCCAAACAATCCGAACCGGTGATATACACCGGCATAGTTCGGGCATTCGGGGTGAAGCTCTTTAACCCAGGCAATTTCACCGGCATTTTCTGATAAATGGGATTGGACCGGCAAATTATACTTTTGGGCCAGTTTGGCGATACCGGTCATTAATTCCGGCGAACAGGTAGGCACAAATCTCGGCGTTATAATCGGCTTGACCAGCTCGTACCTGTCAATAGTAGCTTTGATATAGTCTTCGGTATCGGCCAGTGATTGTGCGGTAGTCTCAATGAGACTACTAGGTGAATTTCTATCCATATTTACTTTGCCGACATAACCGCCAAGACCGGCCAGTGCTAATAGCTCCAGCAGCTTGGCCGTAGCTGCTCTATGAATGGTGCCAAAACACGCCACCCGGGTTGTGCCCCACTTCCAGAGTTCTGTGACCACCTGCTTATAAACCGCTTGCGCATAGGCTATATTTGTATATTTTGCCTCCTCCGGAAACGTATATCTTTCCAGCCAGGGCAAAAGTTCGAGATCAAGCCCCAGGCCTCTGTTGGCAAACTGCGGCGCATGGAAATGCAAATCGACAAAGCCGGGAATGATTAATGCATTTTGGTAGTCGGTTACAGCCATATGGGTGTATTCTGCCGGCAGCTCACGATAAATCCCTTTAACCGTTTTGCCTTCGATAAGTATAAAACTATTTTCAAAAACTTCCAGCTGCCCAAAACCGGGAGTAAAAACGATATTGCCTTTTATAATTTTTATGCTTTCTGCCATTAATGTTTACCAATCCTTTCTTATACAATTATAATGCAAATATACAATTGCTGCTATTTCATATATATAGACTAATAGCGAAAATTACTGATAAAACATACATTAATGACAGCATATGTTATAAACGGCCAATTGGGTTACTTGCCAAACGGGCAATGCGGATATACACATTCTTTGCAGGATTTGCACAACCCGCCGTGTCCCAAGGCGGCGAAATCGGCCTTGGTAACGGGAATATCAGCCAATAGGCGGGGGAATACCAGGTCGAACACGGTTGTCCGCGCATACATGCCGCAGGCCGGCATCCCCATGATGGTCATGCCGTCAAGCTCGGCCAGCATAAACATGGCACCAGGCAATACCGGCGTGCCGTAGGTAACAACCTTGGCTCCCGTTGCACGGATAGCATCAGGCGTAACATCATCAGGGTCAACCGACATGCCGCCGCTTGCAATAACAATATCGGTCCCCTGCTGTTTGAAATCAAGGATGCTGGCCGTAATCCTGTCACTATCGTCAGGCTGGTAGACCGTGCCTACAAGCGTTGCGCCATAGGTATCGGCTTTCCCGGCAAAGACAGCTGCATATTTGTCCGTAATGCGGCCGTAAAAGACCTCATTGCCGGTAACGATGATCCCTACTTTTTTATTTTTCATTGGTTTTACCGCAACCACCGGCCGATACTCCCGGGCTTCTGCTTCCACCTGCCGTATCAGCTCCTCGTCAATGACCAGCGGTATAATCTTGGCGCCGGCAACCGTGGTACCAGCTTCCACCACCGTACCGCCGTGCAGGGTAGCCAGCGCCACATTGTCAGTCATGTTGATCGCCGTAACAGCGGCGCTGTTAACCTCCAGGATTCCGTTAACAGCCGCCTTAAGATTAACCCTTCCTTCTCCCGGTGTGTCCAGCACAACTCCCGGCCCGGCCGCCGCCTGGGCCAGCCTGAGTGCGGCCTGATTCTCATGGAGTTCCTCCGGTCCTAATTCAAACAGAAATATATGGTCTTTGCCAATATTTTTGAGATGAACAATATCTTCAGGCTGAATAATATGCCCTTTTCTAAACGCCGGTCCTTTGTATTCACCGGGAACAATTTTGGTGAGTTCATGGCCCAGCACCATACCAACAGCCTCTTCTACCCGTACCTTACGCATTGCCATATATATGTATCTTCCTCCATTGGGCTTATATAAAAGACCGAAACAGTGAGCCGGAAAATCCTGGCTCACTGCTCGGAAAGGTTTTAAGCTTGAAGCAAATTATAGGAATTCATCAACCTGATAAGGCTATCGGGGCAGTTTATCCATATTGTCCCACAGACGCTGGGCCGCCTTACGGGCGTTGGCATAAATCGGACTGACATCAAAGGCAAACTGTCTATTTTCCAATACAACCTTGCCGTTGATAATAACGGTGGTTACATCGCGGGAGTCCATGCCAAAGGCAATGTGTCCGCCAATGTTGCCAGGCACAAGCGGTGTGGGCGCCTGATAGTCAAGCACAGTCAAATCTGCCTTGCAGCCGGGAGCAACCCGGCCAAAGTCGGCGGCAAAGTAGCGCTTCAAAATCTCGTTGCCGTTAAACAGGAACTTCAGATAACTGTCAGGCCACATGGGGCCGGCAGCATCTTTATGCTTGAAGAAGGCAAATTTCATTTCTTCCCACATATCGCTGCCCATACCGTCAGTTCCCAGTACCAGGTTTTTGTACATAGGCAGTTTGGAACTGTAGCCAACATTATTGTTCATGTTGGAGCGGGCGTTGTGAGCCAGGAAAGCGTCTTTGGCGTTGATGATCTCAATGTCCGCATCTGACAGGTATACGCCATGCACCAGGAGTGCCTTATCGTTAATTAACCCGGCGTCATTGAGCCGGACAATGACATCTTTGCCATACATATGATGGCTGTGAGACACATCATAACGGTCCTCGGCGACATGGACGTGAACACCGCGTCCGGTTTCCCGCACGGCATCGGCCATTAATTTGAGGGCGCTGTCAGGCATGGTAACAGGAGCATGACCGCCAATCATGGCTTCTACCAGATGATTGCCGCCGGTTGCCTGCTTGTCACTTTCGCACAGCTTGGCAAAATCGACATTTTCCTGAACGCCGGCTTCCACTTCTTTCAGCCCGTCGTTGCGGTCGGTGGTTTCATAGCAGGTAATACCGCGCAGACCGGTTTCTTCAAAGGCTTTTTTAAGTGTTTTCAATGAGCCTTTGAGAAAGGCCGGCGAAGCATGATGGTCAATAACGGCAGTGGTGCCGCAGCGGATGGCTTCCAGCGAGCATACCATCCCGCTGTAATAGAGGATTTCCTCGTCAATGGCCAGATCCAGCCGCCACCAGAGGTTTCTCAGCACCGAGACGAAATCGGGGCTGGGAGCAATATTGGCGGTGATGCCCCGGGCCAGGCCGGAGTAGAAATGATTGTGGCTGCAAACAATGCCTGGCATAACCAGCTTGCCTTGCATATCAAGCACGCGGTCGGCCTGATAGTTGGCAGCGGCGCCCACGCCGACGGCAGCAATCTTGCTGCCGTCGATGACAATATCTACGCCGGATTGAATAGAAGCCGGCTGAAATTCAACAACTGTGGCGTTTTTTAATACTAGCACAATTGTCCCCCCTTATTCCTCTACGCGGCCGAACAGCGCCGGCCGGTTAGTATACAGGTAATTAAATACCTGGGCCATATGGTCAAAGGTGTCATTGCCTGTTGCTTTAAGCTGATTGTTTTCCAGCTTATGCTCGGTAACCTGACCGTTGGCGCGAACGGTTACTGTATTGCCGTCTACCAGGAAGCCGTTGTTTTCGCTGTGGTCAAAGTCATCCCGGCGGCTGAATACCGTGATTTTGTCAGTGTATGGACGGCCGTCCCACGGGCAGAAGCCGCCGCAGTTGCCGCATTCGTTACAGAAGGCATCCAGGTGGACAATCTGGCTGTAGTTAGTAAAGCCATTATCGATGCGAACCGCCAGGTTAGCGCGGTTGGGGCAAACCTCGACACACTTGTTGCAGATATAGTTACACTCGACGCAGCGATTGAATTCCCTGTCGCCTGTCGCCGGGTCCACCTTGCCCGGGCCTTCGGCCGGCAGGTCTGAAGGATAGGTCAGGCCGAATTTCTTGGCGGCAATAGCTTTGGCCTGTTCACAGCTGGCTTTGCCTTGTTTGCCGGCATTGGGTGCCGGTTCAATATTTTCCTGCTTGCAGATGGCATCAGCTACCTTGCGGCCGTCAGCTATGCATCTTACGATGGAGGAAGCACCCTGGCGGGCGTCACCGGCCAGATATACCTTCTCCATGTTCGTCTGGTGCTGGTCTTTGCTGGTAATGCCCAGTTTGGCAAGCAAAGCGGTATTGATGTCTTCGCCAATAGAAATGATGATGGTATCGGCTGTAAAGACTTTGTATTCGCCGGTAGGTTCAGGCTGGCGGCGGCCGCTGGCATCGGCTTTACCCAGCTTCATAACCTGGCAGACCAGGTTGCCCTGGGCATCAATTTTTTCCGGGTTAACCAGGAAGTTAAAATCGACGTTGTCGCCTACAGCCAGGTTGTATTCGGCATGGTCGGCAGGCATTTCGTTAATGGAGCGGCGATAGACGATAGAGCTGGTTTCCACCCCTGCAATCCGCAAGGCGGTGCGGCTGGCATCCATGGCCGTATTGCCGGCGCCAATTGTCACAACGGTTTTGCCTAAATTAAGAGCGGCTGCGTCTTTGTTAAACTGGGCCAGGAAATTCAGCGCCGTAATGATCTGCGGCTTTTTGTCGCCTTCGGCTTTAAGCTGGAAGGGTTTGTCGGCGCCTGCACCTACGGCAACAATGACATAGTCGTAGCCTTGTTTTTTGAGCTGGGCCGGAGTAAGCTCAGGGCTGGAGTTAAAGACAAATTCCACCCCATGCTCTTTGATAAAGTCGATATCCTGCTCAATGGTGTCACGGCTGATGCGGTAATGAGGAATCACATGCTTCACCGTGCCGCCGGCACTTTCACGGGTTTCATACACGGTTACGCTAAAGCCCTGGCGGGCCAGGAAAAACGCGGAGGCCAAACCTGCCGGGCCTGCGCCCATAACAGCCACCTTCACCCCATTTTTCGTTTTGGGCATCGCATAGTTTTTGCGGTATTCTTCCCAGCCTTGTTCTGCAGCCAGTCGCTTGACCTCGCGGATGCGCACACAGCCTTCATAGTCCAGACGGGTACAGTTGTACTGGCAGGCATGGTCACAGATAGTGCCGGTGATACCGGGCAGCGCATTCTTGTCATAAATGAGCGCCAGTGCTTCGGTATACCGCTTTTCCCCTACCAGCCGGATGTATTCCGGTACATCCTGGTTGATGGGACAAGCCGTTTTACAGGGCGCGGCATAGCAGTCAAACAGCGGCAGCTCTTTATTAATAAAGACTTTGGTATAGCCGCGGTACTGTTTTTGCGAGTAGTCGGCAGTCAAAGCTTTGGCGGCCAAATCTTTCAGCTTTGCTACGTCAATGTTGTCCAATTCCCAGCCTTTTTCCGTCTCCAGGCTGGCGGTAATGGCTGCCATCCGGGCATAGCCGCCGGGTTTGAGCACCTCTGTCGCCAGAGTTACCGGTTTAATACCGGTGGCAAATACATCGCGCACATTGTGTTCGGTAATGCCGCCGGAGAAGGAGATGGGCATCTGGCCGTCAAACTCGGCCGATATTTTGGCGGCCAGATTAATGGCCAGCGGGAAGAGGGCACGGCCTGACATGTACATTTCGCCGCCAGGCAGTTTGCCCTTGAAGTTGACCGAACCCAAGGTATTGGTCAGCTTAACGCCGAAGAAACGGTTGTTGTCGGCAGCGATTTTTTTCAGTCTTTTGAGCATCGGGACAGCGTCAGTGTATTGCAGGTCATGATCAAAGGCTTCTTCCGACAGTTCAATATAATCAAAGCCGATGCTGTCTAATATGTTCCGGACACCTTTATAGGTTAAAAGGGTGGGGTTGAGCTTTACGTACATATCAATTTTCTTGTCAGTCAGCATATATACACAAATCCGCTCAATTTCCGCAGGCGGGCAGCCATGCATTGTCGATAAGGTAATGGACTGACAGACATTGGGGGAAATGCGCTCAGGCAAGCCCTGCAGTGCCGGCAGGCGGAACTCAAAGCCGGTGCCTTTTAAGAAGCTGCCGTCGGCAACCAGTTCGCCGATCTCGGCTAAACATTGTTTGAAGTACGGATGCCGGGAAGCGTCCCGCATATCGGTAAGATAGGCGTCCATACGCGGCGATTGAATGCCTTCCAGGTTATAGCCTGCGCTCATGTTAAAAATAAAGGAGCGTTTGCCGCTTTTGGCAAGTCCAAAAGACTCTTCCACCAGATGCAGCAATACCCAGGCCTTAATATATTCTTCGTAGGCTTTTTCCACAGGATACTCACTGGACCACTCGGTGTTAAAACCCTCATCATCGGCATCAATACACGGTTTGGCAACCGGCGGCTCATGCTCCTGCACGGTTTTGAGCTCAATAAACCTAGCACCGGCAAGGTAGGAAGTGACAATATTTTGGGCCAGCTGGGTGTGCGGGCCGGCTGCAGGTCCTACTGCGGTTTCAATGGTTTCACCAAAGAGCGAGAAGGTTTTATTATTATCTTTTTGGAAAAACTGGCTGGCAGGCAGTCCGAAAACCGCGCGCTCGGCCGCATATTCTTCAAAAATCCGGGCAACAAGCTCCTTCAAGGGGACAGGTCTCATTAAATCTCCCATGTACTATTCCTCCTAATAATAATATGGCGGGGTAAGATTGCCGCGCTGTTACGCGGCAACCTTGCTGTCAACAGTAGGGCTCTATCTTTATTTGCACAAGGCGATGGCTTCTACTTCCACCAGCACATCTTTCGGCAAACGCGCCACTTCCACGCAAGCGCGGGCCGGGAAATCTTTGGTGAAATATTGGGCATATACGCCGTTAATAGCGGCAAAATCATTCATATTCTTGATAAACACGGTGGTTTTAACCACATCATCGGTAGTAAGACCTTCGCTGGCTAAGATGGCAGCCACATTTTCCAGGGATTGTTTCGCCTGGGCTTCCACATCGGTTGGAATGCTGCCATCCGCCGGATTAACCGGGAGCTGGCCGGAGACAAAGATCAAACCGTTGGCTTTAATAGCTTGGGAATATGGGCCGATGGCGGCCGGTGCTTTCTCAGTGTTAACAACTTTTTTCATGGTAAAATTACCTCCTTAAGATTTAGGTTATATAGTAGTTGTGTTGCGCAATTTATTTTTTGCGGCTGTAGGGGGTATCTGCCAGCGGCAGATCCGGGCGGAGTTTACCGTCCTTGCGGTAATAGGCGGCGGCAACTGCCGGAGCTGTCGGAATTGTGGTGATTTCCCCTACACCTTTGGAACCATAGGCTAATTCGGCTTCATTTTTGCCGATGATTATGTTCTCAATTTCCGGCACATTGCCGGCGCGGAACAGACCAAGTGTGCCATATTTGATCATCGGCACGCCGTCTTTGAGCGGGAAGTCTTCGGTCAGGGCATAGCCCAGTCCCATAACAACACCGCCTTCAATCTGGCCTTCAACGCCTGTCGGGTTAATGGGTTTGCCGACATCATGGGCGGCCACCACTTTCACCAGCTTGCCCTCGTCGTCCAAAATAACCACCTGACTGGCATAGCCGTAGGCTACGTGACTGACCGGATTGGGCTTATCTGAGCCCATGGGATCGGTAATGCCGGAAAATTCTCCATAAAACTCCCTGCCTTCCAGTTCTGCCAGGGTTGCTGTTGCCAGAGCTTCCTTGAAGAGCAGGGACGCTTGCCGTATGGCTTCACCGGTAAATACCGTCTGGCGGGAGGCGGTGGTGGTACCGGCATTGGGAGTCAAATACGTGTCTGGCATAATATAGGTAAACAGCTCGTCGTCCAGGCCGGTTGTCTCGCAGGCAATCTGGGTCATGACGGTAATCAGCCCCTGTCCGATACAGCTGGCGCCTGTCAGGATGACAGCTTTACCATTCTCGATTCTGATTTTAGCCCGGCCAATGTCCGGCAGGCCAACACCAATGCCGGCATTTTTCATGGCACAGGCAAGCCCGGCATACGGACTGGATTCAAAGACTTCTTTAACAGCCAGCAAAGTCTCTTTCAGCGCCGTGCTGTCGTCGGCAATCTGACCATTGGGAAGTACCTTGCCTGGTTCAATGGCGTTACGCCAGCGAATTTCCCACTGAGAAATCCCGACTTTTTCGGCCAGCATATTGATATTGCATTCCATGGCGAAGCAGGACTGGGTTACGCCAAAGCCGCGAAAAGCGCCGGCAGGCGGGTTGTTGGTATATACGCCCAAGCCGACAATGTCGACATTTTCGATTATGTACGGCCCGGCGGCATGGGTGCAGGCCCGCTGCAGCACAGGTCCGCCTAAGGAGGCGTAAGCACCGGTATCGGCAATAATCTCGGCTTTCATGGCGGTAAGTATGCCATTTTCGTCACAAGCTGTCGTGAAGGTCATTTCTGCGGCATGACGTTTGGGATGCACATTAATGCTTTCCTGTCTGCTTAAGGTATTTTTCACCGGTTTCTTGGTATGCCAGGCAAGCAGCGCCGCATGGTGCTGTACGGACAAATCCTCTTTGCCGCCAAAGCCGCCGCCGATCATCTTAGCCATGACCCGCACCTGACTGTCCCCGACACCCAGCAGGGAAACAATACCATGGTGATCGTCGTAAACATTCTGTCCGCCGGCATATACTGTCAGGGTGCCGTCGGCATTAGGCACAGCAACTGAGCTTTCCGGTTCCAGGAAGGCATGCTCGGTTGCCGGCGTGGTATACCGCTGGGTTACCACATATTTGGCTTTGGCAATAGCTTCATCGACATTGCCGCGTGTAAGCACGGTTTTGGCCAGCAGGTTGCCCTTGGCATGAATCTTGGGCGCATCCTCAGCCAGAGCCTCCCGCGGCGAAGTCAGCGGTTTCAGTTCTTCATAGTCCAGTTTGATCAGCTTAACAGCTTCCTGGGCTATTTTTTTGCTGGTGGCGGCCACAGCGGCCAGCGCATCACCAATATAGCGGGTTTCTTCGCCTTCGGCAATAAAGGCCGGCCAGTCGGGAATGATGTGGCCCTGTTCGCGGCGGCCGGGAATATCCTTTGCGGTAATGACGGCTTCCACGCCCGGCAAGGCTAGTGCCGCCGAAATATCGATTTTTTTAATTAATGCCCGGGCCCGGGGGGCGCGTAAGATGGCGGCGTGCAGCATACCGTCAAGATACATGTCGTCAATATACTCGGCAGTACCCAGCACTTTTTCCTTGGCATCCACCCGCAGCATTCTTTCGCCCACCCGGTAGGCGGTGCTGGCCGGCGGCTCAAAGCCTTCACGCAGGGCTTTGGCAGCCATCAACACCGCCTGTTCGATTTTTACATACCCGGTACAGCGGCACAGGTTGCTATGCAGCGCTTTTTTTACTTCAGCGCGGCTCGGGTCAGGCACTTTGTCCAGCAGCCCCTTGGCGCTGATGACCATTCCCGGAATGCAGAAACCGCATTGGACCGCACCGGCGGTCGCAAACGCCCAGCTATAGATATTTTTTTCCTTCTCCGACAAGCCCTCGACTGTCAGCAGGGTTTTGCCGTTGGTTTTAGCTGTGGTCAAAATACAGGCCCGCATGGCTTTTCCGTCGAGCAATACCATGCACGCGCCGCAGGCGCCTTCGCCACAGCCGTTTTTTACCGAAGTAAGCCGGGCGTAATCTCTGAGGTATTCCATTAGGTTTATATCCTGGTCAACGGTTGTTTCCTGGCCGTTAAGCCTAAAAGTATACATAAATTAATCCTCCCTTCTGATCGGGAAAGGTTTGCGGCTAAGATATTCTCCCAGCGCCTCTTGGCGGATGGTGCCGCCTTTTGCCACTTCGCGGCCTCGCAGAAATACATATTCGGCTCTGCCACGCTGCCGCCACCCTTCATAAGGGGTATAATCCACCCGCTGCGTCTGGGCAGCGGCGGTAATCACTGAGGACGCATCAGGATTCCAAACCACGATGTCGGCATCACTGCCGGGGGCAATGGTTCCTTTCCGGGGAAACAGGCCAAACAGTTTGGCAGCATTGGTCGAGGTAAGTGCGACCATTTGCTGCAGGGTGATTTTACCAGTCAATACGCCATAGGTGTAGATAAGCGCCAGCCGGTGTTCCACACCCGGGCCACCGTTGGGAATTTTGCTGAAATCCTGTCGTCCCAGCTCTTTTTGTCCCTGGTAGTTAAACGAGCAGTGGTCGGTGGCCAGACAATCAAAGAATCCGGCAGATAATCCGTTCCATAGTGCAGCCTGGTCGGTAAGTGTACGCAGCGGCGGCGACATAACATATTTGGCAGCCTCAAAACCGTCGGCGGCATAACAGGACTCATCTAACAGCAGATACTGCGGACAAGTCTCGGTATACACGGCGATGCCCCGGGATTTGGCTCTGATAACAGCTTCTAATGCTCCCTTACAAGTAAGGTGAACAATAAATACCGGTGCGCCGGCCATTTCAGCCAGGGCAATAACCCGGTTAGTGGCTTCCGCTTCGGCGATTGCCGGTCTTGTCAGGGCATGATAGCGGGGAGAAGTATTACCGGCTTCGATGGCTTCTTGCACCAGCATGTCGATAGCATCACCGTTTTCGCAGTGAAACCCCACCAGCGCCCCGATTTCGCGGCTGCGCCGTAAAGCCTGGAAGACAGTTTTGTCATCAACCTTTAAGCTCTTATAGGCCAGATACATTTTGAATGAGGTCACACCGGCAGCAACCATTTGCGACATTTCGTCGGCAACAGCAGGATTGTAGTCGGTAATGCCCATGTGAAATCCATAGTCGGCATAACAATTCCCGTCAGCTTTTGCATGCCACTCGGCAAGTGCGGCGTGCAGTGTTCCGCCCCGCGCTTGGGCAGCATAATCGATTATTGTCGTTGTACCACCGGCGATGGCTGCTTGCGTACCGCTGGCAAAGTCGTCGGCGGTCCTGGTGCTGCCGACATCCAAATCGAAATGAGTATGCGGGTCAATACCACCTGGCAGCAGATAACAGCCAGCTGCGTCGATCACGGTATCACCGGACCGGGCAAGGCCTTGACCGACGGTACTGACCGTGCTGCCTTCAATCCGGATATCGGCCAGGTACTCACTATCGGCGGTAATGACTGTTCCGCCCCTGAGCACAATTCCCATATCTACTTACTCCCCTTTCCCGTAATTAGCTATGGTCATTGCTGAATTCCGTTTCCGAGTCAACAGGCTCAGCATCAGCAGTTTTGGTACCAAGTTCATTAAAGAAGAGGTTGAGCGCGATGGCGGCAATGCTGCCGGCCGTAATGCCGCTGTGCAGAATTAACTGGGCAAATTGCGGCAGTTTATGATAGAAAGTCGGAGCAGCCAACGGGATAAGACCGACTCCCAAACTAATGGCTACAATCATGGCATTGTGATTGCCTTCAAACTTAACTTTCGCCAGGGTACGGATACCGCTGGTGGCTACCATACCAAACATGGCAATACCCGCACCGCCAAGCACCGGATTAGGGATGGCGGCAACTATGGCGGCCGCTTTAGGGAACAGGCCAAGTGCGGCTAAGATGATGCCGGCAGCGGCTACGACATAGCGGCTTCTGATACCTGTCAGGGCCAAAAGGCCTACGTTTTGAGCAAAAGCCGAATGCGGGAAAGTGTTCATGATGCCGCCAAGCAAGGTGGAAAACGAGTCGGCGCGCAAACCGCGGGTCAAATCATCGCGCGTGACCGGTTTGTCGACAATCTCGCCCACGGCAATAATGTCGCCGGTGGTCTCGGTCATGATGACCAGGAACGCCAGGGTCATGGCAACAATGGCGGTTATATCAAAGATCGGCATACCAAAGGCAAGCGGGGTAACAAGCTGGAACCAGGAGGCTGTTGAAACCTGCGCAAAGTTGGTCATGCCGAGCGGAATGGCGATAATTGTGCCGATTACCAGCCCCAGAAGCACGGCAATATTGCTCCAGAAGCCTTTGAGCATACGGTACAGGATAATAACAATGGCCAGCACGGTAAAGGCCAGGCCAATATTGGGCAAATCGCCAAAGGTAGGTGCGGCGGCATTGCCGCCACCGGCCCAGCGCACGGCAACCGGCAGCAGTGAAACACCAATCAGGGTAATGATGGTGCCTGTTACCACCCGGGGGAAAAAGCGGATGAGCCGGCTAAAAAAGGGACTTATCAGATAACCGATCAAACCGGCGGCAATCGTGCCGCCAAAAATTCCCGGCAAACCGTGGGTTTGCCCCACCAGAATCATCGGTGCGACAGCGGCAAAGGATACGCCCTGCATAATCGGGCTTTTAATCCCCATATTGAGAAAGCCCAGCGCCTGGATCAGAGTAGCAATCCCACCCACCAGCAAGTCGCATTGAATGAGATAAATTACTTGTTCACGCGGCAGGTTTAATGCATTGGCGATAATAAGCGGTACTGCGACAGCACCGGCGTACATGGCCATAACATGCTGCAATCCATAAGTAAACAACTGGCCTTTTGGCAGCATTTCATCAACTGGAGCTACTTTATTTTCCATATTTACACCTCATTTTAAATATTCGCAATTTTAATGCGCCGCATTTACTTGCGAAGTACTTTCCCTGCCAGCACTTTATGGTATTGCCCGTTCTCAATCACTTGCTTGCCGTTGATGAGAACATGCTCAATGCCTACCGGATACTGGACAGGATCTATATATGTGCCCTGATCGTTTACTGTTTCCGGATTAAATACGACAATATCGGCGTAATAGTCCGCCACCAGGCGGCCCCGGCCGGTAAAGCCAAAAACCTCTGCGGGCTTTGCGGTCATTTTGTGGATAGCCGCTTCTAACGGCAACGCCTGTTCCTCGCGTACATATTTGCCTAAAACCCGCGGGAAAGAGCCAAACACGCGGGGATGGGGCTTGCCGGCCAGCAGGCCGTCTGTGCAGACATTTTGTTCAGGACGGGTCAGGAAACGGATGACATGTTCTTCCTTACCATAAAAATCTACCATGCCCACAGCATTTTCTTCCTGATATAAGAGGTCAAAAGTAGCCTGATATGGATCTTTACCACGGATTTTGCCAATCTCAACCAGATTTTTTCCTACAAGGTCCTGATTGGCAGCGGTTTTGACACTGGTAACAAAAATCTGATCAAGGCCGGCAAAATCAACAAAATTATCCCAGCCGGGTATTCCGTGTTCCATATCATAAATCATTTTTTGTCTGAGCTCAGCGTCCTGCAAGCGTTCCAATAATTTGTCAGTGCCGCCGTCATGCACCCAGGGCGGTAAAATAACGCCCAGCATGGTGCTGCCTGCCACATACGGATACTGGTCGAACGATACCCGGATGCCTTCGGCCTGTGCCTGCTCCAGAAGTTCAATGACCTGGTCAATATACTGCCAGTTCTTTTTGCCGCACACTTTAAAATGAGAGAAATGAATTTTTACGCCTGACTGGCGGCCCACCTCAATAACCTCTTCCATCGAAGTAAGGATGGTGTCGGCTTCGCTGCGCTGATGAACCACAAACACACCGTCATACTCGGCCACCACTTTGCACATTTCAATAATTTCCTGAGTCTCGGAATAGGCGCAAGGCATATAGATAAGACCGGTTGATAAGCCATAGGCTCCTGCTTCCATTTCCCGTCTGGTGATAGCGCACATTGTTTTGACTTCTTCGGCGTTGGGCTGACAGTTGCCAAGACCGATGGCCTCCATGCGGATATTGCCATGGGGCACCAAATAGCTTTGGTTTAGACCAACCCCCTGGCGCTCCATGAGTGCCAGATAGCCTGCTGTGGTTTCATAGGTCCAGTCGATGTCGTCACTGTCACCGTCAAGTCCGGCCAGGTTCTTGCGCCAGGGACTGATATACTCTTCAGGCAACGGCGCCATAGATATGCCATCCTGCCCCAGCACCTCGGTGGTGACACCCTGGCGGATTTTAGGTTCAACATAAGGGTCCACCAGCACTTTTAAGTCTGAGTGGCTGTGGGTATCAATAAAACCGGGGGCAACTACCAAACCGGCAGCATCAATCACTTTGTCGCCCGGCTGCTCCGGGATTTGACCGATGGCGGTAATTTTTTCACCCTCAATGGCTACGCTGGCGGCAAAGGCTTTTGCGCCTGTGCCGTCAACGACCATACCGTTTTTTATAAGTATTCGCATGTTTTCACCTACTCTGGCTTTAATACTGATTTCATGATGCCATAAAAGCCTTCGGCCCCTTTAACCAGCTGTTCAATTTCAATATACTCGTCAATAGTGTGGGCCAGATTCTCTCTGGACGGACCGAAACCAATGGTTTTTATCCCTCTTTCGCCAGCATAGTGGCTGCCGTTAGTGCAGAAGGAATACTGAGTGATTTCAGGGTTAATGCCGGCCTCTTTCAATCCTTTGTAGGCAGCTTGAACAAATTCGTCTTGCTCGTCATACAACCAGCCGGGGAAGAAACGTTCGCCTTCGATAATTTCTCCGGTATGGCATTTCTCTACACCCACGGCATAGGAAACTTTGGCTTTAAACTCAGGGTCTTCCTGCTCCATCTTGGCAATGAGCTCTTGAATGGGGGCAATGACAGATTCTCTGGTCTCACCAACCAGCAGGCGACGGTCATAGGTAGCGCGGCAGTGGTCAGGTACAACCGAAGCGCCAGGGTATGGGCTGGATTTGATATCAGTCAGTTCGAGGATACCTTTGCCCAGAACCGGCATGGAAGTAGTCTCAAGCCCGCGGATACGTTCAATGAGTCCGGCCATTTTATATACGGCGTTGATGCCTTTGTCGGGATTGGCTGAATGGGCAGGTTTACCGAAGGTTTCCACCACAATTTCGGCCCGGCCGCGCTGCCCCCGTTTGAGGTTAAGCTCAGAGGCTTCGCCAATAACCACATAATCAGGATTTACATTTTTGCTGATCAAGCGGGCGGAAACACCTTCAAATATTTCTTCGTGAACGACGCCTGCCACATAGATATCACCGGCAAAATTGCGTTTGGTGTCCTGGGCAAAGAAGGCAGCGGCGGCAATCATGGCACTGACAGACCCCTTCATATCGGACGCGCCCCGGCCATAGATCCGGCCATCGGCAATCTCACCGGCAAAGGGAGCATGCTGCCATTTGGAGTCATCAGGAACAGGTACGGTGTCGATATGACCGTCAAACAAGATTTTTTTACCAGGCTTGCTGCCTTTAATATGGCCGATTACATTGCCGTAGTCATCGACAGTCCAATCATCGAAACCCAGCTCTTTAAACGCGTTTTCGATACTGTTTACTACTTTATCTTCTTCGCCTGAGTAACTTTGCTGACGGATTAATTCCTGGCATAAAGCCACCAGGGCGTTTTCTCTTGCTTTGGTCATCATGATTATCACTCCATTCTTAATATGTAACGGCTCCCTAAAAGCTTGGATACTCGCCATCCCAAACAATGCTGCGATATTTGTCCGGGTCGGTGTCCCCCTCGGTGCTAATCAAGAGAACTTGCGATTTTTCGTTAAGACCAAGTTTGGCCTTGGCTTCCGCCAGGCAGGGGCAAAGCAGCAGCTGGGCCAACAGGCCTGCCGGTACTGCACCTGATTCGCCGGAGATTATTTTATCGTCGCCGGCAAGCGGATTGCCTAGCAAACGCATGCCTTTAGCGGCTACCCAGTCAGGACAGGAGAAGAACATATGGCTGTAATCCCTGAGTATTTCCCAACTGATGGTGTTAGGTTCCCCACAAGCCAGACCGGCCATAATTGTCGGCATATCGCCGGTTACCGCATGCGGTTTGCCGTCATTAGCCAGCACGGATTTATACAAACAATCGGCCAGGTCGGGTTCGACAATAACAGTGGTTGGATAATCTGCGCCATATTTTTCGGCAAAATATCCCTGTACGGCGCCTGCCAGTGAACCTACGCCGGCTTGAGAAAATACATGGGTAGGTTGCGCAACCCCATATTCGGCCAGCTGCTCATCTGCTTCCGCGGCCATGGTGCCATACCCCTGCATAATCCAGGCAGGAATTTCTTCATAGCCGTCCCAGGCGGTGTCTTGTACTACCACCCAGCCGTATTTTTCGGCATTTTCAGCAGCCAAACGCACGGCATCATCATAGTTGCCTTCAATAATAGACGCCTCCGCACCTTCGGCCCGGATGTTTTCCAGACGGGTAAGCGAGGAGCCTTTGGGCATAAACACCACTGATTTTTGCTTGAGCCGGTTGGCAGTCCAGGCCACACCCCGGCCATGATTGCCGTCGGTGGCGGTAACAAAAGTAATTTCTCCCAACTGAGCCCGCACGGCATCAGAAGTCAGGGTGGCATAATCCAGGTCGGCGATATCCTTACCCAAACGCTGTGCCAGGTACTTAGCCATCGCGAAGGAGCCCCCCAGTACTTTAAACGCATTTAGGCCGAACCGGTAAGATTCGTCTTTAACATAAACACCGGCTACCCCCAGGTATTTAGCCAAATTGCTCAGATTGCGGAGCGGAGTACGGCTGTATTCGGGAAAGCTCTGATGAAATTTTTTGACCTTCTCAATTTCCTGCTGACTTAGAAAATGGGTGGAAGCCTTGCCTCCCAGCCTGGTATTAGCTGCCCATTTAATTTTAGTTTCCATGTCTGTAAATTACACCTCTTTCACATGCTTCTGGCTAACATTAATTGCAAATTTTATGCCAATTCTTCCTGTTGTTAGCATGATTAGATTGGATTTTTTTTATCCATCATAATTAACACAATAAATTCCCCGCTGTTTAAGCCTGTTGGCACCCTGCAGGCACCTGGAAAATATCCCATACTTTTACCGCAATGACACAGTAAATTAGCCTTTGCCATCTTCTTTTCCTGGCACAACAGCGAACAAACCATTATCAAAATGATAAAAAATATCATTTTGATAATGGTTTGTTCTGTCGTTTTCCGTCATTTTTATCATATTGATAAAAAATTCAGATTATGTTATATCTTCTAGTTTACGGTACAAAGTGGCAATACCGATACCTAACTGTTTGGCTGCCAATTGTTTGCCCTGGGTGGTTGGGCCATACACCTTAACGGCCCGCAAAATATGTTCACGCTCTATTTCCCGCAATGGGCGGATAGAAGGGCTGGCATCCACGGCCACCGGTTCGGCCAGCTCCATCACATTCTTAGGCAAGGTATCTTTTGTCAGCAGGCCTGATTCATCAGCCATGTTAATCATAAACTCTATGGTATTTTCCATTTCCCGCACATTGCCCGGCCAGGAGTACTGCATTAATATAGCCAAGGCCTCCGGGGTAATCTTCTTAATCGCTTTGTTAAACAACCCGCTATACTTTTCAATCATGCTGTTCACTATGGCAGGAATGTCCTCAAGCCGGTTCCTCAGCGGCGGCGCTTCGATCGGAATAACATTCAGGCGGTAATACAAGTCCTCGCGGAATTTATTTTCTCTGATCAAAGCCTTAAGATTTCGATTGGTGGCGGCAATTACCCGCACATCCAGTTCAATCACCTGGTTGGAACCAATCCTTACCAGCTTGCGCTCCTGCAGCACCCTGAGAAGCTTAATCTGCAAATATAGCGGCATATCGCCGACTTCATCAAGAAAAATAATCCCTTTGTTGGCCAGCTCAAATTTCCCGATTTTACCACGCGGGTCGGCGCCGGTAAAGGCGCCCTTCACATAGCCAAACAGCTCGCTTTCCAAGAGTGTGTCCGGAATTGCGCCACAGTTTATAGCAATAAACGGCTTGTCATGCCGGCTGCTTTCCGCATGAATTGCCCGGGCAATCAACTCCTTGCCTGTGCCGCTTTCGCCGGTAATAAGCACAGTAGAGTTAGAGTCGGCAATTTTAAGAATTTTGTCTTTGACTTGGCAAATAGCCTCCGACGAACCGACAATATTCTGCAGACTTACATGGGGACCTACATTCGTAAGGCCATAAATGCCTGACTTAAATTTTTTCATTTCGTTGAAGATAAAAATTCTTTCAAAGGGAGCCAAGGCCGGTTCCAGCAGCAGCATTTCACCCATGAGTTTAAAGGTTCTGTCGCCAACAGTAACCTTATATTCCTCAACCCCTAACAAAGAGTCGCCGGTGGCTTCAATACCGATGGCCTGCTGCATCGTATCCGGCCTGAGCAGCAGCTGTTTAACGGCAGTGCTGTTGCTGTGGGCTATCCGGCCGTGAGAATCCAACACCAGCACCCCTTTGTCCACCCCGTCGACAACCTGGCTCAGGAGCTGCATCATGGCCTGGTAACGTTCGTTTTCCCGCTGCACATACACCTTGGCACTAATGAATTCAGCAATTTGGAGCAAAAACTGGCGGTAAGTCTCAAAGTCTCCCAGCAGATTTTGTTTTTGTTCCGGGGTGGAGCAAATCAGACCGATAACCCCGATAATTTCGCTGCCTAGTTTGATCGGGGTGCACATTTCCATTTCTTCACTGCAACAGCCATGTTTGGGGCATAACACGCAGAGCGGATGCTCTCCCGGCGTTTGAATAACCTGCGGCTCACCGGTCGCCAGCACCTGCTTGTACACCAAACCTTCTGCCGACATATCTTCGTTGATACGGTCCTGATAGATCCCGGTACCGGCAATCCGTACCAAACAGTTGTCAACAATCTCTACATCGACCTTAATAACCTGGGAAATGATCTGGGCATATTGCCGTACAGTATCCTGGATTTCCTGCAATTCCGACTGTTTCATCCGGCCAGCCTCCCCTGTCCTGCGCCAAGACGCCTTAGTAATGTCTGTCGTTCTCGTAATACCTGCTTTCCTCTAAAACTACAAAAAAAGTCTCCACCTGCGGGCTGCCGGCGCGCTGTGCCTGCCGGCAAATAGCCTGCGCCACCTGATCCTGCACTGCCTGCCCCCGGTCAAACCAGTTCACCTGCACAAACGGAGTAATCGGCTGTTCCTGGCCGTCCTGGATAAAAACACTCTGTACGGCCTCGATAGTAAAATATTCACGCGGACAGCCGATAATCTGCGTCAACTCGTCAACCAGCGGCTTGCTTAGCTGTTTAATTGTTTCGATATTCATGCCTTTGATAATCAGTTGCGGCATAGTGGTTTCCTCCTTGATCGTTTTACTATTAGCTTAGTACCCGGACTTTATTTTTGTCAAGATCACAGGTTTTGGCGGGATAAAAACTTAACTGGATAATCAGCCATAAAATGCTTAGATTGTTCTCAAACAGTTTCGCAGACAATAATAAAAATCCTATCAAATCCTTGCAATGAAAGGAGCATGTTATGAAGCACACCAGCCGCAGAAAAAGTGCCAAGCGAAAATACAAACGCTTACTTGCCGCGCTTACCGGCGCCGCTATTGTAAGCTCGGCTTTGCTGCCAGGCCTCCCCATAACCACGGCCTATGCTGCCGAAAACCCCCAGGTTGCCGCACCTGCCCCCACGGTTGAGGAAAGCAAAACTCCCGCCCCTGTTAAGGAACAGCCGAATAAGGAACGCCCCAACAAAGAACAGCCTGATAAGCAGCAGCCAAATAAGGAACAGCCCAATAAGAAAGGCGATAAAGACCGCGACCGTGACCGCCCCACCGAGCAGCACAAGGGTTCCGGCTCACCGGTGGCAGTGGTTAAAGCAGCCGCCGCAACCTATGGGTTTGATGCCCGGCGTGATAACTTTACCCTGCAGTCCAGCACTTCAACCGAAGCAGTCGTTCTCGTGCACACCACCAGCGGCAAAACCTTCAAGGTCCTGTTAAGCAAAACCAGGGACCAATGGAGGATTACCAGCGTTAAAACCATAGTCAGCGGCGGTATCCATTCCAGTGATCCGGTGGAGGTGGTAAGAGACAATGCCGGCATCTTTGGCTTTGACAAAGTCAAAGACCGTTTCAGCTTATTATCGGTAGCCGGCAACAAGGCGGTTGTCCAGGTAAAAACCAGCGGCCAAACCTTCAAAGTTGATTTGGAACGCAGCGGTGCCAGGTGGGTGATTACTACCATCCGCGGCATCGGCAACAGCCAGTATCCTGCCACCTATCGTCCGGCCAGCCTGTTCGGTTACCGGACCTCAGTCACGGCCGTGCCGGTGGTGCCGGTCGGCGAGCGGATCTTGTACCTTAACAGCAATTATACCGATTGGAGCTGGCGGGAAAGCGGCTACCCGGCCAATATGAAGCTGGGAGTTCTGCTGGCAAAGCCTGATCCGGCCAATCCGCTCGGCATCCCTGATGCAATTATCGAAAAAGCCGCCGACATTGATTTTGGCCGGCAGCTGGTGCTGTACGCCCATATCGGCTCGGTAGCCGACCAAGGCTATGGCATTGCCATCGAAAGGGTTGTGCAGACAGGCAACGACCTGACTGTCAGTGTCAGAACCAAGAGCCCGTCAGATAACCGGATGTGGTTCCCCTCTGTCACCAACAAAATGATTCCCCTTGACCGGTTATCCCTGAACTTCAACAAGCCCATCCAAATCAAATTCATCGACCAAAACGGAACTGTGCTGAACAACTATACCTTGCATACAAGGTAACAGCCCTGGTTTTCCCGGCTAACCCAACAATACCTTGCGGTCATGGCCATATTGAAACTCGAGTTTCCTAATGACCGCCGTCATATCATCGGCATTCACAATTTGCTGCCACATGCGCTGCAGCAAATGGAGAGTCTTGTCCAGCCCGTAAATATAAAAAGGCTTTTTAAAGACAAAGCTCACCAGAAAATTCTCAAGCAACCCGGCTCCGGGCGCCGTCACAGACGGCGTCCGGGCAACAGCCAGCCTGTCCAAATAATCATAATTGCTGCGGAATAAGGTTGTCAGCGCTCTCCCGATGGTCTCATCCTGGGCTAAGCCATTTACCGCATTAACGGTATCGGCAAGAAAGTCTAACCGCTCACTGAGCGGCAACCCCCGGTATTGCAGGATATCAATAAAATGGGTTTCCAGTTCAAAGTAATAATGCAGCGGCTTCCTGGCCGGCTGCTGAACAGGGTACACCGCAACCGCATAGCTGTCATCGGCTACTGCGGTTGGCTGTTTCTCCGCTTTGACAATGCTCAGCGCCGCCTCCCGGTCAGCCAGTTTCAGAACCGCCGGGCAGCTGAAGCTGAGCGTCAGTTCAATCCCCCGCGCCGTGCTCATGGGGTAGCGGGGAAAGGTCTGGCAGACAGCGTCAAGCTGGCTGTGACCGGCCTCACGATGCAGCCGGCACCGGTTGCCGGTATCCAAAAACCAGCAACCGCCGCCGGCCTGTTTGGCGATATAGGCATATTCACCATACCCTGCCGGCTCCTGCAGCCTGATAAACGCCTGATCAAATTCGGCCTGGCGCCCGGTGCCAGCAAACAGCGCTTCATTTCGCCGGTAGCTGGTTTCACTCAGGGTAACCTGCCACTGATTGCGGCAGCAGGCGCCACACATTTGACAGGAAAATTGCGCTACTATATCGGTGTAAATAAACACTCTTCTCACTATCCCTGTATACAGTTTACACTATTCAAAGAAAACCTTACGGAAAAGGGCTATTACCAAAACAATCCAGCCGATGGCGGCTATGGCTAGGATGCCAATAATATAGGGCATCCGTCTGCCCCATTTTTCACTTTGCCGCCTGCTTTCCGCCAATACCGGCGCAGGCAGCAGCCTGGTCAAATACAGCAGCGCACCGGTAGCCAGGGCAGCATCATCGGCAATGCCCAGCAAAGGCAAATAATCGGGCAGCAGATCAATCGGGCTAAGCAAATAGATAACCAGCGCCGCCAATATGCCTTTAAGATAATTAGGAGTCAGGGGATGCCGCCAGGCATAGTATAAGATCATGCCATTATCCCGCAAAAGCTTCAGCCAGACTCCAAACTGAAACAGGCGTGCTCCCTTATTCACACTATCACCAACCTAACAGCAAAATTCCCGCAATCCACCGGCCTTGCTTAAAACCAGTTCTCACTGCCCTGACACCGGCTTGCCGGCCCGCTTACAGGAAATCAGCATCCCGGCGACAGCCAGGCCGGCACCGACAAACAGCGCCGCCTGATATCCGTCCATAAAAGCGGCCGCCTGCTGCGCCGGTGTTGGCTGGCTAAGCCCGCTCAGGCTGACCATACGCTGATGCTCCAAAATAGCTACCGCCAAAGCGGTGCCACAGACCATGCCAAAATTGCGCGCCAGGGCATTGATGCCGCCGGCCACCCCCAACTGCCGGGGCTCGACAGCACTCATCACACTATTATTATTAGGAGACTGAAACAAACCGTTACCCAAGCCCATAAGTGCCTGGGAAGCTAAAATCAACCACAAACCCGAACCAGCCTGCAGATTTGCCGTAATCACCAACCCCGCTGCCAGCACTCCCAGGCCCGAGGTGGTTAACGCCACCGGGCCGACCTTGTCTGACAACATACCGCTGAGCGGTGCAACCACCGCCATAACCAAAGGAAAGGCCGACATAATAAGGCCAATCTTGCCCGGCGAAAAAGCCATTATATCATGCAGAAAATACGGGACCAGCAAACTGCTGCTGAACATGGCCATGAAGGAGAGCAGTCCTGCCAAATTGCCTGTGGAAAAATCCCGGTTCTTAAATATCGATAATTCCAGCATTGGCTGCGCTACACGCTTTTCATACCGGATAAACAGCACAAACAGGACCAGGGAAAACAGGATACAGCCAAGTGTCATCAGCGAAAGCCAACCCCACTCGGTGCCATTATTCAGGGCCAGCAGCAAGCTGGCCATGCCTGCCGCAAACAGGGCGGCACCTAAATAATCGATCGTCTCCTGCCGCCGCTCCCGGTCAACAGGCAAAATCAGCCGTGCTCCGGCATAACCGAGCACACCTACGGGAATATTGACAAAGAATATAGCATGCCAGTCAAAAGCTTCCACCAGCAGGCCGCCTAAGCCCGGTCCGCACAGGCTGCCCAACGCCACGATAGTGCCAATCATTCCCAGCACCTTTCCCCGTTCGTTGGGCGGAAAAAAACTGGTGACAATGGCCATGGCATTAGCCATTAACACAGAGGCACCAATGGCCTGCAGCACGCGAAAGGCGGTCAGCATCCCAATGGAACTGGCTGTCCCGCATAATAATGAGGCTGCCGTAAAGCCGGCAAAACCATAGCCAAACAGTTTACTGCGCCCCAGTACATCACCCAGCCGTCCCATCAGCGGCAAGAGGCTGGTAATCACCAGCAAATACGCAGTTACCACCCACTGGGCTGTGGCAATATTGCTATGTAACGCGGTGGTAATGGGCGGCAAAGCCACATTAACAATCGATGCAGTCAGGGTGGACATGAACGTTCCGGTGCCAACAACACCAAAAATCAGCCATTTATAATAGCTATAACCTTGCAGCCTTTCTTGCACGCGGCTACTCCTCTCATTATCGGTATACAGACCTGTTAAATTACCAGACATGACAAAACCACTTGCTAAATAGTATACCATCGTCCTATACTATTTTAGCAGACCTGAAACACAATGTTAAGGTACTGAAGAAGCGAACGCGAGGTAAACAGCCATGAGCAATCATCCTGATTTTCTCCATGAACAACAGCATTTATCCGAAACCATCAAAAACATGCAGCAGATTATTAAAGATCTGGAAAACGATATGGACAACCGGGTGCACCAAATTAACAAGTCACTGTCCACCAAAGATGAAGTCAGCGCCTATGTCCACTCCCTCATGAAGAGCGACCATGCACGTAAAGCTGCCGATATCGCCCAGGCACTGGACTGTCCCTATTTTGGCCGGGTGGATTTCCGGGAAGACGGGGCCGGGACTTTTGATCAGTATTACATCGGCCGGACAAAAGTGGCTAAACTGGATATTGAAAGTGTCCGGGATATCCTGGTGTTCGACTGGCGCGATCCGGTATCCACTATTTTCTACGAAGCCCAGGACGGACGCGCCAGCTATGAAGTACTGGGCCGCTACACCTACACCGGTGATGTCAGCCTCAAACGCCAGTATAAGATTGAAGACCGGCAGCTTATCTCCATGTCGGAGGACAACATTTTAAGCAAAATCATGTCCCGGCAGCAAGAATCGCTGATTGCCGACCCGTTTCTGCTTGAACGGCTATTGCAGGGTGCCGGCGACCGCCTGAAAGATATTGTTACCTCCATCCGGTCAGAACAAAACCAGATTATCCGCGAACCGCTAAATCAAGTCACTATCATTCAGGGGGTAGCCGGCTCAGGCAAAACCACCATCGGCCTGCACCGCTTGTCCTACCTGCTGTACAATGAAAAGCTCAACCCGGCAAAACTGGTCATTGTGGCTCCCAATAAAATCTTTTTAGACTATATTTCCGACCTGCTGCCTGAAATTGATGCCCAGGATGTCAACCAGACAACGTTTTCCGACATGGCGGCCGCCATTATGCAGCTTGCTCCGGTTATCAGCCAGACAGCGCCGGCTAACAAAGAGCTTGCCGCCGCAGCCAGGTGGAAAGGCACACCTGAGTTTATCAAGGTAATGGACATATTTTTGGAAAAACGGTTAGAAAAATTTTGCCTAAAACTGAAAGAACTGAGCCTGTTTGACAATCAACTGACCATTACCAGGGAACAACAGCTGGAAAAAGTTCTGGAAGGCGCCTCTGTTCCCTATAACGAACGGCTGCAATCCCTGCAAAAATATATCCGCTTCCGGCTAAAAAACTTTGTGGAAGTCTATGAAGCACGCTATAAACGGGGCGAAGCACACGCCGACGAAAAAACGGCAGCCCGTTATGCTGCCGAAAGTGAAGCATTTGATAAAAAGCATTTTACCAAATGGCCGTTTCTGGAATTATTACCGGCTTATGCCGGACTTATGCAGGACAAAGCCGCCTGGCGCAAGGTAAAACCGCCTGGCATTAACGTCGATGTACTGACAGTTCACACCCTGGCAAGCCTTGAGTCCGGCCAGGTCGACCGCGACGATCTGGCACCGCTATGTTATCTCAAATACCTGCTGGACGGCTTCAACCATGTGGAAAGGTTTGACCATATTGCCATTGACGAAGGCCAGGACATCAACCTGTTGGAATACCTCATCCTCCTCAAGCTTTCCCGCAATACCTCCTTTACCATCATGGGCGATATGTCCCAGGCCATCCATACCGACCGGGGACTTACCAGCTGGCAGTCACTTTTAAAAGAGGTATTTGCCGAAGCCAAATGCCGTTACTATGAAGTCAATTTCAGCTATCGTTCAGCCAAAGAAATTGTCGAGTTGTTCAACAAGGTCGTGCCTGCCGACCGGTCTAAGGCCATTCCGGTCTATGAGATCGGCCGGCAGCCGGTTATTGAAGAGGCCCCCACCGCCCTGACCGCCTTGCAGCGAACCATCCAGACCATTGAAGAATTTCAAAGCCTGGGCTGTAAATCTATCGGCATCCTTACCAAAGGAGAAGCCGACAGCCACAAACTCTATGAGGGGCTGCAAGCCACCGCTGCCCAGCTTGCCAATCTCCACCTGATTACCAGCAGCGAGTTGAGTTACCATGGCGGCATCACCGTCGCCCCCATACTGCTGGCTAAGGGACTGGAGTTTGACGGTGTTATTATCTGGAATGCTTCTGACAGGAAATTCACTGCCGATTATCAGGATGCCAAGCTGCTCTATGTCGCCATGTCCCGGGCCATGTATTACCTGCACATTTTCCATCAGGGAAGGCTTACTCCCTTGCTGAAAGGCTAAATTATACCCATGACCGGATCGCGTAAGAAAATTAAAAAAACTTAACATTTTGCTTGCTCTCAGCCATTTTTTATGCTATTCTATAAAAAACTTAACATGGGAACACGTGATGATAGGGAAAGTAGCAAAACTGTCTTACCCACCAGAGAGCCGGCTAGGGTGAAAACCGGCGGAAGACAATTTTGGGAAAGCCACCCTTGAGCTGTGGGCTGAAACTTAGTAAGCTTTACCGTGCCTGGCGTTAACAGGATCAAGTGAGCCGTATGGCTAATTTAGGTGGTACCGCGGGAACAATAATCTCGTCCTTTTCAAGGACGGGATTTTTTTATTTCACAAATTATAAATTAGGAGGATTTACTGTGAGAGAATTATTGGAGCTTTTAGAAAAAGACTGTGCCCAGCCGGTGGAACAATTATCAGCCATCCTCAACCGTTCAAAAGAAGAGGTAGCTTCACAAATTAAACAGCTGGAAGAAGAAAAAATCATTGTCAAGTACCATCCCATCATCAATTGGGAAAAAGCCGGTGTCGACAAAGTAACCGCCATGATTGAGGTTAAAATCACTCCCCAGCGGGAAGTGGGCTTTAACGCCATTGCCGAGCGCATCTACCGGTTTCCCGAGGTTACCAGCCTGTATCTCATGTCCGGCGGCTATGACCTCAGTGTAATGGTAGAAGGAAAATCACTGAAAGAAGTCGCCAAGTTTGTAGCCACCAAATTATCCACCATTGACGGTGTTCTCAGCACCGCCACCCACTTTATGCTCAAACCTTACAAATATGCCGGTGTTATTATTGATGACCGTGAAGAAGACCATCGATTGGTGGTGTCACCATGAACTGGGATGAACGAATCTCACCTACCGTTAAAGCCATCCCGCCCTCAGGCATCAGACGGTTCTTTGACATTGCCGCCGAAATGAAAGGCGTCGTTTCCCTGGGTGTCGGCGAGCCTGACTTTGTCACTCCCTGGCATATCAGAGAGAGCTGCGTCCACGGCCTGCACAAAGGATATACCGCTTACACCTCCAACTATGGCCTGTTGGAGCTTAGAGAAGAAATTACCCGAACTATATATGATACCTATAAGGTTAGCTATGACCCCCGCAAAGAAGCGCTGGTTACTGTCGGCGTCAGCGAAGCGCTCGATTTGGCCATTCGGGCCATCCTCAGCCCGGGGGACGAAGTCCTCATCCCTGAACCCTGTTATGTTTCCTACAAGGCTTGTGTCCTGCTGGCCGGCGGCACCCCTGTGCCTGTACCGACAAGCATGGAGCATGAATTCCGCGTTACCGTAGAACAGCTGGAAAAGCTGGTTTCCCCCCGCACCAAAGCCCTCCTGATCGGTTATCCCAACAACCCGACAGGAGCCATTATGCCCAAACAGGAACTGAGTGCCATTGCCCAATTTGCTAAAAAGCATGACCTGATTGTTATTTCAGACGAAATCTATGCCGACCTGACCTATGAGGGAACCCATACCTGTTTTGCCGGTTTGCCTGATATGCGTGACCGCACAATTCTGTTAAACGGCTTTTCCAAAGCCTATGCCATGACCGGCTGGCGTATCGGCTATGCGCTGTCCAATCCTGATTTTATTGCCGCCATGAACAAAATCCACCAATACACCATGCTCTGCGCCCCCATCACTGCCCAGCTTGCCGCCGTCGAAGCTCTCCGGAACGGCAAAGTCAATATGGAAAAAATGGTGGCCGAATACAACTGCCGCCGTCAACTGATGGTCGACGGTCTGCGCAGCCTGGGGCTAAGCTGCTTTGAACCCAAAGGCGCCTTCTATATCTTTCCTTCCATCAAAGAAACCGGCTTAGGCTCACTACAATTTGCCGAAGAGCTCCTAAAAGCGGAAAAGGTTGCCGTAGTCCCCGGCGATGCCTTTGGCGAAAGCGGTGAAGGCTTTGTCCGCTGCTCCTATGCTTCCTCCATCAATAACCTTACCACAGCCTTGGAACGAATCGGCCGGTTTGTGAAACAACGGCTGTAGTACTACTGAGGCAGAGTACGAATTTTTAACGGAATACCGCCCGGCTTTTCTCCTGTGGAACGCTTTTCCCGGCAATGGCCGGAGGGTCACGGGATTTACCAGGGTATGGTAAAATTATAAAGAAAACACGGCTTGCGCCAAGCCTTTGGCGACAGTGCAAGTCGATGCTGCCCTTATCCTGCTTTTAAGAAAGTTATACTTTCTGTTAGGACTAAAAAGGCGAGATTGCAGACATTGGTCTGCAATCTCGCCTTTTATTTGGTTACTCACGGCTGATATCCTGATAACACCTAAACCCGGCCAAGGCTGCCGCCTGAGTCACCGCGCGCAGCACAGCCTGTTCCACCGCTCTTGCCGCCAGTACGCCGATGGCATTCATATCGGCAGTCACCTGTCCGGTGCCGATGGCAAATATCGTATCACCGTCAAACAGGGTGTGGGCCGGACGAATGGTTCTGGCATAGCCATTGTGCGCCATTGACGCCACCTTGGTCGCTTGCGCCTTGGTCAGGACGGCATTGGTGACAACCGCACCAATGGTGGTATTGCCGGCAAAACGGCTGCCTGTTTGCTCCGCGTTGGCCAACATGCCGTCCTCGCAGCGCAAAAAGGCAAACGGTTCTTGTTGAAACGCTCCGGCCACGATACTGCCGTCAGCCGGATTAACCACATCGCCCAGACAGTTAACGGCGACAATCGCTCCCACCATCAGCTCACCGGCAGTCAGACAGGCGGCACCGATCCCGCCCTTCATCGCATGCTCCAGGCCAAACACCTTGCCAACAGTGGCTCCCGCCCCGGCTCCCACCGAGCCTTCACTCAAAGCCTGAGTGCCGGCAGCCAGACAGGCCGCATACCCCATCGCCTTGTCCGGGCGGACCAGATAGCTGCCGCAGGTTAGATCAAACAACACCGCACCGGCGACAATCGGCACTTTGGTTACACCGACATCAAAACCAATACCTTGTTCTTCCAGATACTGCATAACTCCGGCCGCCGCATCCAGGCCGAAGGCACTGCCGCCTGCCAGCAATACCGCATGCACCTTATCCACATAATTTACCGGGTTTAAGAGGTCGGTCTCACGGGTACCGGGTGCGCCGCCACGCACATCCACCCCGCCGGTTGCGCCCTCAGGGCAAAGGATGACCGTGCAGCCGGTAGGGGCTGCCAGGTCATGGGCATGCCCTATTTTGATGCCAGGAATATCGGTTAGTTTTACCATGCTGTTACCGCCTTTGCTTTGCTTTACTACCCGTCTGGGCGTATATCACATGTTCCAGTAAAAGAGCCGCCGTAATGCCGACAACAAAGCCGTTGGTGACCAGCGGCCTGACAACTGCGGGAATAGCGGCGGTCACCTGGGCGGGCAAAAAAGCCGCCAGGGTGCCAAGCATCAGCGACAAGCCTACAATCATACCGGTCTCAAACCCTGATGTTTCCAAATCTTTGCCCAATACCAGCATCCCTGCCGCCACCTGCGAACACATAATGAAACATAATAGACTGCCGATTACAACCGGCGGTACATAAGAAAAAACCCCGATAATGGCCGGTATAAATGCGACAATGATGAGCGCGCCCGCAGCCACCGCCAGAGGGAAACGGGAAGCACAGCCGGTAGCAAGCATAATACCGCTGCTGAGTGAATAGTTAACCGGACCAATAACTCCCATGCAGCCGGCAAGCGCATTCCCCAGCCCGGTCACAAACAAGCCGTCATTACTGCGTTTGGCGGCATCAGTAACCCCCAGTAAGCCGGCAATACTTTGAATTGAGCCCAGATCATTGGCTGTCAGTGCCAAAAAACAAAAGAGAAAAGAGATAAAAACCACAGAGTCAAATTGAAAACCGGCAACAGCCAACTGCCAGCCACCGGCCGCAGCCGGCGTCGGCGCTGTCTGCGGCCAGGCACCGGCAACCAAGGTGTAATACGCCAGGCTGCCAACCAACAGCGCCCAGGCTACCAAAGTCGATTTTAAGATATCAGGCAATATTCGCTGACCTAACAACAGCAGCAGAATCATAATCATAGCAAAGGCCAGCTGGGTAAATGGGTTATCCGACCCTGCCGTAATTAGATTAAGAATTGTCGGCAGCAGGGTAAACGCAATCAGCAGCAACACAATCCCGACAATCCGCACCGTAAACAACCGGCTTAGGCGATGCAGCAGCTTAAACCAGCTCAAGCCGGCCAATACCAAGCCACATAACGCCATAGAGAAATAAGCCGCTCCACCGGTGGTGGACTGGATGGCCACAATACCGCTCAACAGCACGGCAGCCGGGCCCACAATCAGCGGCAGCCGGTGCCCCCGCAGCACTTGCACCAGCATAATCAGGCCTGTGAGAAAAAATAGTTTTTGCAGATACCGTAGTTGCCCGGCAGCGGAATCACCGTCAGCAATGCCGCCCGCAATGGCCCCAAGGATAATAATGCAGGGAACCGTGACCAAAAACCACTGCAAGCCATACACAGCCGTTTCGGCAGGTGGCAGATGGTCATCCAGCAGATACTTAAATTTTACAGTTTCCAAGGTTATCCTCCCCGTCTGGTTTCCCGGTTTGTTTGTTATTATCTTCTCCATTTGTTAACATTTCCCTGCTCTGCCTGCTTTCACCGTTTGCATAGCGGCCGCCTGTGCCGGGCTTTGTATTGAAAGAAAAGAATCCGGAACCTTAAGCGCAAGGTTCCGGATGCCGGCTCTCAATCCATTTATCTCAGCATTGCCGTTGTTGCGGCAATTTCCTGGCATTTGGCAGTTACCTGCTGCACAGTTGCTGAAATATTGGTAATTTCATTATTGACTGTTTCCATCTTCTGTTCCAATTCGTCGGAAATACTGATGATTTTAACTACCTGCTGCCTGATATCGCCTTCACTGCTTTTGGTCGAGGTAACCACCGTTTTGGTTCTGTCCGCCAGCACGCCAACCTCGTTAGCCACGACGGCAAAGCCTTTGCCCTGCTCGCCAGCCCGCGCCGCTTCAATTCTGGCATTCAGCGACAAAAGATTAGTCTGACCGGCGATACCCACAATTTCGTCTGAGGCTTGAGTGAATTCAGTCAGTTTGGTTTCCACTTCATAGACACTGTCTCTCAGCTCGGTGGCTGTTTTGAAGATATAATGCACTTCCCCGCTGATGTTCTCAATACTCTTGGCATTTTCACTGCTGCCAAGCGAAACTTCATTGATGGCGTCAAGAATATCCTTTACCCGTTCACGGAGTTCCTGACCGGAACGTTCACGCTCTTCCGCCAGGGTCTTGGTCTTAACCAGCATATCCTGAACTTCCTCGGTGCTCTTCGCCAGCAGTTTTTTCTCGATTTCCACTTCTTTGCGGTTAAAGTCAATACAGTTTTCCACATGATTGATGCCTTGCGCCACAGCGGCGGCAAAATCACGGCAATTGCCAAAGCCGCAGGCATAGCAGTTGACACTGCGTGAGGTCTCATCCGGCTTATGCAGTTCGGCAAAAACAGGCTCCAGCACCTGTGCATTCACCGCAGTCGTGGCAACCGACTTATCCTCATACCGGCGGACAAAATCCGTTAGCCGCAGCTCTTTGTCAAACTGCTCAAATAAAGCGTAGGCTTTCTTAAACAGCTTATGTTTGCTCTGCTCTTTTATCTTGGCTTGTTTAAGCTCATTCATTTTATAGTCGATATCATCAATAGCAATAGCCTTATTGGTGCCTGTGCCAATATTACAGCCGCACAGGCAGTTAAGCACATCGACAAGCAGCGGGACAGGCTTACCCTGCCGGTCGCGCCGGGCATATTCATCCAAATAATGATACACATGCCCCGGCCCTTCAATTTGCCGTATCCAGGCATCCTTGACATGGAATTCAACATTTTCCCTGAGACCGCCTGGCCGGCTGAAGGTCAAGCCCAAACCACAGCCTGCGTCTTCAAAGTCGGCTTCCTGATAATTAGCCAGGTTAATTCCGTTTTTCTCCAGATACTGCTCCAGTTTGGCATAAGTTACATTATAATGCACTAAGCCGTTGGTGTTTTTTTCATGAATCTCATCAATTTTACCGATACAGGGTGATAAAAATGCCAGCTTGTCTTGGACATTCTTATATTGTTTCAAGTAAACAGCCGTACACATCATGGGACTGTGAATAGGCGCCAGACTGTTTATAAGTTCAGGCCGGAATTTCTGAACATAGTTGACAATTGCCGGACAGGGCTGGGCAATCACCGAACGCAGCTGTTGTTCTCTGATGGCTTTCAGATAGGCCCAGGTGGTAATGTCGGCGCCAAAGGATACATCATAAATCACCTTGACTCCCAAGGATTTCAGATACCCAAACAAGCGTTTATAATTGCCAAAATTAAAACGCACAGCCGGTGCGGCAATGACCGAGATGCTTGTCCCTTGCTTAAGCTCGGCAAAAAAGCGCTCCGTATCGTCGGTAAAATCCCTGGCCTTATGATCACACACATCCAGGCATTCCCCACAGTGAATACAGCGTTCCTGATCCACCCTGACCTTGTTTTCCCCATTAAGTTCATAAGCGACATTGGCTTTTGTCGGACATTTGGCTATACACTTGTTGCAGCCGGCACACAGTTCTTCCCTGGTTAATAAAATGTCTTTACTCAAAACAATCACCTGCGAGTACGTTATTTTTATCACTATTGCACTGTTATTATATTACAGCAAGATTCGTAAGTCAAAGTATACATTTCTGCAAATTGCGACAATTCTTATTTCTTGATTGCGCCAAGATTGGCTGATATACAATTTCTATATTTCGCCAATTTTCTCAAGGAATCTGACGAATGACCGCGAATAGAAGCATATTGAGGTGTTATGAATGACAGATATAGTAATTGCACTCTTGCAATTATTAGAGAATATCGGCGCGATGGCGGCCATCCTGTTGCTGTTTTTACATTGGTTTCCCCTGGCAATTTACCGTACAACCACCAGAATCAATTTTCCCGGACTGCTCCTTTTTTCGCTGCTGGCCCTTATTGCCGCCATCCCTCTATTGGAGAAAGAAAGCTTTGGTGCAAACCTCAGCATGGTTGCCATCTTGCTGACGGCTGTGCATGTCGGGCTAATTGAAGCCGCACTGGTCGGCCTAACCACCACTGCCATTTTCCTGGCCATTGGCAGTGTCGACTGGGTTCCCTGGGCAATGGGCTCGCCCTTTTGCGGACTCATTACAGCCTGTATGCTCAAACGCTTCGGCAACCGGCTTACCTGCCGGAAGCTGGTACAGGCAGCCCTGTTTGCCTGCCTGTGCTCACTGGCCTATGTATATCTTTCTTTTCCGGCAATAAACGGCGGCACAGGCCTGAATTCCTGGGGCTACATTTTTCTGCTCATAATTATCGGCCATATCGCCGGCACAATACTATTGCACCGGCTGATCATCTATCTGCAAAGCCATCAAAGCTTTACCGAATTGCTGGCCGAAGCCGAAGTCAAGTACCGCAGTTTAGTGGAAAGCTCACTGACAGGTATCTATGTTATTCAAGGCAGCAAACTGGTATATGTCAGCCAGGGCTTTACTGCCATCACCGGGTACTCCCGCGCGCAGCTGCTGGCCATCACCAACGTGTATGACTATATCCACCCGGATGACAGGGCTTCAGTGCATGAAATTATCCACCAAAAATTAACCACTCAAACAGAGCCTGTTACCTATGAGCTCAGATTATTGTCACAGACAGGCGGCCTCCGCTATGTAAAGGTCCAGAGCAGTTACTTTGAAATCGGCGGCAAGCCGGCCATCATTGGCACAATGACCGACATCAACGAATGCAAGCAGGCCGAACAGGCATTGTGCGAAAGCCAGGAGTTATTCCGCTACCTGGCCAACCATATTCCCTTCATGGTATGGATGGAGGACCGGGAAAGCCGCTGCGTGTTTGTCAACAAACAGTGGCAGGAATATACCGGCCTGACCTGGGAAGAAGGCAGCGATATCTCCTGGGACTGCCGCCTTCATCCCCAGGAGAAAGAGCCCGACAAACCGCTAAACCGGGAAAAATTTGACTATGAGTGCCGGATGCTGCGCCATGACGGCGAATACCGCTGGGTTCAGCTTATCGGTATCCCCCGGCAGACCCCGGATGGCTCCTTTGCCGGGTATATTGGCTGCTGCCTGGATATTCACGACAGCAAGGAAGCCGACAAGGCATTGCAGCGCTCCTACCGGCGGCTGGAAAAAAACATCGAAGAGCAAACCCGCCAGTTGGCCAATGCCAATGCTACACTGGCTCAGGAAATATTTACGAGAAGAGCTGTGGAAAAGCGTTACCGTCAATTGTTTGACAGTGTGCAGGATTCCATTTTTGTTTGGAAAATCACTCCCCAGGGCCTGCCCGGACGAATTATCGAAGTAAATGATATTGCCTGCCGCCGGCTGGGCTATAGCCGCGATGAACTCCTATCTTTGTCGATGCTGGACACCATGTCAGGCCAGGGAAAGGCTGCCGCCACCTCGCACATGGAGAAATTACTGACCTCACGGCAGGCTATTTTTGAATTTGATCATTTAACCAAGGACCAAAGACCCATCCCCTCAGAGGTGAATGCGCACATATTTGCCCTTAACGAGGAACTTGTCGGGCTCTGCATTTCCCGCGACATCTCTGACCGGAAAGAGGCTGAGGCTGAACTCTCGGCTGCCAGAAACAGAATCAGCCGGACCGAAAAACTGGCCTTTTTAGGCAATATGGCGGCAGGCATTGCCCATGAAATTAATCAGCCGCTTAATTCTATCAAAGTAACTGCCGACAGTATCTTAATGTGGTACAAGGATGGTCAGACCTACCAGGTGGAAGAGTTCCTGGAAGATGTGCAAACCATCTCCGAACAGTCGGCCAGAATCGCCAATATTATCAATTATATCCGCGACCTTATCCGCACCAGCCAGCAAAGTACCAATCAACGTTTCAGCCTCACAAGCGCCATCACCAATGCAGTCAAAATGACCTTTTCGCAAGCAGGCGCGGCCGATATATCCCTAACGCTGAAGCTTGCCGAAGATCCGCTGGAAATGTACGGCTCACTGGCACATATGGAGCATGTTTTTCTCAATCTGATAAGTAATGCCATCGACGCCCTGGCCGGTTTAGAGCAGCCGGTAAAAGAAATTGAAATCGAAACACTGCTGCACGATAAAATCATTGTGCAGATTTCCGATAATGGCACAGGCATTACCGAAGAACTGCGCAAAAGAATATTCACCCCGTTCTTTTCGACCAAAAACAATGGGATGGGGCTGGGACTGGCTATTGTCAAATCGGTGGTTACCTCTCACGGCGGCCAGATAACCATCATGAATAATGAGAACGGCGGGGCCACCTTCCGGCTGGCCTTTCCCCTGATTGAAGCATCGGATAACCTAAAAGAGGAGGATGCCTGTTGAATATCCTGTTAGTAGACGACGATACCGGCAGCCGTACGTCGGTCGGCAAATTTCTGCGCCGGCATGGACATGAAATAACCGAATGCAGCAATGGGGAGGAAGCGCTGGCGGCCTTTTTAGCCGGAAGCTTCCCAATGATTTTAACAGATATCAGAATGCCTGCCATGTCCGGCATCGATTTACTGAAACATATTAAAGATATGCCCTGCGGCACCTATACCGACATTGTATTGTTTACCGGCCATGGTTCCATGGAGTCTGCCATTGAAGCCTTGCGCATGGGCGCCTTCGACTACCTGCTGAAGCCTATCAATATTCAGGAGCTATCCATTATTATCGAAAAGGTAGCCGAACATCAGGGCTTATTGCGCGAAAACCGGCGCCTCACCGACCACTTCGACCAGGAGGTGCAAGCCGCCACCCTGGAAACCACCAAAGAGAATTCCCGGTTGCGCATGCTGGCAGCCAAAGCTGAAGGAATTGGCGAAATCGGTCTCTTTGGTACCGTTATGCAAAATATCTACGCCCAGGCCCTCATGTATCACCGCGACCGGTCTATCCCGGTTTTAATCCAGGGCGAGACAGGCACCGGCAAAGAAATGATTGCCAAACTCATCCATTATGCCGAGTTCGAGGAGGCTGCCGCCCCCTTTGTGGACATTAATTGTGCGGCTTTGACCCCTAGTTTGTTTGAGAGTGAACTATTTGGTTATGAGGCAGGTTCTTTTACCGGCAGTCTTGCCAAGGGCCAGAAGGGCAAGCTGGATCTAGCAGCAGGCGGTACGTTATTTTTGGACGAAATTGGTGAAATGCCGCTGGAAATGCAGGCCAAACTCCTGCGGGTGCTGCAGGAAAAAGAGTACTACCGCGTGGGCGGCCTGAAAAAAATCAAGTCCGATGTGCGCATCGTATGCGCTACCAACCGCAACCTGTCCCAGGCCGTCGCAGCAGGCACCTTTCGCCGCGACCTGTACTACCGCCTGAATGTGGGGCAAATCTTTATCCCCCCTCTCAGGGAGCAAAGCAATAGCATTGTGCCGCTTGCCGAAATGTTTCTCCATCGTTTTGCCAAGCAAAAGGGTAAGCGCTTCCGCTCTGTGAGCAGCGAAGCTGTCCAGATTTTACTTCACCATTCCTGGCCGGGAAATATCCGTGAACTGCAGAATGTCGTTGAATGGTCGGTCTTTATGTTTGATGATACGGAACTCAGGGCCAAGCATCTAAAGATAACAGCCAGCAACGAACCGCTTCGTTCCGGCCCCCAGACCAATACCCTTATACCGAATGCTCCGGTCTTTCTCCCATCCAGTCCGTTTAAACTGGATGATTATGTGGACCAAATCATTGTCGCGGCTCTCGAAATGCACAATGGCAACAAATCGGCCGCCGCCTCCTATCTGGGTCTGTCCCGCCGGTCGCTCTCCTACCGGCTGGAAAAATTAATACAAGATAATTAAACGAGTCCTATTCCGCGCCGGAATAGGACTCGTTTAATATTTTTATCCTAACAGAAAGTATAACTTTCTTAAAGCCGTGTTTTCTTTATTTACCGGAGATTAACCGGACAGCTTATCTGCAATCTTAGCTTTGACTGTTGCTAAGCCCACTCGGGCCACCACTTTGCTGAGCCGCTCACCTTTGTCTGCCAGTTCCTGATAAGCGGCCAAAATGGCTTCCAGGTACGGTATGACTTCTTCTTCTGCCACAAAAGTGGCGATACATTCGCCTGTATTGGTGTAGCGGCCGCCTTTACCGCCGATATATATATGGTAGCCAACTTGTGTATAGGCCAACGCCTGCTTCGGGCAGGTGGCAACACAAACACCGCAGCTCAGGCAGGTATCCAAATCAATGGCTAAACCATCGTCATCAAGGGTCATGGCTGCCGCCGGACAGCGTTTTACGCAAGCACCGCATTTTACACACAGTTCCTGATCAATTACCGGCTCAGCCGCGCCTCTAAAGCCGATGTCATGTGCTTGCGGCTTGGTACAGGCATTGGCACAGCCACTGACGGCAAGTTTAGTTTTAGCCGGCAGGTCTTTGCCAACATATTGCCGGTCTAATTGGTCGGAGAGCGCCCGCGTATTCACTAAGCCATAGGGACAAGTAGCGGTGCCGGGGCAAGCCACCACCGGCCGCACGCGCAGCCCGCAAACCGCAGGAAGCAGCCCGGCGTCCAGGATAGCCTGGCGCGCCTCTTCAAACCTTTCTTCTTTTACACCGGGAATCTCAATTCCCTGCCTGATGGTCACGTGGGCTTCGCCTGTGCCAAATCGCTCAGCCAGTTCAGCCATCTTGCGCAAATCTGCTGCCGTGAGATTACCGCTCCGGTTACGCAGCCGCATAAGCAGCAAGCCTTGCTGACGCTGAGGAATAAATCCGTAACGTTTATAATCCGGTTTTGTTGCCATTGTCTAAACCTCTCTCCCAAGAAATATTACGCCATAACGGTGCTAAGCACCGGTGGCGGCTTCCAACTATACCCGCTGTCCGGGCCTATTTTGGCAAATAGCCTTTGGCGACAGAATCCTCAATGATTTGCTCGACAAGCAAGCCTAATTCTGCCGCAATTCCCCTGGTTTGCCGGTTGCGTTCCCTGACTTGATCGGCGTTGATGCCATTTTCCTGCCAGGATTTTCCGCCTGTATGATAGTGCAGCAATAACGGCTGCAATCTGTCCAGAGCGTCGGCCATACGGGCCTCCGGACTTTGCTTTTGTTCAAACTCATCCCATAAGGCCCGCAATTCCTGGCTCTGGCCGGCAGGCAAAAGCCCAAACAGCCTGTCGGCTGCCGCTTGTTCCCTGGCGGCTTTATCCAGCCCGGCCTGTTGATCATAGCAATAGGTATCGCCGGCATCAATTTCCACAATATCATGAATAAGTACCATTTTGATAATCTTCAGCACATCAATCCGGCAGGAGGTAACATGCTCTGCCAGCAGCATGGCCATCATGGCCAAATGCCACGAATGTTCGGCATCGGTTTCGGGTCGTTCACTGCCAATGACCAGGTTCTTGCGGTAAATGTTTTTTAGTTTATCTACCTCGACAATAAACTTAATTTGCTGTTCCAGCCGTTCACTAAGCCTGACAGCTACCAATTGTTTCCGCATTATGATATACTGTAATCCGTCCCGTTCATATGCTTCAGCAGTTTTTTCCAACCCAAATTTTTGGTAAAACGCCGTCTTATCCAGCCTGGCGTTACACCATATAGCCGTGGCACCGCCGGCCTCGGCCGCGCAAATAACATGCTGCAGCAAAGTTGTGCCATACCCTTGCCCCTGATATGCCTGGTCTGTGGCAAATTTGCGGAATTGAATCTCACCCTGCTTCGCAAAGGTTGAAACCACCGCTATCAGGCGGCCGCCGTCATACAAACCATAGTGTGTTCCCGCATTGTCGTCCGGTAATTGTACACAGGAAATATCTTTATCAGGCCACAAAACTTTTTGCCGCAACTCCCACGTCTGCTTAGCGGTAATGATTTTTATTTCCATAATAAATGCTGCACCTCATTCCCTATACCCTATTTTAGCACTGCGGCCGGGTGTATACAACCGGTTGCAAACTGTCGATACTAAAGAAAAAATGGCTTGTACCAAGCCGCTGGTGAAGGTACAGGCCGCAGTGAAAATAAAGGAGGCTATACATATTGGAAAAATTTAAAGAGTTAGGTATTAGTGCTACAATCATTCACGCTCTTAGTGATATGGGCTTCGAAGAGCCGACCCCCATACAGGCACAGGCTATTCCCCTAGTATTATCCGGCAAGGATTTAGTCGGACAAGCCCAAACCGGCACAGGCAAAACGGCTGCTTTTGGTATCCCGTTACTGGAGAATATTAAAACCTCTACCGGCGCCACCTATGGAATTATCCTGGCGCCTACCCGTGAATTAGCCATTCAGGTAGCTGAAGAAATGAACAAGCTGGGCCAGTTCTCCAACATTAACACCCTGCCCATCTACGGCGGCCAGGATATTCAACGTCAAATTAAGGCCTTGCAGCGTAAGCCGCAAATTATTGTAGCAACCCCCGGCCGGTTAATGGACCACATGGAGCGCCGCACCATTAAGCTGACCGATATTAAAATGGTGGTGTTGGACGAAGCTGATGAAATGCTCAACATGGGCTTTATTGAGGACATTGAGAAAATCTTAAGCGCCACCCCGGACTCCCGGCAAACTCTGCTCTTTTCCGCGACTATGCCCAGACAAATACAAAACCTGGCGCAAAAATTTTTGAAAGAGCCTGCTCTCATCAGCGTTAAAACCAAGGAAGTCACCGTGCCGCTCATCGAGCAGTATTATATGGAACTGCAGGACAGGCAGAAATTTGATGTTCTTTGCCGGCTCCTGGATATCCAGTCCCCTGAACTTGCCATTGTTTTCGGCCGCACCAAACGCCGGGTGGACGAACTGTTTGAAGCCTTAAAGAAACGCGGCTATTCTGCCGAAGGCATTCATGGTGATCTGACCCAGCCCAAGCGGGATGCCGTCATCAGACAATTCCGCGAAGGCACGATTGAGATCCTGGTAGCCACCGACGTAGCTGCCCGGGGTCTTGATGTCAGCGGCGTTACCCATGTATATAATTTCGATATCCCGCAAGACCCGGAAAGCTATGTCCACCGGGTAGGCCGCACAGGCCGGGCAGGCCAAACCGGCTCAGCCATGACTTTTGTCATCCCCCGGGAGCTTGAGCACCTGCGTTCTATTGAACGGCTCACCAAGCGCAAGATTGTACGGATGCCTGTACCTACCCTGAGTGAAGCCATTGAGGGCCAGCAGCGGCTGGCTGTGGAAAAACTGCTTAATCAAATTGAAGAAGGAAACCTCGAGTCTTACCGCGGCCGGGCTGAAGACCTGCTGGCCGAAACAGATTCCGTGGCCCTAATATCAGCAGCACTCAAACTACTTACCAAAGAACCTGACACTACTCCTATCAAAATTACCGAAGAAGCCCCCCTGCGCTCCCGTTCTTTCGGCGGCAGAAGAAAACCGCCGGAAAATAGAAAAGGCGCGCCCAGTGGCAAGCCCCGCTATAAATCGGGCGGCTTTAGGAAATAGGCAAACTATCGAGTGACTGGGCATAAGCTATAATGCCAACAAAAAGAATTAGTCCAAAGGGGGGATTGCAACATTAACGCCGCAATCCCCCCTTTGTTTTGCCTATAAAATTACCGTTTTGGGATACACATTTGAATGCTAAGTTTACTATGAAACCTTAAACTTACTGACAGTTGCCTTAAGGCTTTGGGCAATGGCAGCCAGACTCTGACTTGCCATGGACATTTCCGCCATAGATGCCGATTGCTCCTCAATTGCCGCGGAAATTGTCTGCGCTTCCCCGGCAGCCGCTTTACTAAGACTGTCTATCTCCTGCACAGACGACACAATGTGCCTGCTGTCATTGACCATCAGCTGAATTGCAGCCGATATTTCCTTTACCTGGGCGGATACCTGGGTTACTAAAGCGGCAATATCCCCAAAGGTACTCCCGGCAGTCTGTACAACCGCGGTTCCAATCTTGGCCTCCTGAGTACCTTCAACCATGGCAACAACAGCTTGATTGGTATCTCCTTGAATTTCACTGATTAGTTCAGCTATCTTTTTCGCCGCATCCTGTGACTGTTCCGCCAGTTTGCGAACTTCTTCGGCAACTACGGCAAAGCCGCGGCCTTGCTCGCCGGCTCTGGCAGCCTCAATGGCGGCATTTAGCGCCAGTAAATTTGTCTGACCGGCTATCCCTGATATGGTATCAACGATCTGCCCGATTTCCTTTGAACGCTCACCAAGTTTAGTAACTACGCCGGCAGAGTTGTTAACCGTCTGTTCCAGCAGGATCATTTGACTGACAGCCTGCTCAATCGAATCGGCTCCGGCTTTGGCTTTGCCGGCAGCCTGGGCGGAGGTTGCCGCTACCTGGTCGGTGCTGCTGGCTATGTTGCGGATTTCAAGCGACAGCTGCTCCACCACCATAGCGGTACTATCGACAGCCTTAACCTGGTTTTCCGCAGCACCTGCTACCTCGGTTATAGATACTGCCACCTGATTAGCGGCTTGGGCAGACTGACTTACACTGGTAGAAAGGTCTTCACTGGAAGCCGCCAATTTGCCGGCCACCTCATGCATACTTTCAATCATGTGACAAATGGAATCCAGCATTTTATTCATTTCCTGAGCGATTGCCCCTAGTTCGTCGGCAGACCGGACACGCAACCGGGAAGTAAAGTCGCCGGTACCAATGATCTTAACTACTTCTGATAAATAGGGAATCTCTCTCAACATGTACCGCAATACAAAATACATCAAGCTTACTAAGATAATAATGGTAATGCCGAAGTAGAAAGTCATTTGCGTAAAAAATGCATTAAACTGCTGATATATTTCTTTTTTGGCTGTTACTGTAGCTATCGACCATTTGGCAACCGGCACAGGAGCATAGCCAATACATTGCTCTTCATTATCAATAACTGCCGACTGCAATCCTTTTTCACCGGCAATCATTTTTTTACCGATTACACCCAAGGCACCTTCCATCGCGGCAAGGTTTTCCTTAATCACATATTTTTCATTCGGATGATAAATAATCGTCCCATCAGGGGCTGCCAAAATGGCATACCCGGATTCCCCGATCTTATAGGATTGCATGATTCCCGGCAAAGCATCCAGGAATAAGTCAATTGCCACAATACCGGAAACATTAGGACCATCCTTTACCGGGATCATTACACTCAGAATTACCTTGCCAAATATCTGGTCCATATATGGGTCGGTATAATAAATTCCGCCTGCGGCAACAGCCGGTTTGTACCAGGGCCTCTCATGCAAATTAAAATCCGGTTTTGATAAAACATTGCCTGTGCCAACTAAAAAATTTCCCTTTTCGCTGGCTACCCAGACCATTGCGACATCTTTATCGGTCTGTTTTATGGCTTCCAGGGATTTCAGCACATCACTGTAATACGGATTGCTTACTGCCTCCTCCCGTGAATTGGCAGTTTTAAGATAATTGACAATAGCTTGGTTGGTAGTAATTCCTTTAACAAGCAAACCTTTCTCACTGAAAAACCCATTAACCAGATTAGCAACCGCTAAGCTTTGGGAAACCATGTTATCTTCAATAGTCTTACTGAAAGCTTGTTCCGTGTGTGACTTAACCAGCATGCCGGCAAATAAAAGAAAACCAGTCATGACTAAGAATAATATTAGGGCCGATTTCTTGGCAATTGTCCCCAGCATTTCCTGTTTCCACGTTCCCGTAACTTTACTACCAGACTTCATCCTGTCACTCTCCAATCCAATGCAATTAAAGTAGATTTAACTAGCAAAACTTCCTGTACATTTTGCACAGCTGCCCGGACTATTATGCCTTATAAATAAACGGCCACATACCTGAGAATATTTCACAGGCATGCAGCCATTTATCATTAAAAATATTTGCCTGTGAGTGACAGCATGCTAATAGCATTGCTGCATTTTCTCACCCTCATGATTTTTTCATGCGTTTAAGGAGCGGCCCCGACATCCCCAGGAACAAAACCAATATTCCTGCCAGAGAAACCAGGCTGCTCGCCTGATGACCGCCAAAATACAATAACGGAAAGGCAACAAGAATTAATACCGGCAGGAATGACGCCAACTGTTGCATATACTCACCACCCAAATTGATATGATGCGAAGACAACCAGGCCAAATACCGCACAAAGCAGCAGGGCTCCTACTAAAACCTTACTGATAACTTCGCCTTCCCGGCCCAGAATCCCGGCTGCGGTTGTCCCCAGCAGAATCTTGCTGGGAGCAATAATGCTGCCAATAGAGCCGCCCACCGTCTGGGCCGCCAACAGCGGTGCCTTGTCGATCTGCAGCATCAGCGCCACCTGCTGTTGAAAACCGCCAAATAATATGTTGGAAGACAAATTACTGCTGGTCATAAAGGTGCCCAAAAGCCCGATAAAGGGAGAAAGTATCGGATAAATTCCACCGGTTACCGAGGCAACCCCCTGAGCCAGCACCGTAGTCTGGCCTGTCTCATCCATTACCTTTGACATGGCAATCAAACCAATAACGGCAATGGCGGAAGGTATGGTTTTCTTCAGCGAATTTTGGATAATGCGCTGCATGCCGCCTGTCTGGATATGCCCCCACTGCAGATAGCACAGATAACCAATGATGGCCGCCAATAGCAAAAATGCTCCGGAGTGAATAAGCGGCGCCAGGGGGGCATAGGCCGGATAACTATGGGTCTCAAAGCCCAGCGAGGTTGTTTTTCCGGCAAAAGATAATGCCAGAGTCCACTGCCCGAGATAATTCTTGATACTGTCATTTAAGAGGACGACCACCGCAATAACAATCAAAAAGAAATACGGAAGAAAGGCCTGCTGGATATTCATTTTATTGCCGGTAACAAGCTCTTCCTGCTTTTCCTCGGCCGGGTCATGCAGTTCTGCCGGCTGACGGTAATAGTCCAGTCTGCCGATAGCAAAGATTAAGCCTAATGATAAAGATACAACCACGAAGTTGCATAACATCGGATTGAGCAAAGCCAGGCCCATCTGTCCTGCCCCCTGCAGCGCAGCCAGCAGGATTACAGTAACGGCATTGCGTTTCATACCGCTGTAACCACCGGCCAAAGCGGCAATTAAAAGCCCGGCAATCAGGTTAACAACACCCAGCATACCGGTGGACCATAAAATGGCCTGCTTGAACACCGCCGGATCACTCATATCCGCCTGACTGACCAGGCCATCCCAGGCGATGCCGAGCGTTCCGAAGGTATTGCCCCACGCCTGACCTAAGAGAGTGATCAGCACCGCGGTTAACGGCCTGACACCCATGCTGATCAGAAGCGGCGCTCCCACAACTACCGGTACGCCGAAACCGGTAATCCCTTGCAAAAAGCCGACAAAAATCCAGCCGACAGCCAGTACCTGCAGTACCTTATCTGGCGTAAACTGCTGCATCCCGGCCCGGATTACTGCAAAAGCGCCTGATTCCCGTGATACTTCATAAATAATTAAAGCAGGAAAGACCACTAAAATAATGGATAGGGAATACCACATTCCCTTGGCAACAGCCAAAGCAATCATATCCGCCCCGCCGCCAAAAACCAGATAGGCAGTCAGTATGGAGCACAACAGCCCTGCGGATGCCGCCTCATCACCACCCCATCTACACCGGAGCAGCAGCACTAAAAGCACCAGAATGGGCAGCAAGGCGGCAAACCATTGCATTATATTAATTGACATAATACACCAACCTTTCTCATCACCGGTTATACCTGCGGCAAAACCACCGTACATCAAGCCTGCCAGTGAATAAACAAATAGTTAATAGGCACAATGCACACCGGGCCACATATTTTCCGGCACTGGTCCCTGCCCAACCATTGATTGTATATACAAAGGGACTGCGGAAAACTTATCGCTAAGTTTCCCCCAGCCCCAGGCTGTGAATAAAACCAAATCCTGTTAGCTATTTTCGAATATGGTTCCTTTTCTAAAGCTTGAATCTTTAAAGGCATATTTCGTTAACAGAAGATAAGCAATACCTGCCACAACAAAACCGATAATCCAAGCCAGTTCAACCATTGTAAAGGCAGCACCGGCACCGATAAGCATGGCCCAAATGGCGCTGGGGTTATAGCCGGCAAACGGACCGTCTTCCTTATACAGGTCGGCTACATTTACCTGTTGCTTCCTCAATATATAATACTCAATTAAGATGATAGAAACGATCGGTCCTAAAAACGCGGAGTATATGAGGATGAACATCCCCAGACCCTCTGCCGAGGAATCCTGTACAAGCACCCACGGGCATGCGCCCAATGCGAGCAGGCCGGATATGGTAACAGCCACTTTGTAATTTAATTTGGTAATCAGCGTAATAACATAGGTCGGCGGAATAATATTGGCAACCATATTTACAGCAATCGCACCCATAACAATAAAGGCGGAGACAAAGAAGGTGATATACGAGTTGTTGATTACGATGGCAAACGCTTTCACCGGATTGGAGATACCGGTTGCGGAAGCCAGCATGGCGCCTATGCAAAGTACGAAGCCGTAAGCTACTACTATGGGGAAGAAGTATAAGAACCCGCGTTTGGCATCACTGATACCTGTTTTTAATTCCCGTGAATAGTCGGCTGCGCTTAAAAAGATAGCCGCATAATTGCCCATAAACATCATGATGAAAGCGAAGAACGGTAAACCCCAGGTACCTTTAGCGTGAACCCATTTTTCCACAATAACAGCACTGTGGGAGCTCAGAAGAACGTAGAATACATAGACCAGCGCCACCATAATGACGGTGGATATAACCGATTCCACCCACTTAATGGCATGGAACCCATAGAGAGAAAGCACAATTTGCACCAGTTGCAGCACCACAAAGCAGGCAAAAATGTTATCAAAGCTGCCACCGGTAACAATCTTGGCAATTTCATTTAAGGCCGTGCCGCCGATCCAGCTTTGGAAGCCATACCAAACGATGGCCGGAATACCGCGCAGCAGGGAGGAAACAATCGAGCCCTTTATGCCGAAAGACATTCTGAGCTGCACAACATAGGGGATTCCTGTCCGGTAACCGACCCTGTCATTCAGGGTGAAAACCGCGGAGATAATACCAATAGCAATGATGGCTGCCGCAAAGGTCTGAAAAATATTCAGGGTTGCGATACCGGCCACAACCAGGCTGGCGCCAAGCGTCATATTGCCTAAGTTAACACCGTCTCCCAGCCACATAAACATATAGTCTACCGGGCCTACCGTTCTGGCTGATTCGGCCTTCGGACTTAGTGACTCATCCACCCCCATATCCTGTTGGCCCGCCTGGGGCTGATTATATTCTGTATTTGCACTCATCGTAAAAACCACACCTTCCTTTTTTATTTATTAGGTCTTACATGTTTGCCGATAGGCTTTGACACAATTTTTCCGTCTTTGAAAACGGTAGTTCCGCGGAGAATGGTTTGCGTCACAGTCCCCCGGAAGGTGTCGCCGACATATGGGCTTACTTGGTGCTTATAGAACAGGTCCCCGGCCTTCAGGGTAAATTCTTTATCCAATGCTACCAGAGCAAAGTCCCCGTCGTAGCCGACAGCAATTTTCCCCTTGCCTTGAATCCCAAAGATCTCGTTCACATTTTGCGAAGTCAGTTTTGCAATATCGGCAAGCGGAACCTTTCTGGCATGGTAGGCATGGGTGAGCAGGGATGAAAGCGTGGTCTGGCAGGCTGAGATGCCGCCCCAGACTTTCAGAAACTCCCCATCCTTCAGCTTGGGATCGCAGGGCGAATGGTCGGAAGATACGAAGGCAATTTCATCATTCAACAGTTTCGCCCACAGCTTGGTCTGGTTGGCAGTATTCCGAATCGGCGGCGAGCATTTGGCCACAGTACCCAGCTGCTCAACATCGTCATCGGTAAGAATCAGATAATGTCCGATGGTTTCGCAGCAGACATCAACGCCTCTCATTCTTGCCTGGGTAACAAGCTCAACGGCTTTTGCGGTGCTGATATGGGCAATGATTAATTTGCAGCCGGTTTCCTCGGCAAAGGAAATCATGCGGGAAACATTTTCTATTTCCGTAATGGGCGGACGGGCGGCAAAATAATCACGCACCGTGGTCTTATTATTTGCTAGAGCCAGCGCCGTCAAGTCTCTGGTAATTTCGGCATTTTCACAATGCACCATCAGCGGCAGCCCGAGCCTGGCTAACTTTTCCATGCCGACAAGCGTGGTATAATCGTCTGCTCTTTCAAATTCATCAATACCGCTAAAGCACGAGAATGCTTTAAAGCCAATTACACCGCACTCGGCAAGTTCTTCCAGCTTGTCCAGATTCTTAGGAGTAAATCCGCCCCAGAAGCCGTAGTCAACCAGCGAGTCCTTCTGTGCCACCGCCAGCTTGGCATTAAAATTTTTGGCGTCCAGCGTGCAGGGACTGCAATTCAGCGGCATATCAAAGTAGAGGACACCGCCGCCTGCTGCTAAAGCGCTGCTGCCGGTGGTGATGGTTTCCCACTCGGTTCTGCCCGGATCATTAAAATGCACATGGCCGTCGGTCGCTCCGGGAAATACATATTTTCCGGTTGCATCAATAACCTCTTTCGCATCCCCGGCTATTTCTGCGGCTATTTCCACAATTTTTTCATCACAAACAGCAACATCGGCTGTTTTTACACCTTCCGGGCAGACAAGAACCCCGTTCCTGATAATTACATCATACCGTTTACTCACACAGTTCACCCCTTATTCATTATTTGATTTTTTTAACGAACTCACCAAACCCTTTGCGGCCAACCAGCTTGCCGTCTTCTGCCACAACCTGGCCTCTGACCAACGTGCAGACAGGCAGACCCACGCCCTTTAAGCCGACAAACGCCGAAATCTGATTCACATAATACAGCGATTCCGGAGTAATCTCCCATTCCCGCTTAGGATCCAGGATAACAATATCGGCATCAAAGCCTACTTCAATGGCACCCTTTTTCCCATATATGCCGAAAGCCTTTGCCGGGCCTTCACTTAAGGACCTGGCAAGTATGGTGGGGCAGTAGCCCCGCTTGGCCACACCTTCGCTGAAAACCACCTGCATGGTATTCTGGATGCCGCTGATTCCGCCCCAGGCGCCGAAGATACCATGGGCTTCCTCGCTTTTTTCGCTGAGTTCGCACGGGGAATGGTCGGAACCGATGCAGCTTAAGGTGCCGTTATTTACATATTCCCACATTCCTTCAATTGCGGCAGCTTCGCGCAGCGGGGGCGCACATTTGAACAGACTGCCGTTTTTAATTACATCTTCATCAGAAAAAGCAAGATAATGTCCGCACGTTTCCGCCGTAACATCAACACCGTCAAGCTGAGCCTCTCTGATCACCTGCGCCACCTGCGGATGGCTTACATGGCAAATATGAACCTTGGCGTCAAGCTCTTTGGCAAGACTGATAATATTCTGGGTGGCAATCAGTTCGGCAATAACCGGTCTGGAATCAAGAAAATCCCGCCAGTCATTCTTTTCCTTCCGCTTGGCCCGTGCTTCTTCCCATTTGATTATGGAATAATCCTCGCAGTGGAAACCGGCACGCGCACCGGCGCTTTTCAAAATTTCCAGTGCTTCCTTGGCCTGTCCGATGGACAAGGACACATAATCCGGTGAAACCGGACCGATGAAGGATTTGAAAGCAACACAACCCTTATCATCCAGTTCGTGCAGTGTACCCAGATTGTAATCTACAAGTCCGCCCCAAAAGCAATAGTCCACATACGCGTTAGGAGAAACATGCGCCAGCTTATTGTCAAAAATTTGTCCGTCTGTAAGCGCCGGCTCATTTTGCAGCGGCATATCAACGATGGTGGTAAAGCCTCCCACGCCGGCCGCGGCTGTACCGTGAGAATAATCTTCCCGCCAGTTGTAGCCGGGATCATTCAAATGGGCGTGACTGTCAATAGCTCCCGGGAAAACATAGTTGCCCTGAGCATCAATCGTTTTGTCTGCTTGAACATCAGTACCCGGTTCAACGATGGCTGCGATCTTGCCTGCCTTGACACATACACTTGCCGCAAAAACTCTGTCTGCTGTTACTACCTTGCCATTTTTAATAACCAGATCAAACATGTCAAACCCCCCTTTAAAAAATAGCTTCCCTTATAAAACTTTTATTTATAAGCTAACTCGTATAAAACCCCGACCAAAGCCTTTACCCCTTGCGCCAAGTCGCGGGGATCGGTATATTCTAACGGTGAATGACTGAGGCCTTTGTGACTTGGCACAAACAGCATTCCGGTCGGTATTACCGGCGCCATAATCTGGGAATCATGCCCTGCCCCGCTATGCATCATTTTGTAACTCAAGCCGTCTTTTTCGCATTGTTGTTTCATAATTTCTACGATGCCGGTATCCATCGGTACCGGATCAACATCCATCCACATATCAATGTGGATTCCCACACCTGCCTGGGAGGCAATTTCCTGCATTGCCGCAGTCACTTCCTCAGTAAACCTGACCAAAACATCTTTATGAGTATGCCGCGCATCTAACGTAAACAAAGCCTTGCCTGGTACAACATTGACAATATTAGGCTCGATTTCCACTTTGCCTACGGTGGCAACCAGCGGATCGCCATAGCCTTTCGTTATATCCATAATTGCGCAGATAATGCTGCTGGCCGCATGAAGCGCATCCTTGCGGTAGCCCATAGGTGTTGTGCCGGCATGATTAGCCTGGCCGGTAATCTCGATCGTGAAACGCCGCTGTCCGACAATATGCCCGACAATACCTACCGATTTTTTTTCAATTTCCAGCACGCCGCCCTGCTCTACATGAACCTCCAAAAAGGCCTTCAGGTCTTTGCGTACAGCACGTTCTGTCGGCCGGAAAGCAAAACCGGCTTTGCGCATAGCTTCCGTAAACGGTATGCCGTCAAAATCCACCATGTTTTCCACGTCTTCCCGTTTGGCAATACCTAAGATATTCTTGACGCCCCAGTAAACATACGGAAAACGGCTGCCTTCCTCTTCGGCTATGGACACCACTTCAATGTTGCGCAGCGGTTGTCCGTATTCTCTTTTTAAATACTCCAACGCAACAATTCCGGCAATAATCCCAAATTGACCGTCATATAACCCGCCGTTTTTGACGGTGTCGACATGAGAACCTGTCAGAATGGTTTCCTCCGGATATGTTGACCCTTCCAGCCGGCCAAACAAATTGCCGACATCATCATAATGCACGGCAAACCCTGCCTGCCGCATATATTTTTCTAAGTTTCTTTGCGCTTCCGTCCATTCAGGCTTATACAGGAAACGTGAGACTCCCCCTTCGGGATCTTTGCCAAATTCTCCCAGCCACTTTAAAAGCTTCTCGGTCTCTTGTCCAAAATCAAACGTGCTCATGCTTCTCCTCCGTCATAGCTAATTGTGGGCAGTAGAATTACCATCTGTACTAGAAAGTTAATCCTCTTACCTATAATCTTTCATATTTTTCGCGGTTACATCCCCCCTGCTGACATTTTTCTGTAAATTCACTCCTTTTAGCTAATAGAATTATACCGAATTTTTCTACTTTTCCACCAGTGCATACTTAGCAAATAAAGCAGCGATAATTGTGCATATTGCATAGTTCTCTCCGGCAGTGTGCATGCATGAAAGAATGCGGCAGACGGGTAGTATATTGACAGTACATCATCACTGGCGTTACAGCAAATTTTAACTCCATTAAAGGTAATTTGTACCATATCCGGCAAGGAATTTTACATTTTTTTGTCGAACAGACTTATTACTTGACTAAAATAGCAACATTAAACAGAACTGAGGGATGATCATGCATCTCACCATCAAAGATGTTTTGCAGCTTTTCCAGGAGCAGTCGGTCAACTTGGTTGCCGGTGCCAACGGCCTGAATAATATTATTTTGTCAACAAACATAATGGACGCACCCGATATAGCCAACTGGGCCAAACCCGGTGATTTAATATTAACCACCGGCTATACCTTTAAAGACGACCCGGTACTGCAAGAGCAGCTCATTCGCGAACTTGCGGCAGTCGGCATTGCCGGCCTGGCCATTAAGACCAAGCGCTTTTTGCCCGAAGTGCCGCTGATCATAAAAGCTCTGGCCGACGAGCTGAGCCTGCCGATCATCGAACTGCCGTTAACGCTGTCTCTGTCTGAAATCCTGAATCCAATTATCAGCAGCATTGCCGCACGCCAATCTTACTTACTGGGCCGCTCCAATGAGATACACAAAACCCTTACCAATGTAGCCATTAAGGGCGGCGGACTGAATGCCATTATCGCCTGCCTGGGCAAGCTTACCCAATGTCCTGTCGGCTGCTATGATATCCATGGTTCGGTCCTCAGCCACTGGCTGCCGGAAAGTATTCCCGGAGTGGATAAAAGGATTTTTAAGCAGCTGGACAAGCTGCTGTTAAACCAGGTTACTCAAAATGAGTATCTGCAGGCCAAGCTGTCCCAGGCCAAAACCCCTTATACCCAGCAGGTGACGGTAGAAGGCTATGAGCTGTTACTAACCTCGCTGGCCATCATGTCAGACAATGAATTTTTCGGCCATATCTCCCTCCTGCAGCCCACCGATGCCTTTCTGGACATAAACTGCATGGCGCTGGAACACACCTGCACTGTGGCTGCTCTCGACTTCCTGAAAAAGAAAGCCGTATCGGAGAGCCACCGCCTTTATTCCCGGGATATTCTCGAACATATTTTGTTCGGCGACCTGACCAATCAAACCACTACCGAAACCTTAGCCACCTCCAAGCTGTCCAAAGCCAAATTGCTGGAGTGCTCAGTCATTGAAATAAATGAAAGCGAAGGAGACGTAAACCTGCCGGTTATGGCTACCCGCCTGTACAAAACAACCCAGCAGTTAGTCAGTGCCCAACATCCTTTATCCTTAATTTCCGAACGAACAGGCAAAATTATCGTATTAATTGCTTTCACCGGTACACTGACCAGGCCTGACCCGGAAATATACACCCAGTTGCTGGAAGCCTTCAAAGAGCACTATACCGCAATCATCTCCATCGGTGTGGGAACAGCCGTTACCGATATCCGCTCTGTCCGCCAAAGCTACCAGGATGCTCTGACCTGCCTGAACTTAGGCCGTATCACGAAAGCCGGCGGGCATATTACCTATCCTTATGAAATTGCCAGCTATGCCTTATTGGAAAATCCGGATACCGCTTCCCTGCTTACCCATGTCTATGAAGCAACCCTGGCTAAACTAGAAAATAGTGACACACTCCATGGTACCGAGCTTGTAAAAACCTTGGAAAAATACCTGGAATATGATAAAAACTTAACCGATTCGGCCAAGGAATTATATATTCACCGCAATACGCTTACCAACCGGCTGGAAAGAATCCATGACATAACCGATTTGGATTTCAGCAACAGAGAGTTTCTCTTTGGCCTGCGGCTGGCACTCCGCCAGCGCAAACTCCGCCGGCAAAAACTCCGCTAATGGGCGTAATGGTAAGCGTCCGGCAAAAAAATGGACAAAATAAGCGAGAGGCCGGGGAATAGGTATGAGCCCCCTAATCTCTCGCTGGATGACTTGCTGTATGCTATTGTCAGCTGCTGTGCTGCTAAGCCAAAGTACGTTAAGGCAGTGGGACACCCCGGTTATGGGGTGTCCTATTTTATTTGGGCAGAATCAGGAGCAGATTACCGTGCCATTATCTTCCGTGACCGCTTGGTAAGCATTTTCCAGGGAGGTTATAATGGCTTCCCGGCCGGGGTTGGATTCAACGAACTTGATAGCCGCTTCGACTTTGGGCAGCATCGACCCTGGAGCAAAGTGCCCCTCTTTAATATATTGCCTGGCTTCGGCAACAGTGATGCGCTCCAGCCATTTTTGCTCCGGTTTGCCAAAGTTGATGGCAACCCGGGGAACCGCTGTCAGGATAATGAGGGTATCGGCATTGATTACTTCAGCCAGTTTGGCGGCTGCTTTATCTTTATCAATAACTGCGTCGACACTGGTTAATTTGCCGTTTTCGCGATATACGGGAATTCCGCCGCCGCCGCAGGCAACAACAACATCGCCGTTTTCCATGAGGCAGCGGATCGTCCCTTTTTCCTTGATATCCACCGGCTCAGGCGACGGAACAACCCGCCGGAAGCCCCGGCCGGAATCCTCGACAAAGGTGTAGCCTCTCGCCTCGGCAATCTTCTCAGCCGTTGCTTCTGAGTAAAACAGACCAACCGGTTTGGTCGGGTTCTGAAAAGCCGGATCATGCCGGTCAACAATAACCTGGGTAATGGCTGTGGAAACATGGGTGGTAATGCCTTGTTCAACAAAGGTGTTCTGCAGGGCATTTTGTAAATGAAACCCGATATACCCCTGGCTCATGCCGCAGCACTCGGCAAAGGGCATAACCGACACCTCTGAATTTTGCTGGTATGCCAGTTCAAAGGCCAGATTAATCATTCCGACCTGCGGCCCGTTGCCATGCACAATAACGATTTTATAGCCATCTTTAACAAGGCTGGCAATATGCCCGGCGGCAGCCAGGACGGCTTCCTTCTGCTCGTCAGGAGTATTGCCCAATGCATTGCCGCCTAAAGCGATAACTAATTGTTTCTTCATATAAACCTCCTAAATTCTTACATCACGGTTGCAATCTTTGGAATACACATAGGAAAATTCCTCGTCACGCCCTACAGCGTAGCAGGCCTGCAGCGAATAGGCACTCATAAAGATATAATCGCCTTTTTGCACAGGCACCCAGTCATTGTCCAGATTATACATACCCTGTCCACTCAGGAAGTAAGCGCCATGTTCCGGCAGATGGGTCTCAATATAGCCATGAGAAGCACCTGGTTTAAAGCTCAGGATATGGAAGTTGCAGTCAAAAGCCAGTTCCTTGGGCAGGAAATCCTTAATCAGCACATCTTCCATGCCTTCATATTTTATCCATTCCATTTCATTGGCATTGCCGGTGACGACATAAGGTTCATAGCCTTCCAGACGGTCGTAACGGCGTTTGTACAGAAATGCCTTGGTTACTTTGCCGCTTTTGTTCTGGAAATAGAGTTTGGTACCGGGAGGACAATAGACAAAGCCGCCCTGGGTTAAGGAGTAAGACTGCTCCCCTGCTTTAACCTCCAGACTGCCTTTAATCAAATAAAGCAGGGTTTCAATGCCTTCTTCACCAAAACCGCGTTCATTCTTGCCATCGGCGTGAATGGTAACAAGATAATCGACAAAGCTTGCGCCGATCTTGGGTGAAGCGAGAACGGTGACATCACAATTCTCAAAACCGGGAATGACATTCTTAACCAAACCATCAGGATCAAGCAATACGTAATTATCTTTCTTAACCACTGACCGGTTTGTTAACAGATCTTTTCTGTAACCGACAACATTATTAAGATAGCTCATTATTAACCTCCGTGAATTATAAATTTTAAGCCTAAGAAAAAACCGAACAAGGTGTCATTGCCGGAAGTATGGCCAAAGGCCTGTACTTCCTTGATGGTTTTTTCGATTGCAGCCAGTTCTTCAGTATCCAGCAGCTTTACCAGCCGGATAAAAGGCTCACTGGCATACCCTGCCAGTAAAGCACGGCAATAGGCCACACTGATCAAGGTGGTTCTCTCACCGGTAACCTCCCCGGCCAGCGCTTGCTTCCAGGCCGGAAACGGGCCAAACAGCAGCAGTGCCAGGGTAAAGCCGATGAGCAGGTCATCACCGCTGGGCGTCAAGCCTTTGCCTCTGCCGGCAAAAAAGCGGATAACCCGGGAATTGGCGTTGCCGTCTGTTTTGTCAGCGCTCTGTAATAACTCCACATGCCGGCCGGCTTGTTCGTCTAAATCGATGCCGATAAATGGCTCAAACTCCATTGCCGCCAAATAGTTATACAGCCGGCTGTCAGCGATTTTTTGCCTGGTGCAGGTTATGGCAGGAAGCCTTAAATCTACTTCTGCCAGCTCTTGGCAAGCAAGGGTTATGGTCCCCTGGATGCTGTAAAAAATCAGCACATCCTCTTTGTACCGGACCAAATCCCCGATTCTGACAGCGGCAAGCAGCTGCCGCAGTTTCGCTTCATCGATATTCAGCCCAAAGGCGGATAACGGGCTGCCGCAGCAGCCAATATACAGCAAATGATCCTCCATTTGCAGATTGAGCCCGCTGTTGAATTTGCTATGTACCTTACCTATGCTGACATTTTTTAGATAGAGAGGCAAGAGATTGCTCTTTGCCTCTCTGTGATATTTCACTTCATCCCTATTCAACGTCTATCCCTAGTTTTTTCGCATAGGCAATGACTGCTTTTTCAAAGCAAGCCAGCGGCGCACGCACGGTGCCGGCCCCGATCTGGCCTACTCCCTCGTTTTTATGCGCTATGCCTGTATTGATGAGCGGCGTAGTACCGGTTGCAACTACTTTTCTGGCGTCAATACCCAGGCAGGCTCCTTTGAAATCCCAGGTGGGAATACTCCAGTTGGAATTATTGGCAATACAGATGGTATCCATTTCGTTGGATACTTTCAGCGCGTCCTGGAAACCGCCCGCACCGACGAAGCGGGTAACCCCCGGAGCCGCAACCATGGCCATACCGCCGACGCCCACCGTTTCAGTGATGGCACTGTCGCCAATATCCGGGTTTGCATCGCTTTCCGAATAGCCGGTGAAGTACAGTCCGTTGGGGGTGTTAACCGGTGCGGTAAACCACTCGTCACCCATACCGCTGATTCTTACGCCGAAATTGCGTCCATTTCTGGCCATGGTGGTAACCACAGTACCGCTGGTAACTTTTCTGGCGCAGTCGACAATGGATTTGCTTGCCGCCATCATGATGTTCAGGAAGAATTGATCAGTATCGGCCAGGAATTTTATTGTCTCATATTTTTCTGTTTGGTCAATGTCAAGCTCGGTAATTAACGGAGTAATTTCTTTCAGGAATACCAGGGTGGCAGCTATATTTCTCTGGTGGAATTCATCACCCATGGTAATGGCTTTGGCAATGAGTACGTTCAGGTTCAGACCGCCCTCTTTGCGCTGCAGCGCTTTGGATAATACCGGTCCTAACGTATCTCTCATCCAGTTTAATCTATTGATGACTTCTTCTGAATAAGCACCGAATCTCAGCACTTTGCCGATGCCTTCGTTCATGATACAGTAACCGACGGAGTCATCCAGCTTATTGACAACTACCAGCACCGGCATGTTGCCTGAGGTAATGCCGCCCATCGGGCCTACGGCATTTACATGATGGCAGGGTGAGAATTTCACGCCGCCGCTTTCCAGCAGTTGTCTGGCGCTTTTTGCATCCTTGGCCCAGCCTTCGAATAATACGGCACCAATACAAGCGCCTTGTCCCGGACCGGTCATGTCCTTGTATTCGATAGGGGGTCCGGCGTGCAAGAGTACTTTGTCATTTAAGATGCCGATTACTGATTTAGCCGGCACTACATCAACCAGGAAGGGCTGTGAGATTTTCATCCTGTCAATAACTTCATTGTTGGCTGCTTCAATTTCTTCAATTTTCGCCAGCGCGTTTAAGATCTTGATAAGCCGCTTATCGCCGCCTGCCGCCGGTCTCCAGTCATATTGCACGGCTTTGCCGCCATAGGCAAAGATAGAATCGGTAAAGCTGGTAAGACCAATGTTGACAATGCGGGGTTTGGAGTTTAAGAGGTCAATTACACTGTCACTGATTTCAGGCAGTACTTTCTTTTCCCCCTGTTTTGCGACTACGTGCTTATCCTGCTCTTTGTAGTCTATCCCCTTTAATTTGAGGGCAAGCCTTACTGCCTTGGCATTGCTTTCCTCAACCAATACACCGCATTCTTTCAGGGTTTTTATTGCTGCCTGGTAGCTTTGCGGATCATACTCTGTGCCGCAAACAGTGGCGACAAAATAGAGTTTCCGCCCATTTTCCCTGGATGTTTGTATAGCTTCCTTGATAGCTGGTGATAAAGCTTTGGCCATATCGGGATGCGAGCCGTAGCCCAATACGCAGTCCAGGAGAATTACACCGGTGTTGGCGTCCTGGGCATATTCTCTGATCTTGTTAATCCTGATTTCCGGATCAATCATGGGATGGGGTTTGCCCTGGGTATAGATGTCATCTCCCAAATCCATGACCTGGTAGCCGTTGGCATTAAGGATATAACCCTCTTGTTTGGTTAATTTCCCAAGCTCCAGGGCTTCGGCGATGAGCATTCCCGCCTCGGCAGCCAGCGTACCGCCTGAATACAGTCCTTTTACGGTTTTTTCCGGTGCCAGCGGAGTCTTTACTTCGTAGGTGATGGCTTCCATATAGTTGGGTTTAACCGGTTTGTTCTTGGCCAGGTCTACGGCAATCATAGCAGTTTCTTCAAGCGTATGCGCCAAATATACATTGCCTTCATGGTGGTCGGGTTTCTCGCCGAGGAATATGGCGACTACCGGTTTGCTAAGACTATGCAGCAGTTCTACAATTTCATCCCGGACTTTCTTGGCCGGCGGTTTGGAGATAACTACAATTACGTCGGTAGGATCATGATGCTCCAGTCCCAGGATGGCATCCCGGGCGGTAATGGCGTTGACCTCTTCGCTTAAGTCACGACCGCCTGTGCCGATGGCATGCACAACGCCGCCGCCAAGTCTGTCGATGATGGTAGTAACCTCTTGTATGCCGGTGCCGGAGGCACCGACGATGCCGATGTTGCCGGGTCTGACGACATTGGTAAATGCTATGGGAATGCTGGAAATGATGCCGGTGCCGCAGTCAGGCCCCATCAGCATCAGCCCTTTTTCATGGGCCTTTTGCTTAAGTCTCACTTCATCTGCCAGCGCAATATTATCGGTGAAGGAAAACACATGCAAGCCTTTATCAAGAGCTTGTTCAATCTCCTCAACAGCGTACTCGCCGGGTATGGAAAACAGCGCTACATTGGCATCAGGCATTTCCTCCAATGCCGCGTCTATGCTGGTTACACTAAGGGCGCCTGTGCTCTTTTTCTTAACAGCCAGGTCATTCAAGAACTTATCTGCTTCACTGAGAACGGTTTCAACAATTTTTTCATCGGCAGTCTCAACTACAATAATCATATCGCTGGGAGCCGCAGCTTCCCCTTCAGCAGTAAGCAGTCCGCCATTTTTAAGGATGTCCTTATTGGCGGCAGTTCCCATCATGATAGAACATTTTGTTATACCGGCAATAGTATTAATGGAATTTGTGAGTAACATAAGATTAATAGAATCCTGGTAACTATTTTTCTTAATTACCGTAAAGAGCATTTCCATTTCCCCTTTATTGTGTTAATATTTTGTTAACTAAATCACTGTCATTATAACATTTTTTTTTTGCATTATCATTGGCATAAAAATTATAAAAATAGCGTTTTTTTTATCCTCAAAGGACAAAAAAGGAGCAGCAAAATGAACATTAAAGAAATATTAAATATGCAAATGCTTTATGGAGCAAAATTAATCGCCGGCAATAGCGGAGTTTTAAACGAAATAACCGGCGTCAATGTACTTGAGGCCACTGATATTGCGAACTGGGGGCGTTATGGCGAAGTAATCCTTACCAGTTTTTTTGCCCTGCAGCATTTGAGCGAGAGCGAGCTGGAAGTATTTTTCGAGAAGCTCCATAATGTAGGCATCAGCGCGTTCATAATTAAAATCGACAGACTGGTTACTCACATACCGGACAAAATTATTGAGCTTTGTGACCAACATGCCATTCCTTTAATCCAAATTAACAAGGATGTAAAATATGAAGCCATCATCCTGGAAATATTAGGACCCATAGTCAATAAAAATATGAACCTGCTGAACAAGTACTATGAAGTGCATAGCGAGCTGACCAAGCTGGCGCTGAAAATGCCGTCAATGGACGAAATATTGCGGGAGTTTAAAAAAATGATCCTGCGTGATGTCAGCCTTATTAACTCGACAAAAGGGATTGAAATCAGCACCAACCCCGGGCTTGCCGACATAACAGTAGTAAGTACCAGAGAAGTGCTGACTGAGAAGTATATGCATTTTAAATATGAACGTAAAGATGTGATATATAACAGCACCAATCCCCCCATAGCCGGCAAGCAGATCAGGGTTCATATACCCCATCTCGGCTATGACGACTATGAACTGGTTATCCACGAGTTGCCGGAACAAATTAGTTCAGAAGATTTCATGGTAATAGAAAATGGCGTTAAGTTTCTGCAAATGGAATTATTAAAAAAATATGTAATCTCCCAAAATCTATTTCAACAAAAAAATAACATTATCAACGACTTGCTGAATGACCGGCTGTATGAGGAAAAGGATATTGACGAGGTGCTGGAATCCCTTAATATAAAAAAACATAAGTACTATCAGGTAGTGCTTATCAAGCTTTATCCCCGGGACGAAAAGAAAAATGTGGATAAAGATCTCATGCCCCAGACGCTGAGACAAATCTGGCTTACCTTCAAAACTATTTTCAAGGACATAGCGTTTCTGGAAAAGTTGGATACCGTGGTATTTGTATTCAATTTCAACGATGAGAAAGCCGGCCTTACCCCGCCCGCCATTGAAAAAATAATGAATTCACTGGTTGCCGGCAATGTGTTTGCCCATTTTTATTACAATGTAAGCCTCAGCTCGAAAGTAGAAAAACTAAGCCTGCTAAAAGCCCACAGAGAGGTTTTGGATACGGAAAAGATATTACGGCTGTTCCATGGTTCCAATAACATATTGCCCTACGAAGAGCTGGGAATTTATAAACTGTTCCTGGACTCAAACAACCTGGACGATCTTGAGAAGTTCATATCTCCCCGAATAGCTAATTTCCGGCACCACTATCCGCTGCTGTTTGATACGCTGCAAACCTTTCTGGACACCAATCAAAACTACTTTCTTACCTCGGAAAAGCTGTTTCTGCACTCGAAGACAGTAAGATACCGGGTCGCCAAAATAAAGAATATACTAAACGTCGATTTTGCTAACCCGGAGGAACTGCTGCAGATTCAAATAGCGGCCAGACTGTTTAAACTAATTGACGGGAGAAAAAAGCATGAATGAAACAGAAATTTTCAGCTTGATAACCGCAGAAAATATAAAACTGCATGCCAGCCTGCATCGGGCAAAAAATAAAAGCAAGAACACAACAATTATCTATTTGCACGGCGGCGGACTGCTCTATGGGGTAAGAGACGACCTGCCGGAACTGTATATCAACAAATTCTTGCAGGCCGGCTATGACTTTTTGGCGTTAGATTATCCTTTGGCGCCGGAATCCAGTTTGGACCAGATTCTTACCTCAGCTTTCGCTATGCTTTCCTTCTATTTGAACAATACCGACAGTGTATTTAAGTTAAACAATAACAACTATGTGCTAATGGGAAGATCGGCAGGAGCCTATCTTGCTTTTATGCTGTGTGACAGGCTGATTAAAAACAAAGCCCGGCTGCCGGCAGCCATTATAAGCTTTTACGGCTATGCCAGGCTTACCGATAGCCAGTTCACCACCCCCAGCAAGCATTATAACCAGTTAGCCAAAGTACCGGATGAATACATTGCTAACATTATTGCAGACGGCCCGGTGACCTCCGGCCCGATGGCTGAGAGATTTTCGCTGTATATAAAAGCCAGACAGGAAGGCACCTGGTTAACCTACCTCTGCGGGCCGGAAGATCCGGCAAAATACTCATTAACAGATGAAGCACTCCGGGCGTTGCCGCCGACAATTCTGGCCGCCGCCACCTTAGACCCCGATGTGCCATACCGGATGAGCAAATCGCTGCTTAAGCTGATTCCGGATTCAACCCTGATAACCATCTACAAAGAAGTCCACGACTTTGACCGGGATCTTAACGATGAAGCAGGCAGATTAGCCTATGACGAAATAATAGAATGGCTGGAAAAGAGAGTATGACTTCTATTGCCGAACTTTTAACAAATGCACCTTTCTCGCAAATGCTGGTGTTGAACCGGTCTGCCGATTTGTCACGCAAAGTGGACAGCGCCGATATTTCGGAGACGCCGGACATTACCCATTTTATCAAACCCCATTCGCTCCTGATAACAACCGGCATGGCCTTTAAGGATGATCCGGCCGGCTTCTGTCAAATGATCGAGGATCTGAACCGGGTCCCTATTGCCGGAATCTGCGTGAAACTGGGCCGTTTTATCGACAGCCTCGAGCCCTCTATTCTCGCAACCGCCGATAAGCTTGGTTTCCCCCTGATCCAGATTCCGAACTCCTGGACACTGGGTGTAACCTGCCATCATCTCCTTTCCTATCTCTGGAATGTGGAAAACCAGCAGCTGCTAAGCGCTTTGAAAATCCAGCATGAATATTCCCAGATGCTTGTCAAGGACACCCCGATTTCCACAATTCTCACCCATCTCAGCCGCACAATCCGGCAGACAGTATTTTTAACAGATCCCTTTTTTGAAATCATTGACACTTCCCTGCCCAGAGGTACAAAAACCGGTGAAATGGAAGAGACGCTGGCTGCCATAAAAAGCTCTGACAAGCTGAAAGACTCACCGGCCGCCGCCATACCCTCTTCGCTCTATATTCAGGCCCCCCATCCGTTTACCGCATGGTTCTTTCCCGTTTGGGCCGCTTCTGCCCACCCCCACCTGCTGATTGTGCTGGAAAAAGAAAAAATCCCTTATCCTTTCTCCTATCTGGTCATTGAGCAGACTGCCGCCGCCATCGCTTTTTCCCTGTATAAAAACCAAAAGCTTAAAGAACTGCACCGGCGAATGCGCGAGGATGTTTTGCGGCGGCTAACCCATAATGCCAGCAATATTGACACCGCCGTTTTTCTGGGGCAGGGCAGCGATCTTGGTTTGATTGCTTCCGATTACTATCAATTCCTGGTTTTAGGAATTGACGATCTGGTGGAGGAGCAGCATTCTGCACGGTTTGACCTGTATTCCCTTGTGTACGACTGGCTGGAACGCCATACTGAAATTCTGGGTAAAACCGCTCTTTTCTTTTCTTCCCACAAAAGTGAAAAAATATTAGTACTCTTGCAAAGTCCTGTCGAAAACTTGGAAAATGCCATTGCCTTCATTAGCGAGCAAATGACCACCTATCTCTCTGTTTCCATTTCCTGTGCCGCAGGGAATCCGGTTAATTCGCTTCAGTCTGTGGCCTTCTCGCGCATTGAGGCCGAAGAAGTGTATCACCAATGCAGGCGGGAGGGTAAAAAAGCATTTTTCCGCACTTATTTTTCCCAGGATGTTGCGGAGCTTTTGCGTTTTGTCCCGCAGGACCATGCCCGCCACTTCTGTACCTGTGTGTTAAAATCGCTGGCCTACCCCCAGCAGGAAACACAGGTTATCCTCCGGCAAACACTGCAAACTTACCTGGATTGTCAGGGCGATATCGCCGAAACGGCCCGGGCCCTCTATATCCACCGCAACACAGTAAAATACCGGATCGCCAGATTAAATGAAATATTAGACACGCCGCTCTCCAACCCGGATTTTTCCCTGCAGCTCCGGCTGGCCCTGCTGTTGTCCGAATCGTGAGACCGTCAACAGTCCTGAGGCGCGGGTGGCCGTTGTGCATAAGCGGAGGTTAAGCGCCAGCGTCGCAGTGTTGCATGACGGCCGCCCGCACCGACAGACAAATAAAGCCCGGGAACTTATGAAGAAAACCTTCATAGTCCCCGGGCTTTTTACCTGCTCGTTATGCGTTTAGTCTAATGTATCGGAAGCAAAAGCGCTTTTTCCCTCATAACGGTTGAAATGGATGTCATCACTGACAAGATAATCATAAATTTCTTTTACAATGGGAATGCCGTTCTTTTCATAATCCTGAGCTTTCTTTTCGGAAGATTCACCAGGAACCAGCACCCTGTCAAAACCGGCAGCCGGGCGAAGTGCATGAATCTCATCCACCATTTTGCGTATATTGTTTTTGAAATTATCAAGACCGATAAAATGCTCCGGATTGATTACCAGATGGATTTGTCCCAGTTCACGACCGGCAGAAAGGTCGGCATACATCGAACTTACATGACCGCCAAACGGAATGCCCAGCAGGGAGCCGCACAAGATATCAACCATCATCATCAGGCCGTATCCCTTGGAACCGGCAATAGCCACAAGACCGGCAACGGCAAAGGGGTCGGTGGTAGGATGTCCGGTTTTATCTACCGCCCAGGTGTCGGGAATTGCCTTGTTTTTAGATCTGGCATCGATAATTTTGCCCCAGGCCCCTACGGTAGTCGCCATATCAAATACAATGGGCGGACCACCGGCACAGGGAGCGGCAAAACCGATAGGATTTGTGCCGAAATACGGGTCGGCGGAACCGTAAGGCACTACCATCGGGTCAGACTGGCACATGGACATACCAATCATATTTTCGTCGGTAGCCATTCTGAGGAAATAGGAGAGCGTGCCGCAGTGCCCCAGATTGCGCATGCCGACAAAACCAATTCCGGTTTCTTTAGCCATCTTGATGGCTTCAATCATACCGTTTGTGGCAACAACCATTCCTACCGCATTGTCCCCTTCGTAAATGCCGGTGCTCGGACCGGTTTTTCTAAAGGAAAAATTCGGCTTTGCATTGCTGCCGCCTTTGTTTATCCGTTCTGAATAATATTCCACGCGCACAGCCCCATGGGAATGTACACCTCTGCTGTCGGCATAGGCTAAATGATTAGCAACCTCCTGCGCATGATCCTCAGGCAAACCAGCCTTCATTACCTTATTTTTAATCAACTGATGCAATTCTGCTTTGGTTACTAAGACCATTTCCTGTTGACTCATAATAAAATAACACCCCTTCTGTTTCTTAATCACTTGACCTTAATAGCTTTTCCTTAATTGTACTTTTCTTACGGCTTTTTTGCATCATCCACACAGGCCAATTTGTCCGGCTTGATTTGTCTGTTTTAAACAAAAGGCCTCCCGGCCGCACGTGCCGGACCTTGTGTTGCGCGCAAAACTCATACCTTCCGGCAGACGCAAAAAGACGGGCTTACCCCGCTTCCTGTTCGCAATGACGCAGAGTTCTCCTGCCATTGTGAGCGCGTGGGGCAAGCCCGCCTTTTTACTTAACCGGCAAAATTACCGTTTTTAAACACAGATATTGTCTCACCGTTTGCCGTAATGCCTGTAATCTCAAGATCAGGGGTGCCGATCATAAAGTCAACATGCACCATAGAATCATTTACGCCGGCTTGTTCCAATTGCTGCGGGTTCATGGACACACCATTTTCGATACAAATGGGATATGCCTTGCCGATGGCAAAGTGGCAGGAGGCATTTTCATCAAACAGAGTGTTATAAAACAAAATATTGGAATTGGAAATCGGCGAATTATGTGGTACAAGCGCCACTTCCCCCAGATAATGAGAGCCTTCATCGGTTTCAATCAGCTTCTTCAGCACTTCCAGACCCTGGCCGGCTGTGCAGTCAATAATGCGGCCTTCTTTGAAAGTAAGTGAGAAGTTATCGATAAGTGTACCATTATAATTTAAGGGCTTGGCGCTGAAAACAATGCCGTTTACCCCTGTCTTTTTCGGCATGGTGAATACTTCTTCTGTCGGCATGTTGGCAACAAATTCAATACCGGCGGTGGTGTGTTCCGGCCCGCCAAGCCAGATATGCCCATCAGGCAATTCCACCTTAATATCGGTTCCCAGTGAATTTGTATAATGCAGCAGGGTAAATTTGTGGGCATTTAATTTATTCATACTTTGTTTCAAGGCCCGGCTGTGTTCCTGCCAGGCGGCAACCGGATCAGCAGTATCCACCCGCACCGCCTTCACGATGGCTGTCCACAGTTGCCGGGCAGCCTCCTCGTCTGCCACTTCGGGGAATACCCGCTTGGCCCAGGCAAGGGTGGGCACCGATACAACGCTCCAGGCATTCTTATTGCTCATGGTATGTTCACGGTATTCCTTAAGCGCTATATTGCTGGCCTTTTGTACCCTTACCACCCTTTCAGGGTTTACCTCCTGCAGCAGCTCAGGGTCTGATGCCGCAATACTGACAAAGGCGGCCCCTTTTCTTACATAGGACAGGTAAAAATCCTTTTGCCATTCAGGGAATTCATCAAAAATCTCATCAGGTGCATGCAGAAATTTAATCTTGGCCGACAGCTCGTCTTTCCAGTTCATAACTACTTCCCGCGCACCTGACGCATAAGCTGCCGTGGCAATGGCCCGGGCAAACGGAGCGCATTCAATCGGTGAGGTAATGACCAGCGTCTGGTTGGGTTGAATGTTAACTCCGGTTTTGACTACCAATTGCGCATATTTCTCTAAAACTTTATTATCCATTATGGCTCCTTTCTCTTGCAAACAGAGATAACAATATATTACTCACTTTATTATGATCTTATGAATAAAAGACCTGAACCTATGACAAAGTTCAGGTCTTTGAATCCTATTACTGCTTACGCTTGCAGCAAATCTGCCGCCGCCGCACTCACCAATGCCACCGCCTCAGTTAATGCCGCTTCATCAAAGTCGAACCGTGAATCATGGTGTCCGGCAGCCAGTGCCGCCCCAATCATAATATAGGCTGCCTTGCCGCCGCGCTGCTGCACCCGTTCCATAAAGTAAGTGCAATCCTCACTGGCGCCAAAGTAACAGCTAGGCATAATCTCTTTAAAAATACCCAGTCCTTCGGCAACCTTTTCCACCCGTTCCACAAGGCAAAGGTCATTCTCAGCTCCTGCCGCGCCGCCCATTTCCCGGGTTTCCACCTGTACGCCGTACATGTCGGCAGCAGCCTTGATAATCCGCTGCGACTCGGTAAACATGTATTCATTGAGAGCGCTGGTTGTGCCGCGCGTCTCTAATTTGATAATCGCATTGGCCGGCAGCACATTGCGGCCGGTTCCGGCCTCAAGCTGGCCAACATTAATCCGGGTCGGTCCCTGACTGTGTCTGGCAATGGCATGCAGGTTAAGCGCTGCCGCAGCCGCTGCCAACAGGGCGTTGCGGCCTGCTTCCGGCGCGGCGCCGGCATGGGCGGGAACACCGGTAAATATGGCGTCAAGCTTAGTGGTAGCCAGGAAGCCCTCAATGCGGCAAGCCAGCTGGCCGGTTTGCTTGGTATTGAAGCCAAGATGCAGACCCAGAAAGTAATCCACATCATCGACTATCCCTTTGACTGACATCGCCCGGGCACCCCGTACCCCTTCCTCGGCCGGCTGGAAAATAAGTTTAATCGTACCGCTAAGCTGTTCTTTGACAGAAGCCAATATCTCGGCAACAGCTAAACCGACAGCGGTGTGACCGTCATGGCCGCAGGCATGCGCAGCCCCACGGTTAACCGAGGCAAAGCCTTCTTTGAACGGCCGGTGGCTCACATCCTCTGCCTCCACCACATCATTGGCATCCATATCAAACCGCAGACCAACCGTAGGCCCGGGCTTAGCACAGGTCAGCACACCGATAACCCCGGTTTTACCGCCCTGCAGCTTATCAACCCACTGCGGATTTGCCCCTTGCTCCAACGCCCGTTTGGCATGCCGCTCCAGTTCGGCTGCTGCCGGCACGCCCATCATCGCCTGGGCATCAATAACTTCATCACCGGCAAATACCTGATACCCCAGCGCCGACAGCGTATCGGCCACTATGGCTGCTGTGCGGAATTCCGTCCAGGCAGACTCAGGATATTTATGAAAGTCCCGGCGCCTGGCAATGGTTTTCTCGGTTAGTTTTTCAGCTAGCGCTACAAAATTTATTCCCATAAACTCCTCCAAAAAATTTATATAATGCTTAAGGCTGCAGCAGTCTGCGCTACAGCAGCACCAGCATGGTCGTTATCGCGGCCAGCACCATGGCCGGCGCATTGCGTTTGGTCAATTCAATCGGATTGACTTTGGCTAAACCGGCGCATACAATAGCCGCTCCGGCAACCGGCGACATGGATCGTCCCAGCGCACCAACCACCTGAGCCTGCTGGCCCATCTCAATAATGCCGAAACCGAACTGCGCCGCATGCGGCGTAATGGCACCGTTGAACGCCAATGTGGCGGCGTCACCGGAACCGGAAAGGACAGCAATAATAAACGGACCGAAGGTGGCAGCCAGTTTGGCAATGCTTTCCGAATGTTTCATAGCTTCAATCAAAGCACCGGTAAGCCCAATAAGCTTCATGCCTTCGTTAAAGACGGCAGCTGCCACTATGATACCCACAACACTGCCAAAAGCATCCCCCATACCGGCAAAAAACTGCTTGGAAATTTCCTGGGCATTGACCCAGGTAACAACAAAACCAAGGATTACGCCAAACAGCATGGCTTGAGGCACGGTGACCTCAGGAATAACCTGCACCTGCTTGCTGCCTAATACCAGCAGCACTAATGGCACAATCGGCACCATGGCTTTAATGATGTTGACTTTGAATTCTCCTAAATCATTACCGTCAATAACCGACTGTCCCTCAACATGATGTTCTTTGCGGATATAAGCAACTGCCGTCAAAGTAATCACAACAACTGCCAAAGCCGCTAAATCGGCCGGAGTTAATACGGCAATTACTGTCATAACATCGGTATTGGCCAGTTTGGCAACAAAGGGATTATGAGTAGCGCCAGGACTTAACGTACTGCCCCAGGTTCCGGCCAGTACGGCACTGCCGGCGATAGCCGGATGAACCCCGGCCCCAATCAGAGCCGGAATCATGATCGCGCCAACGGCAGCAGCGCAGCCGGCGGCACTGGGTAAAGCAATATTAATAGCAAAGGTTATAATAACTGTGCCGGGAATCAAAACAGCCCGGAACTTTGTTAACCCGCCTGCTAATAAGTGAACCAAATGAGCATCGCATTTTGTTAATTTCATGACATACGCAAACCCCATAACGGTACAAATAACCGTAACCAATGTGGGGTTAACCATGGCTTTGCCAAAGGCATCAATAGCCTCAAGCGGCTTTCCCGAAAGCAGCGCCATGAGAAGACCGGAAACAAATAAAACCATTCTCGTCTCATACCGCTTAATGATTGCTGCAAACGTCAATAAAACAATGATAGCGCCTAACCAAATCATCGCAAATTCCCCCATTTCCACTTATTCATTATTACACCTGAGAAAGGATAACATAGCTGTAAATGTTCTTCACCCAGACACTCTTATCCTGCAAACTTAAACAGGTTGGGAAAAAAATCAATACCCTCAGGTATGCAAAATAACCCAAGCAGCCTGCCTTTAAACCGGCAGGCTGCTTGGGTTATTTCCCATACGTTAGCCCGGAATCAGTGCCCGCCGCAGCAGCCACCACCATGACCATGCTGATGCTGACCACCACCACAGGCATGTTTTACGCCATTGTCCAGCTTCATTTTTTTCATACTGCCACATGTGGGACAGGCAATCTCATATCCGTGTTTACCGCCGTCCGTACAGGGAGCCTCTTCCCACACATGCTTACACTCTACACATTCAAACACCCGGTTTTTCATAATATAATTCCCTCCTTCAATAATAATGACCCGCCCTTCTACTAGTGCCATCGCCACCTTGATCCTGGCAGACTGTAAAATTCTCTGAAATGTGGGTCTGGATAGTCCCATGACTGATGCACAAACAGCCTGCTCAAAACCCCTGACATCTTTTAAGCGAATGGCTTCCAGCTCTTCTATCTGAACAACAATCGGCTTCTGGCCGTTCTCCCTGTCGGGAGTAAATTTCCGGCATAAGGGTTCTTCGTCAACCAAACCGCAACAACGCTGTCTTGGCACCAATCATCAGGCCTCCTTAATTGAGCATATGCCCAATTACATTATATACCAGAGCTTGGGGGATTTCAATAGGAGTACAATAAAAAACTGAGGCTAATGGAACCGCCATTAGCCTCATGACCCTATTTCACAATATCTGCGCCAAACCACTTTTGCGAGATTTGGGCGGAAGTACCGTCTTTTTTCATTTCATTCAGCACTGTCTGCACCTTGTCGCGAAGTTCTTTATCTTCTTTTCTAAAGCCAACGCCATAGTTGCCTACTTCGCCCAGCGGCTTTTCGATCACCACATATTGGCCCATTTCTTTAGACATATAGTATCTGCCAAGTATTTCATCTGTCACGACAGCGTCGAGCCGCCCTGATTTAAGGTCCATAAATGCGGAAATACAATCCGGATATTTTTTGAAGTCTTTTAAAGAAGCTTTCAGTTGATCATCCTTGGTCACTACCTCGTCGCCAATACTCGACTGCTGCACACCCACCACTTTGCCGGCCAGATCGGCAGAGCTTTTAATTGGCGAACCGGTAAGCACAAAGATGAGCTGCTTGCTTTCCATATACGGATCGCTGAACAATACATTCTTTTTGCGCTCTTCCGTAATATTCATCCCATTCCACAAAGCATCAATCCGCTTGCCGTTTAATTCCGACTCTTTCGTGCTCCAGTCAATCGCTTTAAACTCTACATCCAGCTTTAGTCTTTTCGAAACTTCTTTTGCCATGTCGATATCAAAGCCAACTATGTTATTCTTATCATCCCTAAAGCCCATTGGCGGAAAACTGTCATCCAAACCAATGACAATCTTTTTTACCGACGCTTTCGTTTCAGTGCTGCCGCACCCCGCCAACATCATCCCTGCTAACATCAGCATTACTACCAATATAATTGCTTTTTTCATATAAACCCTCCGCCTATATTAATCTATTTAAATTTATAAACCTATTTTACTTTAATTTAATAAAATGCGAAAGGGTTAAATTGATACAGAAATAAAAGTTTTACTGCTTTTTTGACAAACTATCTCCTATATTCTCGCTATCTTGCAATGCCAAGCATAGCTTTACAAAAAGCATTTTGTTGCGTATTATGTAATTGATTATTATTATCAATAAGCAGGTGCTGTTATGAAACAAATACGGGATAACGCTTTATATTGTGCCGATATAAAAATAAGCAGGCAGTCAGACGGTTGTACCGTTTACGAACTGGAGAATGCCGAAGGAACAGGAAGTATCACCAGTTATCAGGTTTTCCCCGGTGTCAGTCTGGCGTACAACGATTTTCATACAGGTAAATGCCCTCAGCACATTTTGGAAGACAGGGATATCTTGGAGATCAACCATTGCCGCGAAGGAAGGTTTGAATGTGAATTTATCAACGGCCTGTACACGTATTTGAGTGCAGGCGATCTTGCTGTCAATCCTTTGATGAGTAACCGGGTTATGCATGCCACCTTCCCTCTGGAACATTATCACGGCGTATCAATCCTTATTGATCTCCAACAGGCCGCTACCATGATTCCCACCGTATTAAAGGATATTTCAATTGATTTATATGCCCTGCGCGATAAACTATGTGCCGGCGACCGCTGTTTTATCATCCGGGCCAAAGATTCGATACGGCATATCTTTTCGGAACTCTATACCATTCCCGATGAAATAAAATACGGCTATTTCAAATTAAAGGTGCTGGAATTGCTGCTTTTTCTCAGTGTCATTGATGCTTCGTCACAAGCCGAAGATCGTCCGTATTTTCAGAAAAGCCAGGTAAACAAGATCAAACAAATCAAACAATTGTTAACACAGCATATCGAATATCATTTTACCTTAGAGGAATTATCAAGACGATTCGATATATCCCTCACTGCCATGAATTCTTGTTTTAAAGCAGTTTACGGCATGCCTATTTATACGTATATACGGAGGTATCGCATGCAGGCAGCAGCCGCTATGCTGTTACAGACGCAAGACAGCATCACGGTAATTGCCGGTAACGTCGGCTATGAAAATTCCAGTAAGTTTGCCAGCGCCTTTAAGGCTGTTATGCATGTCTCTCCTTCAGCTTACCGGAAATCGCATTGACTAAATGGAGCTAAAACAATTTATATGGAGTATTAGTTCCCCGGCATCTTCTTTAAAATAGAAATCAGTTGCAAAGATGCAGCAGACTTCTTTTTTAGGGAGGGATACCTGTGACTGCTCAAACCTTGGTTGCGAGATTGTTTGAATTTGCCGGCAGTTACCGAATACTGCTTATATTGTCTTGGATTTTATCAGGGCTTAGTTCCGTACTGTCGATAGTTCCCTTTATCTGCATATGGTTCGTGATTCGCGATCTATTAAGAGTGCTGCCGGATTTTGCCCAGGCTGGGCAAACAGCTACGTTTGGCTGGCTGGCGGTAGGCTTTGCCGTTCTCAGTATTGCTTTATATTTTGCAGCATTGCTATGCTCTCATCTAGCTGCTTTTCGCGTTGAAAAAAATATGCGTAAAAAGGCTATGCATAAAATTGTAAATTTACCGCTAGGGTATTTTAATACAAATACCAGCGGCAAACTGAGAAAAATCATTGATGATAATGCCGGTTTGACACATGCCTTTTTAGCGCACCAATTGCCTGATATGTCTGGCGCTATCGTTATGCCTTTAGCAATTTTGGCAGTTTTCTTTATCTTTGATTGGCGGCTGGGTCTGGTTTGCTTATTGCCACCGCTTCTTAGCCTGTTTTTTTTAAAAACTATGATGGGCGGCGCAAGAGCTGACCGTATGAACCACTACATGAATGCCCTTGAGGAAATGAATACGGCGGCTGTTGAATATGTCAGGGGAATTCCGGTTGTCAAGGTCTTTCAGCAAACCGTTTATTCTTTTAAAAGTTTCCACGAATCAATTCTTAAATATTGGAAGTTCGCCTCAGATTTTGCTTTATCATGCCGTGTACCTTTTGTTGGCTTTATCATCACGATTAACCTGCCCTCCCTGCTTTTGATTCCTATCGGTATATTATTTAGCTTGACAGCAGCAGATTATCAAGTATTCCTTTTGGATCTTATATTCTATATGCTGTTTGTCCCTTTGTGCATTTCCATGATGAGTAAAATCATGCGTATGGGCGAAAGTATCATGGTGGCACAAGAGGCGGTTGGCCGTGTATATGAAATTATCCAGGCTAAAACGCTTACAGCAGGCAGTCTGAAGGGATCAATGAAAGATACCGGCATTTGTTTTGAAAATGTGACCTTTACGTATCCTGGCAATCAGCTGCCGGCGGTTGATCAGGTAAGTTTTACAGTGCCTCAGGGGAAAACCTATGCGTTGGTAGGTGCTTCCGGCGGCGGTAAAACCACGTTGGCCAGCCTTGTCCCGCGCTTTTGGGATGTAACTGAGGGCAGCGTTAGCATCGGTGGAATTGATGTACGGGAGATTCAAGAAAAAGATTTGATGCAAAAAGTCGCTTTTGTATTCCAAAATACCAAGTTATTCAAAGCCAGTCTGCTCGCAAATATTTGTGCGGCCAAACCGGAGGCAAGCCGAAAAGAAGCTCTTTCTGCCGCCCATCTGGCCCAGTGTGATGATATTTTGGCTAAGATGCCGCAGGGAATTGATACGGTTGTGGGAACTGGCGGTGTTTATCTTTCCGGCGGGGAACAACAGCGGATTGCGTTAGCCAGAGCCATTTTAAAAGATGCACCGATTATTATTTTAGATGAAGCCACTGCTTTTGCCGATCCGGAAAATGAGTATCAGATTCAAAAAGCCTTCGAACACCTGACGGCAGGAAAAACGGTATTAATGATTGCCCATCGCCTTTCTTCCATTACAAATGTGGATTGTATCTTAGTCATGCAACAGGGCAAGATTGTGGAACAGGGTTCTCATAAACATTTAGTAAAACAACAGGGTGTATATGCCAGCATGTGGCAGGAATATCAGACTTCCGTTTCCTGGAAAGTCGGAAAGGCGGTAGGACATGCTTACATTATTGCAAAATAAATTTGCTCTCAGCGAAAGAGGAGCCCGGGATTTAATCAAAGGCAGTTTATATAGTGCCTTGACCGATCTTAGCATGCTGCTCCCTGTCGGGCTTTTTATCATGTTGCTGGATGAACTGTTACAGCCGCTGCTGGGGACAAGCACCGCAACACCAAACCTGCTAAAATATGCGCTGCTTGTATGCGTAGTGTTTGTTGTTTTATACCTGTGCCAGTTTTGGCAGTATTCCAGCGTATTTCTTTCCACCTATACGGAAAGCGCGGCAAGAAGGATTCATTTGGCGGAAAAACTTCGTCAGTTGCCCTTATCCTTTTTTGGCAAAAGAGATTTGGCGGATTTAACGAATACCATTATGGGGGATTGCGCGGCATTGGAACATGCCTTTTCCCATGCTGTTCCCCAATTGTTTGGGGCTATGCTTTCCACACTTGTCATTACCATTGGCCTCTTGTATATGGATTGGCGTATGGGACTTGCCGTATTATGGGTTATCCCGGCAGCCTTTCTGATGATTATTGGTTCAAAATATCTGCAGAACCGGGCCGAGCTTAAGCATTATCAAGCCAAAAGAATTTGTGCCGATGGTATTCAGGAATGCCTTGAAACCATCCAGGATATCAAGGCCTGCAACATGAAAGAACGGTATCTGGAAGGCTTGGACAAAAAACTGGATGCCGCAGAACAGGCGCATATTCATTCAGAACTGACACTGGGCGCTTTTGTGACCAGTGCGCAGGCGGTGCTCAGGCTTGGCCTGGCTTCGGTAATATTGGTAGGAAGTGAATTATTAATTACAGGAAAAACCGATTTGCTGACATACCTGATTTTTTTGATTACGGCATCAAGATTGTACAATCCTTTGTCCGAAACCTTGGCAAATGTCGCTGAAATTTTTATGGCGGAAATTCCTATTGCCAGAATGCAGGAAATGGCAGCACAGCCTGTGCAATGTGGTGAAAAAGATTATCGACTGAATGGCTATGACATCGAATTTGACCATGTTTCATTTGCTTACAATACCGCTGAACCGGTTTTAAAGGATGTTTCCTTCGTTGCCAGACAAGGCGAAGTGACAGCTCTGGTAGGTCCCTCCGGCGGCGGCAAGAGTACTGCTGCCAAACTGGCGGCACGTTTCTGGGATGCAACTTCCGGTACGGTTAGGCTTGGCGGCCGGGATATAACGACAATCGATCCGGAGGCTTTGCTGAAACATTATGCGATTGTCTTTCAGGATGTCACCTTATTTAATGACACTGTCATGGAAAATATCCGCCTGGGAAAACGTGATGCAACAGATGAAGAAGTAACAGCAGCAGCAAGGCTGGCTATGTGTGATGAGTTTGTATCCCGTCTGCCGCTGGGGTATCATACGGTCATTGGCGAGAATGGTTCCGTATTGTCAGGCGGCGAACGCCAGCGTATTTCTATCGCCAGGGCAATTCTCAAAGATGCGCCCATCATCTTATTGGATGAAGCCACCGCTTCGTTGGACGTGGAAAATGAAACAAAGATTCAGGCGGCTTTGGCAGAGCTCATTAAAAATAAAACGGTTTTGATCATTGCCCATCGTATGAGAACCATCGCCAATGCCGACAAGATCGTTGTTCTGTCTGACGGCTATGTCGCCCAGCAAGGCCAACCAGATGCTTTGCTAAAACAAGACGGCTTATATCGTAATATGGTTATGATTCAAACGCAAAATATGGCTTGGTCATTATAAAAGATATACCGGCCAAGGCAAGGAAACAGCCCCAAGAAGGCGAAGCGGAATACGCGTCCGCAAGGATGCGGAGCGGGCCTTCAGAAAAAATAAAAGAGACATGTCAGCAACATGTCTCCTAATTCTATAAATAAATCTTTCCTGCCGAAATCAGCCAGTATGCTGTTTGCTTTGATAAGCAATAATATCGCTTATCGCAACCACTGGCATATTGCGTTTCCCGGCAAATGCCACGATTTCAGGCAGCCTTGCCATTGTACCATCGGCATTTGTTAGTTCACATAATACACCATAAGGTTTTAAACCGGCCATTCTCATCAAATCTACGTTAGCTTCTGTGTGACCCGGTCTTTCCAGTACACCTCCGCGCTTGGCCCGCAAGGGGAAAATATGTCCGGGACGCCGTAGCGCCTCAGGTCTTACAGGGTCAGTAATCGCTGCTTTTACAGTAGTTACACGGTCTGCAGCGGAAACACCGGTAGTAACTCCGTTTGCCGCTTCAATGGAGACAGTAAATGGAGTTTCAAAGCTGCTTGTGTTCACTTCCACCATCATCGGTAAATCTAAGGCCTGAACTCTTTCTTCCGGTAAACATAAACACACAATCCCGCTGCCTTCACGGATTAGCAAGGCCATTTGCTCATTCGTCAAAGACTCGGCGGCAAAAAAGATATCCCCTTCGTTTTCCCGGTCTTCATCATCGGTGACTAAAACCCCTCGCCCGCTGCGCAAGGCATCAAGCGCAGCCTCTACCCTTTCGAATTCATCACCAAATTGAGCTAACAAATTTTGATTCACAGTATCTCCTCCTAATTTCTAGTCGGACTTACTTGAATCAGGGCATACCAGACAGACAACGGCTCCCATCCATGCTAAATTGCAGATTTTATTCATGAGAAAACTAGTTGACTGCCTATCCTCTTTCATCCGGACTATACCGTCGGCACTGGCTTTTACCAGTTCTGCTGTCCTCTTTATATGTAAAGAGCGCTCGCGGGCTCATCAGTATCCTGATACACCGCCGGTGGGGAATTGCGCCCCGCCCTGAGAATAAGTCGCTATACCCAAGTATACTTGCACATCTATTTTTGTCAACTTTTTCTTATTCTTTTTTTCATTAGGTACCTAACTATTCTTTTGTTGACATGTTTCACTAACAAGAAGCAAAATGAACGTCCCCATGCTTCGTGCGGATTACATTTGACAGAAACCGCTATGTATTGTAATGTTAATTTATAAAATGTAATGAGCAGGTGATGAACATCCGGCGTACCAGATGTCATAAAATCAGGGCATAAGTATGACTGGAAAAGAGTAGATAAAATCAATTCTATAGGTTAAGAACTAACTGCTTTGACAGTTTAGTTTTTGTGCCTAATGTTTGATTTTATTTTACTCTTAACTTTTCTTCACCTTAGGAGATGAGCCGTAGAATAAAATCTACGGCTTTTTATTTTGCCCAATTATAAGGAGAAAACAATTATGTTCAACAGCATTAGCAGGGTTTTAGAAAAACCCCCTCTTTATACCAAATCAGAAGTTGCATTTTGGAATGATGAGCACATTTCCAAACAAATGCTCAAAGCTCACCTTGACCCAGAATTTGAAGGCGCAAGCAGAAAATTAACGTTTATAGACAAATCAGCTGCGTGGATAAAAGAAATTGTACCACCTTCAAATTTCCCGTTACTGCTTGACATGGGCTGCGGTCCTGGCATATATGCTGAAAGGTTAGCAACAGCGGGCTATCAAGTAACCGGGATTGATTTTTCAAAGCGGTCAATAGATTATGCGCAAAACTCGGCACTTGAGCAGGGTTTAGACATTACGTATCTTTATCAAAACTATTTGCATATGGATTTGAACAAGGTTTTTGATTTTACAATAATGATATATTGCGATTATGGCGCATTGTCAACAACGGACAGACAAATTGCTATGCAAAAGGTATTTAATCATCTACGACCTGGTGGGAAGTTCTTGCTGGATGTATTTTCAGCAGCTAAGTACAACCATTTTCAAGAAAAGAAAACATGGGAAATTTGCCATAACGGCGGTTTTTGGCGCGAAGATAAATACGTTGCCTTAAATGGGTGCTATAAATATTCTAACAATGTTACATTGGAGCAAATTTCTATTATTTCTAATAGAGAGACAGCCACTTACTATTTGTGGAATAGTTATTTTACAAAAGAAGCGTTGATTAAGGAGGCAAATGACGCAGGCTTTAAGGTATGCAAAGTATTTGGTGATGTTACGGGCAGCTCTTATCAGGAAGATAATTTTACTATTGCCATACTGTTAGAAAAATAAATTTGCTGTAAATTTGTTTTTTCATAATGTCACCCCGAAGCAAGCAGCAGCACAGATCATCGCGGTCGCAGCGCCTCTGCCGTAAGGTGAGCTTCATAGGTTAATATCCCGCTCAGCAGCATTAATACCAGATAGCCTATTCCCATCTTAAACCGAAATCCTGGATTGGTGTGGTAATAGGCGTCATTCCGGTGCTTCCAGAACTCCCAGGCGCGATGAACTGCGGCGAGCAACACCAGAAATAAGATGGGGCTAAAAGTAAACCAAATAAGAACTACAATCAAGGGAATCCCCAAAAACCAGATATAGGGAGACACGGCCCCGGCAATCCGTCCGCCATCAAGCGGCGAGGCCGGGATAAGATTAAACAGGGTGAGGAAGTAACCGGTAAAAGCCAGAGAAAACAACAGCGGTGACTGAAATACATAGGCAGCCGCATGCACCAGCACGGTAGCTAAAAAGCCAAATACAGGACCGCCATAGGCAATGATACTCTCTGTCGCTGCATCTTTCGGCTGTTCCTTAAGGCCAATCAGCGCTCCTAAAAACGGGATAAAGACAGGTGCGGTTACCGGGATATTCTGCCTTTTGGCGGCAAACATGTGACCATACTCATGGACCGCAATAAGCAAAACAAAACCGACTGCCCACCAAATACCATAAAACCAGGCATATACGCCAATCGTTGCCACCATGGATAAAGTAGCAACCCCAAACTTACTAAATTTTAACAGAAAAAATATTCCTTGAAGAAAACTTAAAATACTCTTCCACTTCAAGATGGCAAACAGGGCCGTAACTACCCCGCCTAATCCGATTCGCCTGTACCACGGCGGTTTCGGCGGTGGTGTGGAATCGTCCGTACTTCCAAGCATGTCAGGTTCTCTATTCATTGCTTAACCTCATTTCGTTAATCAAACATCTTATTTTTTATATAATTAATCTATTTCCTTTCGCTTTGCAAAATTCATGCCTTAAAAATTATACTTTGATGGATCCCGGTTACCCTGGCTATTTGCCGTTGTGTTACGCCTTCCAGTTCTTTAATTTCCCTGATTATTTTATTACGCATAGCTATATCCATAGTTTGCAACAGTTCAATTGGCTGTCCATTTAACAGTTCTTTAATTGCTTGAGCCAAATCATCATCGCTCTTTCGCTGTTTTGCCTTGAAATCCATGAATTGATCAGCACTTTCCTGGTGCATAAAATCGGCAAATTGCTTTATGGCCGCCTCCCCGTTGCCGTTTAATATAGATAGAACAAACGGAGTATTGACCAAACCGGAAGAATCCTGCCCCTGATAATAGGCCTGACAACTACTCCATTGGTAATCCTCAGGTTTTGCAACCAGTTTTGCTTTTACAGGATTATTATGAATATACCTTAAAACGCCCAGCAAATATGCTTCTGTGTCAACTGGCTCGCTTTGAAAACGATTCTGAAAAACATGCCCCACTCGATCATGTTTTTTATTATACCGCCACGCATAACTCGTACCAATACGCTTCATAATAATCGACAATTCTTCTTCTTTTTCCTGCAACAAGAGATGGATATGATTGTTCATCAAGCAATATCCGTAAATACTGCAACTCCCGCTTTCCTGGACCCGCTTTATAATTTCTAAAAAACGGCAACGGTCGTCCTCATCAAGAAAAATATCCTGACGATTTATCCCGCGCATCATGATATGATAGATCCCGCTGACACTTTTTTCTCTTGCACATCTTGCCATACTCTCTTCTCCTGTTTTTGTTTTATTGTATCATAAATCAGCCAAGAAGCAAAATGAACGTCCCCACGCTTCCCGGGCAATAAAAAGAGAGCTTGTTCAGGATGCTCAATTCGAGTTACCTGAACAAGCTCAGCAAGAGATTTTAAATAAATCGTACTCTATAAGCCAGGGCAATATTACGGCTGTGGTACCGTTTGAGCCGCTACCCGTTTGGCATACCAGGCTGTGACAATCGGCACCAGAATTGCCGTAACAATTACGCAGGTGGCCACCAGCATCGTGGCTGACGGCGCTACGGGAAGAAACCGCGGATCCACTGCGGCAATGGCTGCCGGAACCGCTGCGGCATTGCCGGCAGTGGTAGCCGCGGCTATGCCTGCCACACCGGTACCGCCGGTGAGCTTGTCGGCAATAATCAGGACAGTGCCGGTGATGACAACAACACCCACACCCATTAATAGTCCAAGCAGGCCGGCCTTCCAAACGGTAGTCAAATTAAGCGAATTGCCAAGGCCAAAAGCAAAAAACGGAATCATAATAGGAGCAGCGCCGCCCAGAAAATCACGCATTTCTTCATCAAGGTTGCCAAGCAGCATACCAACTAACAGCGGCAGGATAGTGCCGATCAGCGTTGGCAGGGGAAAAGCCGCTACTCCCGCCATCCCCAGGGCAATCATCGTGAAGAAAGGGCCTGATTCCAAACTCATGACAGAATAGGCGGCAGCATCTTCTTTTCTGCCGAATTGCCCGATCAGAGCCATATAGAGCCCGCCGTTGGTATCATTCATGGAAGCTACAATTGCCAGAACCGACAGACCGGCCAATAGTCCGTGTTCCACCATTAAGCCGTTCGGGATCAAAGCCGCAGCCAGAAAACCCAGGGCCGTGCCGGTAAAGATTTTAGCACCTAACAAGGCGCCGCCTTTTTTAAGAATATATGGGGTGGCTTTGACGTTGAGCGTAGCCCCCATACAGACAAAAAATACTGCCAGAATGGGCTGAGACCCGGTCATCAAGGCATTGGTAAAGGATCCGAAAGTTTTACCGGCCGCGGGGAAAAAGGTATTAATGATCGCCCCCAACAATAATGGGATAAGCATCATTCCGCCCGGAACCCGTTCAATCGTCTTTTTAATTTGCATAATTTTCCCCTTCACTTTCAATGTTTTATATGAAACTCATTAGCCAGGCTCTCCTGCTACAGCAGGATTATTTATCGCCTCGTCCCCGGCAGCTTTCGATGTTGTGAACATGAACATGCTGACCTGGCTCAATATCCTGGGTGGCAAGACCGATGATTTCACCGTACTTAATCACCGGCTCTCCTTTTCCGATGGCTTTGATGGCGAACTTATGGCCGGCTGGAATGTTATTGAGCACTTGCGTAGTACTCTTGATCTCCCCGCAGCTGGCGGTAATTTCCGTGCCGGCGGCAACTGCTTCGACCACCGTGCACACATTATCTTTCGGCTTCATAATAATGGCTTGTATTTTAGACATCTTATCCACTCCTCTCTTACATCGTAGGTCCGAACCGGTATATGGCAAAATCATTGAAGCCGAGAATTTCCGCTTTTGTCTGTTTGCCTGAAGCCACATCAAGGATTTCCTGGAATATCCGGCGGCCAACCTGGTCAACGGTTTCCTTACCGTCAACAATCGGGCCTGCATCCAAGTCAAGATTATCATTCATGCGTTCAAATAGCTGTGTGGTTGTCGAAACCTTGATGGTTGGCGAAATCGGTGAACCGCAGCAGGTTCCCCGCCCGGTAGTGAAAACTGTCAGATGACAGCCCCCGGCCACCATGCCGGTAAGCTGTTCCACATCCTGTCCCGGCGTATCCATCCATACAAGTCCTTTCTGGGTGACAGGTGCCGCATAGCCAATGACATCCTGCAGCGGTCTGGAACCGGCTTTGTAAATACAGCCAAGCGATTTTTCTTCAATCGTGGACAGGCCCCCTTCAATATTGCCGGGTGTCGGCTGCCCGCCGCGCATATCCACTCCCATATCGGTAGCAAGTTTTTCGCGGGCCTGGATAGTTGCGAAGCATTTTTTCGCAACCTCCTCATTGACCGCCCGGGAGGCAATAATATGCTCGGCACCAATAATTTCGGTGGTTTCGGCCAAAACCACGCTGCCGCCTGCGTCAATCAGGAGATCGCTGGCAAAACCCAGGGCCGGATTGGCAGATATGCCGGAATAGGCATCCGAACCGCCACATTCGGTTCCCAAAATAAGTTTGGATGCATCAATAGCTTCCCGCTGAAGCTGCGCCGCTGCGCCCACCATAGTTGTTGCCGCGCTGACGCCGGCGGCAGTAGCCTTTACCGAGCCGCCTTCGTCCTGGATAATAACCAGATGAACCGGCTTATATGGACATTTTTCCTTGATGGCGGCAGCAATATTCTGGGCCCGGATGGTTTCACAACCAAGTCCGACAACCACAACACCATATACATTGGGGTGGGTGCCGTGACTGACCAGCACATGGGCTGTCAATTCCGCATCGGCGCCCAGCTGAGTACAGCCGTGCTGATGCTCAACCCAGGTTGTTCCCGCTACCTGCTGTGAAATACCGCGTGCCACCCGGTTGGCACACACAACGGAAGGAAGAATAAGAACATGGTTGCGAATGCCTACCGTCCCGTCAGGACGTACAAATCCTTGAAAGTTCATGTAATTAGCACTCCTTTATCTAGTAGTAACAGCAAGAATTCCTTTACATAATATTTTATATGCAAATTTCATGCCAACAGGATTTTCGCCCTATTTGTTGAATTACAAAGAAGTAAGTGCTAATTTTTTGAACATATTTTAATAAAAAATTGAACATATCTATAAAAACGAGACATGCTTTGGTTAACTAGGAGGAACTGTTGTGAATCGCATTGCCTTTATTGCTCCATATACCAATTTAGCGACACTGGCCCGTGAAATTTGCACCGAAACTTACCCGGACGTAAAAGTCTTTGAAGGCCTGCTGGATGAAGGGCTGGACTGCGCCCAACAAGTTGCGGCCGAGGGCTGCCAGGTGATTATCAGCCGCGGCGGCACCGCCAGTCTGATTCAAGAAAATCTTAACCTCCCGGTTGTGGAGGTAAAGGTAACCGGCTATGATATTTTGCACACGCTCAGCGACCTTATCGGAAAAAATAAAACCATCGGGGTAATCGGCTATCACAATGTAGTCAGAGGCTGCCGGGCAATCAGCCAAATGTTGCAAATAAAATCGCTTGAACTGTTAACCCTAAATAGCACCGAAAACCCGGATTGGCAGGCAGCCCAGGCCTGCTTGCACAAAAAACTGCTGCAAACCCCGGTGGACATATTGGTTGGCGATACCCTGGTTATCAGCAAACTAAATCTGAATGTGCCTGAGGTCAGGCTCATCGTATCAGGCGCGGAATCGATTTATGAAGCCATCGAAGAAGCTCGCCGAATTGCCCAGGTCCAGACAGAAGAAAAAAAATCGGCAGAACAGCTCCGCACTATATTACACTTTATTCATGACGGTGTGGTAGCCATTGACGACTCCGGCAACATCACAGTCATGAACCCGGCGGCAGAAACCATTTTCAACAGCAATGCCGCACAGGCAATTGGCAAACCCATTACCCAGTTTATCGCCAACAGCAAACTGCCTGATATACTCATCAGCGGCAAAGCGGAATTGGACCAGCTGCAAAGCACGCTTTCCGGAATGATTGTTACCAGCAAAATTCCCATTAAGGTCAACGGCAAGGTAGAAGGAGCTGTCGCCACCTTTCAGGAAACCGGCCGGATCCAAAAAACTGAGCAAAAAATCCGCCTTACACTTCATGCCAAAGGCCTGTTTGCCAAATATTCCTTTAGCGATATTATGGCCTGGGACCATGAAATGAAGCGAACCATCGATAAAGCCATGCGGTATGCTTTAACCGACGGAACGGTGCTAATCCAGGCGGAAAGCGGCTGCGGCAAGGAACTGTTTGCCCAAAGCATCCATCAGGAAAGCAGCCGCAGCAGCGGTCCGTTTGTCGCCGTCAACTGTTCGGCTTTACCGCCACAGCTGTTGGAAAGCGAGCTCTTTGGCTATGTGGCAGGAGCCTTTACCGGCGCCCGCAAGGAAGGCAAGCCGGGTTTAGTCGAGCTGGCCCACGGCGGCACACTGTTTCTCGATGAGATTGGCGATATGGAGCTCGGTTTGCAAGCCAGGCTGCTGCGCGTACTGGGGGAGCGGCAAGTCATGCGGCTGGGGTCAGACAATTGGATGCCGGTAGATATCAGAGTCATCGCCGCTACCCATGTCCCGCTTAAACAGAAAGCCTTTGAAGGGCTTTTCCGAATGGATTTATTTTACCGGCTTAACGTGCTGACCATCGCCATTCCGCCCCTGCGGCAGCGAGTTGCCGATATTTATCCTTTGGCCAACTATTTTTTGAGTTTATTTGCGGAAAAATATGGCCGCAGCGCCATTGAACTGCCGCCGGAAGCCCATGATGCGCTCATTCGCTATCCCTGGCCCGGCAATGTCCGAGAATTGCGCAACACTATGGAACGTCTGGTATTGACATATGAAGAAACCGGAAACACGATGGATATATTGCTGGATTCCCTCAAAGAACTTGACACCGACAGCGTCAGACTGCCAGCAGCAAAAACGCTGGCTGCTCCTGCGGCAATTGCCGGTCACAGCCTGGCGGCTGTAAGTATGAAAGCTATGAAGCACCAATTAGCCGTCGATACACTCAAAGCCTGCGGCGGCAACAAATCAAAAGCCGCCAAACAGCTGGGAGTTACCAGATATACCTTAGACCGTCTGCTAAAGTAGTATGGCAGCTTAGACGCAGGCGGCCGTTATCTGTAAGCGCCAGCAGCGCAGCATTGTATAACGGCTGTCCGCGCAAAGCTCATACATGCTGTTAAACAAAAAAAGCCAGGACTGAAATCCGCTCTCAGGCGAATATCAGTCCTGGCTTTTTAGAGCCTATTTAACTTTCATTCCTTTGTTTAAAAAAATGTGCCTAAGTAACCCGATTAATCAGCTTCCACAGCAATCAGCTTATGCGCCAGAACATCTACCAGTCCTTTATCTGTTAAGCCCAGCTTGGGAACGGTCGGCAGGGAAATAAAACTTAAAGTCATAAAGGGCGCAGGCAGCGGACAGCCTAATGTCCTGGCCGCCATATTCATGGCTTCAATTTCTTCCAGGACCTCATCTGCGGATTTTTCACTCATTAAGCCACCGATAAGCAGCTGCATTTTGGCGATTACCTTGCCATTATCAACCACAACCAGTCCGCCCTGCATCTCATGGATAGCATTAACCCCCACAGCCATATCAGCATCATTTGTTCCCACACAGACAATATTATGGTGGTCATGTGAGGTGGAAAAGGCCAAAGCGCCTTTCTTTAAACCAAAGCCTTTAACAAAACCTACGCCTACCCCGCCGGTCTTGCCATATCTTTCGACTACCGCAAGCTTCAGAATGTCCTGTGCCACAGCATTGCCAATAACGCCATGTTCAACGGCAAGCTCCGTCCGGCCCCATTCATTAATAATTTGCTCATCACACAGCTCGATGACATTAACGGTTGTTTTGGCTTGATTGGTTTTAGCCTTGACCGCAAAGGATTGTGCGGTAATTGCCTGCTTAAAGGTAACACTTTCCTTAATCCACTGCGGATATTGCCCCGGCGGACATTCCACCGATAATTTACCCGCCTCGGCAACTACTTTACCTTCAAAAATTACCTTGACAGGCTTTACGTCCTGTAAATCCTCGACCAGCAGGATATCTGCCAGTCTGCCGGGAGTTATACTGCCTAATTCATCTTCCACTCTAAAATGCTTGGCTGCATTAATTGTCGCCATTTGCATTGCCTTCATGAACGGCACACCGAGAGCCACCGCTTTATTGATATTATAATTAATGTGTCCTTCTTCTCTGATTTCACTGGCATGCTTATCATCGGTACAGAAAATTAAATTATCGTAATCCAGGCCGTTGGCTATTACTCCGGTCATTAGTTTTTCCAGATTTCTTTCCGTACTGCCTTCCCTGACCATGACTTTCATGCCCAGGCGTATTCTGGCCAGCAATTCTTCATAATCAACACATTCGTGGTCGTCAGATACACCGGCACTGGCATATACATTAAGCTCCTGCGCCAATCGTCCGATAGCATGGCCGTTAACAACTTTTCGCCGCGCCAGCGTTGCTGCTATCTTCTGCAAATACTCATCCTGCACAAATAATATTTTCGAAGGGTCTATCTCACCTAGGCTGCAGCTTTCTTCCCAGTTTAAGATTTCTTCAACCTCTGCTACCCCCAAAACTGCCCCCGTAGTTTCAAGGCCTGGCGCAGTGGGAACCCGTGAGGATACTTCAATCAGCATCCGGTAAGGCAGCCGTGACATGGATTGCAGCATGGTCTTAATGCCGGCAGCACCGGCAACATTGGCAATTTCCATAAGATCAACACAAATCGTGGTAGTACCCTGGGGAACCATTACCGCCGCAAGAGCTTCCGGCGACAATAAGGTTGACTCAAAATGCATATGGGTATCAATTAAACCCGGCAGGGCGTACTGCCCCTGACAAGGAATTACCTCCTTGGCTGCCAAATCAATATTGGGCTCAATGGAAACAATTCTTTTATCCTTTATGTATATATCGGTAGGATATATTTCGGCAGAATACACATTGACCAATTGAACATTTTCCAGCTTCAAATCACAGGGAATTCTCCCCAAACCGGCTTCAACGGTTGTTTTAATTTCTTCAAAAGTTCTCATTGCCTGCACCTCTTGTATCTATTTTAGTACTATTTCTAAGGTCAGATAAATAATAAAGATTACCGTTAACACCCATACCGTGGCGCTGATATTTTTCCTGTTGCCGGCGGCGACCTGCGCGAGGGTGTAGCCTAATACGGAAAATAAAATTCCATGAGCAATACTATAAGTAAAGGGCATAATCATGACTGCCAAAAATACCGGGAAGGCTATGGCAAAGTCCTGAAGATCCACCGATTTGAGCGGTTCCATCATAAAGACCCCGATCATGACCAGGGCCGGTGCAGTCGCGATAGCCGGAATCATAAGAAATACCGGCGAAAAGAACAGGCATAAAATAAACAGAACTCCGGCCACCACGGCAACAAGGCCGGTGCGGCCGCCCTCGGCTATCCCGGTTGTACTTTCCGCTCCATAAATGCAAACCGTATTTGTACCCAATACCGCTCCACCGGCGGCAGAGCAGGCGGTGGCAAAAAGCGCTTTACCGGCATTAGGCAGTTCCCCTTTTTCATTTAAAAAACCGGCCTTGGCTGATACCCCGACAAGAACGCCGATACCATCAAATAAATCGACGAATAAGAAGCTGAAGATGGCAAAAAGCACTCCCAGCAGCACAATGCCTGAGCTGTCAAACATACCGGCAAAAGATAATTGTCCAAAAGTGGGAGCCAAGGCCTGAACAGGATTATCAAAGGCCAGCATGCCGCCTGCCGGCAATTGTGTGTAACTCATGCCTGTTGCCGGGTTCTTGACAAAAAAGCCGGCAACGGTGATAGCCAATATCCCGATTAGTATAGCGCCCCTGATTCGTTTAATAATGAGTACAGCCGTCAAAGCAATGCCCAGTAATGCCAGCAAAGTCCCCGGGTTACCTAAATTCCCCATTTGCAGCAAAGTATCTTTATTGGAGACCACGATTCCAGCCTGAGCTAAGCCGATAAACGCTATAAAAAATCCAATGCCTGCACCTACCGAATTTTTTATACAGTGAGGCATTTCATTAACAATTCTTTCCTGAATGTTAAACAAACTCAAAATGATAAAAGCAATCCCGGAGATCAATACACAGCCTAATGCATTTTGCCAGGAAAGGTTGAGTACCCCGACAACATAAAAAGCGAAATAGGCATTTAAGCCCATGGCCGGCGCCAATGCAAAGGGAAAATTAGCATATAACCCCATGAAGATAGAGCCTAAGCCTGCCGCCAGTGCGGTAGCCCAAAACACAGCTTTGGTATCCATGCCGGCGTTGGCAAGAATAGCCGGATTAACGGCGACAATATACACACAGGTTAAAAAGGTAGTAATTCCTGCCAGGATTTCCGTTTTAACATTGGTACCCTTTTCCGCAAGCTTAAACATACGTTCAAGCAAGCCTTTGTTGCTACATGTACTAAGTTCCATATAATACCGTTACCTCCTAAAAAATTTATAATAATGTAAAAGCAAGGCAGAAGCAGTCACAGCATACGTATGAGGTATTACCTCTATATTATATAAAAAAATAATAGCCGAAATTGTTTACTCTGCCAACTTCAGCTATTATTTTTTTAATAAATATCCTTTTGCCGACAAGAACTGAACCGAATAAGATCTGTGTCATAATACTCAGTATCATAAAAAACCGGATTATTGTCCTGGTCAAAATTCACACTCTCAAATACTAAAAAGGCTTTGGGCTTCACACTATTCATGTAAGCCGCCAGCTTATCATCTTCTGTTACCATTGCAGTGGATATTTCTACGATGTCTCTGGTTACTATTTTGCCTGCCTTGGCTTTTAAAAACTCAAAAATCGACAGTTTAATGTCGTTGGGGGAGATATCTCCCTCGATCAGTTTCCGGGGAAATCTATCAATACAATATATTGCAGGATTTCCATCAGCATAAAATACTTTTTCTACTATTACCACTTCATCTTCAGGATCAATTTGCAATTTATTCGAGCCATTATAGCCTGCAAGCTTAATTTCGATATTTACCAGTTCCACCTCTGCCTTATAGCCGCTATTTCTAATCAGCTTTTCAAATTCCTGAGCCGGATTAAAGGTGATCTTAATCTGCAGGGCGTCGGCGTTGACAAAGGTCCCGATTCCGTGTTTTCGAAAAATTACCCCCTCGTGGGACAGCTCAGTCAGGGATCGCCTGATGGTAATTCTACTTACCCCTAACATTTCAGCCAGCGCTTCCTCGCGGGGAAGCTTATTATTTTTCTGTATATCCATAGACTTTATGTACCGGTACAGGGCTTCTTTTACTTCCTCATTCAGAGAACGATTTTTTACCCGCCTGATCTCCATAAGCCCTCCTGCATAATTTTCATAGGATAGCCCTCTATACGTATGAGGTATTACCTCTTTACAAATTATATCGTTTCCCTTACAAAATAGCAATAATCATCTAATATTTTTTGAGGAGACAGGTCTTACCCCAAAACCTCGCAGGTGTAGCATCTTGTCGCAAACTGCGAACGTTGCAAGCGAAGCAAAATGAACGTCCCCTCGCTTCGACCCTAAAATGCGCAGGTGGAAAATTAATCCTTGAAAAAATTCATAACAGGCTTTATAATTTAAATGCATTTAAATAATTAAGCAATTGAGGTATATTTTATGGCCAGACCTCCGCAAGATCCGCAAATTCGAATTACCGAAATTTTAGATACAGCAGAATATTTATTTACAGCTAAGGGTTATTTCGGAACAACTGTCAGTGACATTGCCAAAGAAATGGGTGTTACGCAGGGCATGTTTTATTACTACTTTAAGTCCAAAGAGGAAATTCTGGAAGCACTGCTTAACCGTCATGTAGCTTGTTTCCTTGCCGAAATTAAAAACATGACTCATTCCGCTGCTTCCCCGGCGGAAAAACTGGGATTTATGATCAGTACCGTAATTAAAAATGTCCGTGCGCACGGTGAAGAACTGCTTAACACTATACATCATGAGCAGAATTTGCATATTAAGAATAAACTAACCAAAGGCGTCACGCTCATGCTCACGCCTCTGGGGCTGAATATTATCGAAGAAGGCCGAAGCCGTCAGGTCTTTAAGGTCGCCCATCCGCAGACTGCTATGAGCTTTATCCTACTTATCATAGACTTTTTAATTGCTGGCCTCTATGAAAAGCAACCCCGGGAACTCTTGTCCCTGCGTCTGCGAATGGCGGAATCTCTCGTCGAAAAGACAGTAGGCCTACAAGAGGGAAATATCCATATCTCGCTGTAATCATGCAAGTCAACCACAATTGAATCATTACCCGAAAATCCCGCTTGCCAGAAAAATCTGGATTGAGCGGTTTTTTCAAACCCATTAATTAAACGCATTTAAATAATGGGCGAAAACTACTTTGTCACCGGAGTATAAGTCTATCCCCCTTACAGAAGGAGGCATATAAATTGTATCAACGCCAAACTATCCGCCGGAAAATCCCGCTTATAACTCAGAAAATACGGGGGCAACAGGACTCGACCCGCCCTCCTCCCCTTCTTTTGCCGGAAAGATACCGTTTTTCGAAGCAGTCATTTCCCAGTATATAACCTTTTAAACTAAGGAGTGAAAGCATGCAATTACCATCTTGGCCAACCAATATTCCCAGAAAAAAATTATATTATGTGTTCGCAGCCATCGCCGGCTTATGTATTCTCGGCGGCGCACTCTGGCAAGGACAGCCTCGCCCACCGGCAGTCGTCAATGAAATTCCGGTGGTACGCACCGCCGTTGTCGGCAACTCCGGTGTTTCCCAGAGGTATACTTACTCCGGCGAAGTGCGCGGCCGCTATGAAAGTCAGCTCGCTTTTCAGGTAAACGGCAAAATTATCACAAGAAATGTGCAGTTGGGCAGTACAGTACAGGCCGGCGACGTCCTTCTGCAAATTGACGCCAAGGACGTTGTGCAAACAGTAAGTAACTATTCCGCTCAGGTGGATTCGGCCGAGTCGCAACTGCAATTAGCCGCAAGCAACCTCAACCGCTACCGGGAACTACTGGAAGGCGGCGCTATCAGCCAGTCCCAGTATGACCAGTATGCCAACGCTTATAATGTAGCCGTTGCCGGGGTGCGCCAAGCCTCAGCACAATACAAGCAAAGTGCCAATCAGCTGGATTATACCTTGTTAAAAGCCGATAAACCGGGCGTTGTATCCGGCATCTCCGCCGAAATCGGCCAGGTAGTCAGCGCCGGCCAGGTTATCGTTACCGTTGTGCAGGATGGCGAACGGGAAGTGGAAATCAGCGTACCGGAAAACCGGCTTGAAGAACTGCGCAATACGGAAAAAATACAGGTTTCCTTCTGGGCTTTGCCTGCTGTAACGGCAGAAGGCAGGATAAGAGAAATTTCTCCGATGGCCGACCCAATCACCCGCACTTTTAAAGTGCGTATCAGTCTGATCAACCCGCCGCCGGCAATAAAGCTGGGCATGACCGCTACCGTAGCCGTAGCCGGCAACTCAGAACAACCGGTCATAAACATACCCGTAGCGGCTGTCTATCAGACCGGCAATCCCACCCCCGCTGTCTGGGTAGTTGCGGGCGGAACCGTAACCCTGCGCTCCATTCAGACCGGTTATTACGGCAAGGACAACACCGTCCAGGTACTCAACGGCCTGCGCCAGGGTGAGCGGATCGTCATTGCCGGGGTACATAAACTGACCGAAGGACAGCAAGTAAGCATCGGCGGTGATTCGCTGTGAAAGGCTTCAATTTGACCGAATGGTCCCTTAACCACAAACAGTTCATTTATTTTTTTATTATTCTCTTTTTCATCGCCGGTATTGTCTCTTATAAAAACCTGGGCCGTATGGAAGACCCGGACTTTACCATCAAACAAATGATTGTTACCGCTGCCTGGCCGGGAGCCACAGCCCAACAGATGGAGGAGCAGGTTACCGACAAAATTGAGAAGAAATTGCAGGACCTGCCGGGGCTTGATTATTTAAAAAGCTACTCCACTCCGGGAGTCACGGTGATTTATGTTCATTTAAAAGACACGGTGCTGCAAAAAGACGTACGCAACAAGTGGCTGGAAGTGCGCAATATGGTGAGCGACATCGCCGGCACTTTCCCCTCCGGGGTCCTGCCGCCGCAGTTCAACGACCGGTTTGACGAAGTGTACGGTGTGGTGTTTGCCCTGACCGGCGACGGTTATACCTATGAAGACATGCGCGCCAAGGCGGAAAGAATCCGGCGGATTCTGCTCGGGGTTCCCAGTGTAAAAAAAGTGAACCTCCTGGGCGTGCAAACCGAAAAGATTTATATCGAAATCGAAAACAGCAAGCTGGCACAATTGGGGATTGATCCCAATTTAATCACCACCACGCTGCAGGCACAAAATGCCATGTCGGCAGCCGGCATGCTGGAAACGGCCTCTGACAATATTTATTTACGGATTACCGGCATGTTTGAAAACCTGGAGGATATTCAGAATACTCCCATTCAGGCGAACGGGCGCGCCTTCCGCCTGGGTGATATCGCGACCGTTACCCGCTCCTACAGTGAGCCCGCCGACCCTAAATTTTATTATAACGGGGAACCCGGCATCGGCATTTCCCTGGCGATGGAGCCAGGCGGCAACGTGCTGGTCCTGGGGGAAAATATTGAAAAGACGATCGAACAGGTGAAAAAGGAACTGCCCGCCGGCCTGGAAATACACCAGACCGTCAATCAGCCCAAAGTAGTGGAAAGCTCTATTGATGAATTCGTAAAATCCCTGGGCGAAGCCATTGTTATTGTCTTAATCGTAAGCTTTATCAGTCTGGGAGTGCGTTCCGGCATCATCGTGGCATTGTGTATTCCGCTGGTCATCGCCATTGTGTTCACCTTCATGAATCTGTTCGGCATTGATTTGCAGCGGATCTCCCTGGGCGCGCTGATTATCGCGCTGGGCCTGCTGGTGGATGACGCGATTATTACCATTGAAGCCATGGTGGTTAAGCTGGAGCAAGGCTGGAGCCGCTTTAACGCCGCCTGCTTTGCCTATACGTCCACGGCTTATCCCCGCTTAACCGGCGAGTTGGTCACCTGCGCCGGCTTCATCCCGGTCGGGTTTGCCGCCGGGACCGCTTCGGAATACTGTGCCAGCATCTTTATGGTTGTCACCATCGCCTTGCTTACCTCCTGGCTGGTGGCCGGGACCGCCACACCGCTGTTAGGCTATTTGTTTATCAGAATTAAACCGAAAGGGAACGGGGAAAAAGAACATGATCCCTATGATACAAAATTTTATCAAAAATTCCGCCGGTTGTTAGTCTGGTGCCTGACCCATAAAAAGACTGTACTAATTGCCACAGCAGGTGCTTTTATCGCTTCCATCGGTTTGTTGGGGCTGGTAAAACAACAATTCTTTCCTGCTTCCACCCGGCCGGAACTGATTATCCAATTGGAGCTGCCGGAAGGTTCTTCCATTGAAAATTCCGATGCCGTTGCCCGTGAGTTTGCGCAGAAACTGGCAGACAATCCGCAAATTTCCTATTATACCTACCATGTAGGTGAAGGCGCTCCCCGGTTTGTATTAAGCTTTGAGCCGACTGCCAACAAACCGAATTTTTCCGAATTTATCATTGTGGCCACCGATGCCAAAGCCCGGGACGAACTGCAGACGAAATACCGCGAAGTATTAATCAAGGAATTTCCCCATGTGCAATTTCACACCAAGGTAATCAACAACGGCCCATCGTCCGACTATCCGGTCATGCTGCGGGTAAAAGGCTATGAGCTGGACAAGGTGCGGGACATTGCCGAACAAATACGGACGGTGATGGCCGCCAATCCCCATACCCGGAATGTAAACCTGAAATGGAGCGAAAAAAGTAAGATTATGCATCTGGATATCGACCAGGATAAGGTCCGGAAGCTGGGAATTACCTCGCAGGCGCTGGCCAGTGCGCTCCAGATGCAGCAGTCAGGGACAGAGATCACCCAATTCAGGGAAACCGACAAAACAGTCAGTATGGTGCTGCGGTTTGCCGCCCGGGACAGAAATGATCCGGCTTATCTAAAAGATTTTAATATTCCGGTCGGCAACGGACAATATGTCCCGCTGGATCAGATCGCCACCATCCGTTTCGAGACGGAGGACGGTTTGATCTACCGGCGTGATTTGAAGCCGATGATCTGGATACAGGCGGAATTGAATTCCGACGACGTGACCGGGGATGATGTGGCGGAACAGGTTTATAGCAAGCTGGCGGATTTGCGCGCCGGTTTGCCGTTTGGCTACAGCATCGAGTATGACGGCGGCAAAGAAGACAGCATTAGGGCCGCAAAATTCATGTCAGAACCGATACCGGCCATGATCATTGCGATCATGATTCTCCTAATGATCCAGCTGCAAAACATTCCCAAAATGATTCTGACGCTGCTTACGGCACCGCTGGGCATTATCGGCGTAGCGGTCGGATTGTTTTTTACCAACAGTCCGATGGGCTTTGTTGTACAACTGGGAATTTTGGCTTTGGCCGGGATTATTATGCGCAATACCATTATATTAATGGACCAGATTGACCAATTGCTGGAAGCCGGCGAACCTCTCTGGGACGCCATTATCGATGCCACCGTCATCCGGCTACGCCCTATCCTTCTGACTGCGGCAGCAGCGATTTTAGGGATGCTCCCCCTGGTTTCAAGCATCTTCTGGGGCCCGATGGCTGTCGCCATTGCGGCAGGGCTAATGGGCGCCACTATCTTAACCTTAGTGGTACTGCCGGTCATGTATGCCGCCTGGTACAAAGCCCAGCCTACTATGGATAAGAAAAATTCCTTAAATGCCGGTTCTGCCAATCATTCTGTTTGATTTGTCAGGTGTCAGGAAACCTTTGGTCTACTAACTATATTGATAAGGAGTTGATCATTATGGAAGTTCCGTATAAGAAAATTTTAGTTCCGGTGGATGGTTCCAGCCACGCGCTCAGGGCATTGTCCCATGCAGCGACGCTGGCCCGTTACCTTGCTGCTGAAATCAGCATTCTTTATGTATCGGTGCTATCGCAGCAAGTCCCTCTGTATGACCAGGTCAAGGGAGCCAAAATCCCGCCCAACGCTTCTACCGATCCCGCAAACTATGCTAAAACAATCCTGGCAGAAGCAAGCAAACAAGTCCCGGCTGACATTTACGTTCAAACCCACAACGAGCTTGGCGAACCACGCACTGCCATTACCGACTTCGCCACGCAAAACGGCTATGATATTATCGTCATCGGCTGCCGGGGCTTAGGCGCGATTTCCGGCTTGCTCCTGGGGAGCGTCAGCACTTACGTTCTCCATCATGCCCCATGCCCGGTTTTGGTTATTAAATAGTTGCTTTCATCCGCACGCGCCGCTACGCCTTATAAGGTTTCCCTCAGGTATCTCTGATACTATTCCCTGAAATATAACATAACAGCGGAAGCAGGCACCCCAAACCCCGGGGCCTGCTTCCGCTGTTTATTGTTTCGCTTTTACATGATTTAACTGTCAAAAACTTGATCATGTCCGCACACTGACCGCTAGATCTTTTTTTCTATCAATTCTATATTATAGGTTAAACTTTCTAGTGTTTTAAATATTAGACCCCTCATATATACCTCATGGTAACTTGCGGATAGGAAAAGAGACGGCATATGTTCTTGGGGAATGAATTTTAGACAACTAGCGCGAATTTCATCCAGCATTTCTGTTGCAAATAGATCACCTACCATCATAATAGACGACGGGTTAATTACTGCAATAAAAGAACAAATTGTCTTAACGACCAGCGGGATAAATCCCTCGTTACTATTTAATTGCTTAAGTTGCTCTTCCCTTGAACAATCATAAGGTAAAAATGATATCTCACCGGCAAAGCCAGTACTTCCCTGCAGTATACGACCATCAACAATAATTCCTGCCCCCGGATAGTTCTTTTTGGAAAAGTGTATGGTTACAATTGTTTCTTCCTGATACCCCTGATTATGGTAAAAACCCAAAGCGGTGAGATTCGTGCCATTGCCAATTGTGATTTTCAACAGATACTTTTCTTTTAATAGCAACCCCAAAGGGATACCTACCAGTTCATCAATATCACAAACGCCAACGACGCCCTGATTAACAAGCCCGGGCACGCCAATACCCACCGCTTTGATGTTGGTATATCTTTCAAGCAATTCATCAATTACATTTTCAATTTTTTCATAAGAAATTTTCTTTTGTACACAGTGTTCTTCAAGAATTTCCCCCTTAAGATTTACTACTGTATAAGTGATAGTATGTGTGCCATTCTTATTATACATATAGATACAGGCTATTAGAGAATAGTTTGCGTTAAATGTATATTGTCGGGCAGGCCTCCCACTGTAAGACGGTGCTAGTTCGTCTGCTAAAACTTCTCCCGTTTCTACCAATTCATTAAGTATAGTATTACAAGTTGCTACACTTAAACCTGTTGCCTTAGCAACATCTTGTTTTGTACCAGTCGCTAGGTTTTTTAGCGTAGTTTTAACAAGTTCTACGTTAATACATTTTATTTGAGCTGAGTTACTAGTAAGCTGCGCCATAATACTCTCCTTTGTAAATGAAACTCGTGTAGCCGGCTCCAAACAGTTATGTGATATTCCTATCATTTATTTTAGCACAATAACATTATTATATCAGTTATTATAAGTATTGACTAAACCATATATTTACTATACAATTTAATAGTAATTTCTTAAACATGTTTTTCCGGACCAGCAACAAAAGCAGCACCAGGGAACTTTTTACGACACGTTTAATAGGGGGTAATCTCTTGAACTATTTAAGTCCAAATGCAATGTCCAGCCGTTTACAAGGTATCATTTTACTGGTAGTTACCGCCATTTTATTGAGTACCAGCGGCTTTGTCATTAAGTCGATTGAATGGAATCCGCTGGCGATAGCCGGTGCCAGGAGTGCTTTTGCTGCGGTTGTCATTGCTATTGCGTTTCGACATACCAGGATCCGCTGGAATTGGGTTTTGGTCTCCGGCGGATTAGCGTATGCGATTATGTTGATGACTTTTGTGACAGCCATTAAAATGACAACTGTCGCCAATGCCATTTTACTGCAATACACCAGTCCGGTCTTTGTTGCCATTTTGGCAGCAATCTTTTTAAATGAAAGGCCGAATCGATATGATTGGCTGACCATTGTCCTGACAGTTAGCGGTATGGTGCTCTTTTTCCAGGATAAGATGTCAGAAGGCGGTTTCATGGGTAACATTCTAGCTATAGGCAGTGGTGTGGCGATGGCCGTTATGACTGTATGTATGCGCCAGCAAAAAGACGGGAGCCCCTTTGGTGCCGTTTTATTAGGCAATGTACTTACTTTTATCTGCGGATTACCCTTTATGTTTGATGATTCCCCCGGAATGGAAGGCTGGATGGCTCTCCTCGCATTAGGATGTATTCAACTTGGCCTGGCCTATGTCTTATACTCAATTGCTATAAAGCTGGTAAGTGCTCTGGAGGCTTCGATCATTACGATGATTGAACCAATCCTCAATCCGTTATGGGTCTTTTTCATTCTAGGAGAGACCCCTGGCTTTTGGGCACTTATTGGTGGTGGTGTTATCTTAACGGCAATCGCTGTCAGGTATATAGTTCCTGCGTTAAAGCCGCCGAATGCAATGTCCCAGGGACATTCTAACTAAAAAAATAAGGAGTGACCATTTACTTTAAAAAGCAAATAATCACTCCTTTTGTTTGAAGGAGCAAGGGAAGCAAGGGGACGTTCTTTTTTGCTTCCCACTCCCTTTATTCTGAGGCATAACATAAAGCGGAAGCAGGCACCCCAAACCGGGGCCTGCTTCCGCTGTTTATTGTTTCGCTTTTACATGGTTCAGTGCTGCCAGAGCTGTGAGGTGAGATTCAGTCACGCGTCGGTTTGTCCGGCTAGGCCCTGAGCTGCCTTGGCGGCAAATTCGATGGCGGCCGTCATACTGCCGCTGTCGGCAATCCCTTTGCCGGCAATGTCAAAGGCGGTGCCGTGATCAACCGAACTCCGGATAAACGGCAGCCCGACGGTCACATTGATACCCGAATCAAAGCCCAGAAGCTTAATAGGAATATGGCCTTGATCGTGGTACATAACGACTACGATGTCAAACTCTTTACGTTTGGCTGCCCGGAAGAAAACGGTGTCCGGCGGGATGGGGCCGCTGGCGGCAATGCCCTCCTGCTGCGCCGCTTCCACGGCGGGAAGAATTTCGTCGATATCCTCACGCCCAAACAGGCCATTTTCACCGGCATGGGCGTTGAAACCGGCTACCGCGATGCGCGGCTTTTCCAGGCCGAGCAGCCGCAACGTACGGTCAGCAAGCCGGATGATCCTGAGAACTCGGTCTTTTTTAATCAAATCGGCTGCCTGCCGCATGGAAACATGGGTAGTAACATGGATGACCTTAAGGTCGTCGCTGGAAAGCATCATGGCATAATCGTTGGTCTGGCTGAGCTCACCTAGTATTTCTGTATGGCCCGGGAAGTGATGTCCGCCTTTGTGCAGCGCCTCTTTGTTGATCGGCGCCGTAACAATGGCAGCCACCTTTTGGTCCAAAGCCTGCCTAATGGCACCTTCAATATACTGGTAAGCCGCATGACCGGCACGGCCGTCTACCTGACCAAAAGGCAGGTCGGCCGGTACATTGGCAAAATCAAGTACGTCAATAGTACCGTATTCATACAACACGTTTTGCGGCTCAGCGGTGGCATGAATTTTCGCCAGGCTGTTCACAATCCCGGCCGCCATAGCCATTCTCCCGGCATCACCAAACACCAGTGGCCGGCATATCTGGTAGATTCGTTGATCTGCCAGTGCCTTGACAATAATTTCCGGGCCGCAGCCGGCCGGATCACCCATCGTAATGGCAAGAATCGGAAGCTGTTCTTTACCCATTAGCTAATCACCTTCTTTGCTCCAGTTTTTTCACTGCTTTTACCAGTGCGTCAGGCGCACCGAATGCTCCGGCTTTAGTAACGACCAATAGTTGTTTCCCCTCCCGGGTGGTCATGGCACCAAGCGGAATAGCCGGCGTCACTTCTTCCAGAACGCGGATGCCGGTGACACCCAGGGCGTTGCATACAGCCACAGCCGTATCGCCGCCGGTCAGAACCACTCCGGAAATATCCTGCGCCCGCAATATTTCGGCGCCAATCCAGCCAAGAATCTGGGCCACTTTTTCGCCGACCTGCACCAGGGACATACCCAGCTTTTCCCCGGCAGCCTGTGTCTGCTGCACCGTGTCGGCCTTGTAACCGGAGACCAGAACAATGCGCCGGCCTGCGGACAGGGCCTGCTGCACCTGCTGTAGAGTCGGATGCGGCTGGCCTGCCTGCCAGGACAAATACCCGGCAACTTCCAGTTCAATCATCTCATAGCCGGAAGCCACCAGCTGTTCTACCTGACCGCGCGTCACAGAACTTACACTGCCGGCAATAACAAAAGCCGGCTGGCGGGTTTCTTGTTCTGCCGCCCAATGAAACAGCTGCGGCAGCACTTCGGCAAGTCCGGCAGACCCGGACCAGAGGATTTTTTCAGAAAGGCTGGCTGCCGCCTGTGCAACAATAAGAAAGTGCTCGTCCTGCCAGGCATCTGAGCTGATAATCCGGCAACCGTCATTCAGATGCCGGCGCAGGGCCTGTACAATGCCTTCCTGTCCCTGCGATATATCGGCAAAATCAATATGACCGACCTTGAAGCCTGTCTGCTTTCGCAATAGTTCGGGCAGCATGGTTTCGTAAACAGGGGTTTTCGGGTCACGGGCAATTTCGGTAGTGGAGAGCGGCGCGCCATTGAGCAGATAATTGCCCCCCACAGTTATGCGCCCGTTTTTGGGGAAAGCGGGCATAACCAGGGCAAAATCATGCAGGTTCAAGTCAAGAATAGCTTTAATTTCCATGCCAACATTGCCCCTCAGGGTCGAATCCAGCTTTTTATAGTATTGGCCAAATCCGGCTGCCACCGCTTTTTGGGCGGCTTGCTGTACCCTTGCATAGGCTTCCGGGGCGGGAACGGCGCGGCTGTTTGTATCAACTACGATAATATCGGCCGTGGCTGTGGCATTGAGCGCCGCATCATTCAGCAGCACCTCCGTATGCATGCCCTGCCGGGCGAACTGTCCCCCGGTATCGTTGGCACCAGTCAGGTCGTCGGCGATAACGATCATCCCTTTGCTTGTTGCTTTCAAATCGCTTCCTCCTTATTATGATGATATGGCAGTTCAGTCAGACTGATTACGATATTGCCGCAGGGCTGTACGCGATTGATTTACTCCCGCGATAGCCGGCTCACCAATTTGCAGCGCCATCATAACATACAAAATATCAATGACGACAAGCTGAACGATGCGGGAAATCATAGCATCTGAACGCATTTTCGTTTCACAGGTGCAGCTTAATAAATACGCATCAACAAGTTGAGTAATGCCGGAGTCGATGGAGCTGGTCAGAGCACAGGTAAAGCAGCCGCGTTTTTGGGCAAGCGCCAGTGTACGGAGTATATCTGTTGTCTCGCCTGAGTGGGAAATGGCAAAAAAGACTTCGTCCGGCCGGGCAATTGATGCGGCAATCATCATCAGGTGGGAATCGGAATACCCAATAACCCTGCAGCCCAGACGCATAAATTTTTGCCTGGCATCCTGGGCCACTACACCGGAGGCACCCAAGCCAATGACATGAACAACAGCGGCTTGGCGCAACTGCTGTTCAATAGTTGCCAGCGCCTCTGCCGAAAGCTGCTGCTTCAAGTCAGAAATCCCTTGAGTGGTGGAATCGGCAACCTTACGAATGATGTCAGTTAACCCGTCATGGGCCTGCACTTCCTCATAAATCGGCTGTATATCGGTTTCTGCGGCTAACTCCTTAGCCAGGGCAACACGAAACATGGCATAATTTTTATAGCCCAGCAGCCGGTAAAAGCGTATTACCGTCGCTTCACCCACACCGCATTTAGCGGCAAATTCATTGATTGGCAGGGTCAGGGCTTCCTGCGCATGCGCTTGCAGATATTGGACAATTTTATTTTGCGTGGCTGTAAAACGATTATGCTGTAGCCGAATTTTAGAAAATAGCATTATCAAACCACCTCGGAGATTATATTCACTAACCTTACCTTCGGAGATTTTTTTCTCCGTTATGGTATTATTCGCTATACTTTCCTGATCGCCTGCTTATTATTACAAAAAATCTTAATCTTGTTGCTATATAAAACCAACCTATTGAAAAGACCGTGTATTCCCTGCCAGCAGGGCACCTACACGGTCTTGCTTATCTCTATAAAGTTGCGCAAATTCCCAGCCCTATAGCCTTTTTTTGACAAAATGGGGCAAGCGCGCGCCGGGCAGGTAAGCACCAAACAAGGTCGGAGTTTGTCCGTCCAGGCTTGTCGAAAACACTAACCCAGATTGTCTGTCTCCGTGCTTTCGGCCAATTTCCTCACCGCACCCAGCAATATTCGGGCACCGGCGGCAATGTCGTCAATGCTGGCCCATTCGGCCGGATTGTGGCTAATGCCGCCTTTGCAGGGGACAAACACCATGCCGGTTGGAGCCATTTCCGCCACATGCATGGCATCATGTCCGGCACCGCTTGGCAGCAGCATGTTGGCATAACCATATTCCTCTGCTATATTTTGCAGGAATTCGACTATTTCCCGGGAAATTTCCACAGGCTTTTCGTCAGTAAGCGTAATAATCTCCATATCGACACCGCGCCGGGCTTGTACTTCAGCAATGCCTGCCGTCAGTTCCCCCAGCACCTGCCGTTTGCTGGCCGCCGAAATGCCGCGAAGGTCAATGCCCAGTTCGACCCGTCCGGGAATAACATTCATGACCCCTGGCTCAACCTTTGCCATCCCGGTCGTACCTACCGTGCCGTTATGGCCTTCCTGACCTGCCAGTTTTTCCACCAGCAAAATAATTTCAGCCGCCGCAGTCAGCGCGTCCTGACGCATATTCATGGGCGTGGCGCCTGAATGATCGGCCTGGCCTGTTACTATTACCTTCAGGCGGGTAGGGGCGGCAATCCCGGTGACGATGCCAATTTGCTTACCCATGGTTTCCAATACTTTGCCTTGCTCAATATGCAATTCCAAAAAGACTTTGATTGCCTGGTCATAACGCACGTGTCCGATATTTTCAGGTGCAAGCCCCCGCCCGCGCATAGCCTGGGCCAGTGTCACACCCTGCTTGTCGGTATACTGCTCTAACTGCGCCAATGAAAGTTTGCCGCAAAATGCCTTGCTGCCAAGGGTGGCCATACCGAACCGGCTGGATTCTTCAGCCATGAAAACGACAATCTCAAGGGGATGCGCTGTCGATTGTCCTGCAGCCTCCAGGCAGCGGACCACCTCAATCGCCGCCAGCACGCCTGCCACCCCGTCATAGTTGCCGCCATTGGGAACACTGTCAATATGTGACCCCAGCATAACCACAGGCGCCGCCGGGTTAAGCCCTTCCCGGCGGGCAATGAGATTGCCGAAAGCGTCCACCCGGACAGCAAGCCCGGCTGCTTCCATAAGCTCACGAATATAATTCCTGGCTTCCCAATCTTCATCACTGAACGCCAGGCGCGTAATGCCTCCGCCTGCCTGTGCCCCGATGGCACTCAATCTACGGAAATTTTCTTCAAGCCTCTTCACTGAAATCATGCCTGTTTCTCCTTTGCTGTATGTATGAATTCATCTGCTTTAACGGCTTGCCTGGACCGCTCAAAATTCATAACCCAAATAGCCAGCAGCGTTACTGCACCACCGGCAAGCTGAATGGGCAGCACCCTTTCTCCCAGGACTAAATAGCCGCCAAGTACCCCGGCAACAGGAACCAGATTAAGATACAGGGTTGTAATGGCAACATCCAAATGTTTTAACGCATACATATACAATAAATAACAGACCACCGAGCAAAACACTGCCAGAAATAAAATATGCCCCATAGCGGTCAGTGAAAATACCTGCCACTCGTTAACTTCGGTGAGCGACAAGGGCAGCAAGAGTATTGTGCCTATCACCGTTTGATAGGTGATCATGCACATGCCGGAATACTTATTTTGCAGCGACTTGGCAACAAGAGTATAAAAGGTCCAGGACAACATCGCGCCCAGAACAAATAGATTGCCAATGAAATTGGCAGAGTTGAAATCCAGCTGGCCGTTGGCTGTTACCGAAAAATACATGCCGACAATAGCAATGGCTATCCCGACCAGTTTAAGCACTGAAACCCTGGCGCCGAAAAACAGTATATCCAGGCAAATGGCCAAAATCGGAATAATTGTCACAATCAGCGAGGCATTGACTACCGTTGTTAGCTTTACGCCAATGTTTTCAAAATAAAAGTACAGTGTAATTCCCAGACAGCCTGCCAATACCATCCGCGGAATATCGGCCCTGGCGACTTTGGCACCAGGCTCAAACCGGTTAAGCAGCCCCACCAGCAGCACCGAGGCGATGGCAAACCGGATAAGAGCCATAGTGACCGGCGGTACTTCGGCCACCGTAATTTTGATGCTTACATAAGATACACCCCAAAATAAAACGGTTATAAGCAGCAGCAGGTTAGCCATAATATATTGATTATCCCGCAGGCTGACCTTTTGCCGTGTCTTGCTTGTATTTTCCTGCATAATACCCTCCTGATTTTTACTCTGGTACCCCATCTGGCGTCACCGAAAACATGCTTTTAGATAACGCATGAGACCAGCATACCAGGCAAAAGCAGCAGGCGTATTGTAAAAAATTGACGTATGGCTATTTCAGCCTTTGGTACTTTTCCGGTGTCACGCCGGTATGGCTCTTAAATACCTTATGAAAGTGGCTCTGGTCATAAAAACCGGCTTCACAGGCCACCTCCACGATCTGCCGGTTCTGTCGCAGCAGTTTCTTGGCATAATTGATTCTCAGCAGTGTTTGATAGGTATGGGGCGGTATATTGAATTCTTCCTTAAAAGCACGAATAATGGCAAATTTATTCAAGCCTGATACGGTTTCCAGTTCTTCCAAGGTAATCTTCTTCAAATAGTTGTTGTGCAGATAATCCTTGATCATTTTCAGTTTGGGCACTTCGATTACCTTGCGGCAATTGCCCACCGGCTCCATACTCCCAACCACCTGTTCAAACAGGGCCATTACGCCTGCTTCCTTTTCCAGCGGGCTTGCCTGCTGCGCCAAGGACTCGAGCAGGGTATGCAGGGCACGCTGGGCGGAGAGTGTCGTCATATCGCTCACCACCGGCCGGTTGGAAACAGCTATGCCTTTACTTGTCAAAAACCGCTGCATCCAGCCTGCTTCAATAAAGAACATTTTGTATTGCCACCGGCCTTGACGGTCAGGATTGCAGGAATGTATCAGCCCCGGCGGAATCAGCACCGTGGTCTTGGGGCTAACCTCGGTAACCTTGCCTTCACACCAAAAAGAACTCTTGCCATGCTCCACTATCCCCAAAGAGTATTCTTCATGAGAATGCTTTTTATAACAAAGATAACTGGCATCACATAATTTTAATTCAAAGAATGGCAAATCGGCATCCCGGTAGAAACGAACGCCGTTCATGACAACACCCCCATAATTCAGCTCCGGTCAACCTGTCTTACCGCTTGTTTCCTCAGTCATGACTATTTCCGCGGCAGGCTGCTGAATACTTTGCAGCTGGGTTAACAGCATACCTGCCAGCATCAGACCGCATCCCAGCATTTCCTGAAAACCTAAGCGCTCTCCCAGCAGAAAGAAGCCGCCAATGACCGCAAAAACGGTTTCCATACTCAGAATAATGGCGGCATGCGACGGCGGCGAATATTTCTGGCCGAGAACTTGCAGCGTATAAGCTACCCCGACAGAGACAACACCGCCGTACAGAATAGGAATCAGTGCCCCGGTAAGTCCTTCAACAGCTATTGTTTCAGACCAGAGTGCAATTCCCAGACTGAGTACGCCACAGGTAACAAACTGGTAAAATGACAGCAGCAATACATTAATCCGGTTGGCATAATAACCGATAAGCAGGATATGTATGGCCCAGAACAAAGACCCCACCAGCTGCAGCAGGTCACCATAAGCAATGGAAAAGCTTTCTTTCACGCATAACAGATACAGACCAATAATCGCCAGCATTGCGCTAATCCAGGTAGTAAGACTAACATACTGCTTCAGAAACAAGCCTAAGATCGGTACCAGCACAATATACAGGCAGGTAATAAAGGCCGCCTTGCCTGCCGTGGTATAAATCAGGCCAATTTGCTGCAGCGAGGCGGCGGTAAACAGGATTAAGCCCGCAAGAATCCCCGCCCGTACTGCGTCCCCGGAATTGCCGGCAGTAGTTTGCCGCGTTGTATTACGATAGTAAAAGAGCATTGGCAGTAACGAAAGACTGCCCAGCAAGAACCGGACTCCATTGAAGGTAAACGGACCAACATGGTCCATGCCTACCCGCTGGGCTACAAAGGCCAGCCCCCAGATGGCGGCCGCCAGGAGCAGCAGCAGGTTTGATTGTAAAGCACCCATTTTTTTACTCCTTTGTCGCTAGTTTATTATATTTTTTCTGCAGACGGATTAAGCGTAAGAGCAGCACCACCGCTCCGACAGCCAGGCCGACAATAAACCCAACCCAATAGCCATAGGCCTGGAGGGGCGAATAGTTTGCCAGAAAATATCCCACCGGCATACCAATAAACCAATACGATATGATAGCCATCAGCAGCGTTATCTTAACATCCTTATACCCGCGCAGGGCTCCCTGAATAGGGGCGGCAATGGCGTCGGAAAGCTGAAAAAAGATGGCATATACGAGGAAATTCCGGACTAACTCCAGTACGGCCGGATCTTCGGTGTATAACCTTGCGATTTGGTTATTAAACGCAAATAAACCGGCAGCAAAAATAATTCCGACAGAAACTGCAATTCCTATCCCCAGATAACTGTATTGCCTCGCGTCATGATAACGGCGCGCCCCTGCCTCATACCCCACCACAATGGTTAAGGTTATGCCAATACTCAGCGGCACCATATATATTACCCCGGCAAAGTTAATGGCTGCCTGATGGGCCGCGATAACTGCCGTACCATATTCACTCATTAATAAAGCCACTACCGAAAAAATCGCGACCTCACAGAAAATCGACAGTCCGATCGGCAAGCCGACAACTAATAATTCCCGCCAGGCGGTAAATGAAATGCCGGGGAAAGCGGCAAAAATCCGGTAGCCTTTAAACGGCTCTACATAGCGTACAACACCGATACTGATAATAAGAAGGCACCAGTAAGTCAGGGCAGAACCATAACCTGCGCCTACACCGCCAAGCTGAGGGAAACCGAATTTCCCAAAAATCAGCAGATAATTCAGCGCAATATTAATCGGTACGGCACACAGGGTGATCAGCATGGTGACCCGGGTATACCCCAGGGAATCAATAAAATTTCTCAGCACGGCTGCAGCAAATAAAGGAACAATACCAATTGCCAGTGCACACAGGAAGTGAAAGGCAATCCGATGCACAGCCCCTTCTAAATCCATGGTATTGAGCAGCGGCAGCAGCACTGCCGAACCCGCGCCGATGACGACCAGCCCCAATATCAGGGCCAAATACAGGCCCTGAATGACATAAAAAGGCATAGCCGCTTTCCGTCCGGCGCCATGGAGTTGGGCTAAGATGGGAGTAAGCCCGCCCAAAACGCCGCTGATACCCGTAAATACCGGGAGCCACAGATTAGTACCGATAGCAACTCCTGCCAAATCATAAGGACTTACCTGGCCGGCCATGATGGTGTCAAAAAAGCCTGTCGCCGTAAGTGAAAGCTGCGCAATAAATATCGGGAAAAAGATAAAAAGAAATTGCCTTGTCTTGTCCCGCAAAGATCTTGTCTGGTTCACGTAGTCACCTCAATAAACAAAGAAAGAAAAGACCTGGCCTGTGCCAAGCCTTAAGCTTATCAATATAATAGCACCAATCCAACGCCCCGTCCAGTTTCCTCCAGGCCGAAAAACGGCAGTATATAGTTAATTCTAGCAGATCCCTTATGTTCCTTGCAGGAATATTTGCTTCTGCCTAGAATAAAACAATGTTTTCAAATGTAATATTTTATGCTTAATTTTACATTATATATGTTTCATATGGAGGAGTAAACATGCTAAAAGATTTTGTTCTCGGCTTGGGTGACAAGGAAGTCTCGATTGCCCTGCCGGAAAAACAGGTGATTCACGTTATCGAGGGGAAAGCTGTCGAAGCCATTGCCGATGTACCGGCAGCGGTAAAAGCCGCCGTAACTCAGCCCATCGACTCCCCGCCACTGCCGGAAGTAGTTAAGGTCGGGGATAAGGTTGTCATTATTGCCAGTGATATCACCCGCCAATGGATTAGCTATCCGCGCTTTCTGCCCGCACTGCTAAATGAACTGAACCAGGCCGGCATACCTGACAGTGATATCAAGCTGGTTGTCAGCCTGGGCTCGCACCGGCGCCACACCGACCAGGAGAATGTCCAGGTCTACGGCGAGGAAACAGTAGGCCGTATTCAGATTGTTCAAAGCTACGCGCCGGCTGCCGAAGATTTTGTTTATACCGGCAAAACCTCACGCGGCGTGGAAACCTATATCAATAAACATGTCGTCAATGCCGACAAAGTCATTATGACCGGCGGTATTATCTATCACCCCATGGCCGGCTTCGGCGGCGGCCGCAAAGCCATTGTGCCGGGTGTTGCCGGTTATTCCACCATTCAGGGCAACCACACCTTCTGCCTGCATGAGGTTATCGGCCAGGGTGTCAACCCTAACTGCATGTCCGGTAAGCTGGAAGGCAACAACATGCATGAAGACATGAGCGAAATGGCTGCCATGCTCAAACATACCTTTCTGCTCAACGCCGTCTTCACCCCGACAGGACAATTTGCCCGCTTTGTCGCCGGACATCCTTATACTGCCTGGCTGGAAGGCTGCAAAACAGTGGAAGAAATCTTTGGTGTGCCCATTACCGCCAAAGCCGACCTGGTCATTGCATCTGCCGGTGGCTTCCCCAAAGATATCAACCTGTATCAGGGGACAAAAACCACCGAAAACGCCATCATGGCTGTCAAGGACGATGGGGTTATCATTGCCCTGTTAGAATGCCGTGATATTATGGAACCGCCTGATTTCAGCGGCTGGTTCAACTACGAATCCCTCTATGACCGGGAAATTGCCCTGCGCAAAGCCTTTACCGTCCCCGGCTTTATTGCTCTCAAAACCGGACTTATGGCCAAAAAAGTGCCGCATATTATTGTTACCCTGCCGCAAAACAAGGAGTTCATGGAAAAGGCCGGCCTAATTGCCGTCACTACCCTGGAAGAAGCCCTGACCATCGCCGAACAAAAGCTTAACCGCAAAGACTACACCATTACGGTCATGCCGCATGCTGCCAATACAGTACCGCTGCTGCAGGGCTAATCAAATCCCCTATACTTTCCGTCAAACTCAAAAACGCCGGAGCAAACTCAGTCTGCTCCGGCGTTTTTTTATTTTCACGGCTTGTTGGCTCAGTCGTCGATAACAACAGCCCACATGCGAAAAGGACCATGCACCCCGATGGATAAATCCATCTCAATATCAGAGGTCCGGCTGGGACCTGTTATAAAGTCAATTGCCGAAGGCAAAGCTCCCTGCCCGCGCCGCTCCAGCAAAATTCTCATTACCGTAGACATGGTGGGAACAATATCCGACCTGTTCATAACCGCAATATGGGTTGGCGGCAGCAGACTTACCGAGCGTCCGGAGTTTTCCCCGTTAAACAAAGCTACCGTGCCGGTGTAGCCAATGGCGTAATTGACCCAGGTGATGCCAACATCGGCTTGTTCTGCCAGTTCGATCAGTTCTCGCCGCGAAGTGTCACGGTTCCAGAAAGCCGTTTTAACACCCAGCCGTGTACTATCGATATATTCGTGCAGCTTGGCGTGATCCCAGAGAATTGCCGATTTGGCATTCAGTACTTTCAGCCACAATTTTATCTGGTTAGTGGCTTCCGCACCGTTCCGGACAATAGCCACCCTGCCGGTCAAGGCCTCCAGGTTGCTTTTGAAGAGTGCCAGTGGCTGATCTTCCTCAAACTTTTGCTCCCGCCAAAAAGCAGGCGGTCCGGCTTCCTGCCGTTCCGGCAGTTCGGTGAGAACCGTTTTACGTCCTAAAGCGTTAGCTACGGTTTGCAAAAACATGTTTTCCTGCGAAAGGTCTTCCTGTATATCTGTCATAAAATCACCTCACCTACTTCTCGCGTTTTTTCCAGCGGTCCCGGAAGGTTTTATCAGCGGCTGCCGGCAGATAGCGTGAGTTGGTCCAATTTGCCAGGATGGGCAATGCGGCGGTGATATAGCCGTTTTTGACAAGTGGCTTCTGCCCCAGGGAAGCAGCCTTCATGGCGAATTTATAGGTACTGGGCAGTTTGAAAAACCGTTTCCACATACCAAAGGCAAATTTTTCAACCGCGTCGGTATGGCCGGCGCTCACCCGTTTTTGCCGCAGGTTAAACAGCAGCTCCTGCAGCGGAATCTTAGCCGGACAGGCAAAGGTGCAAGCCGCACACAAGGTAGAGGCATAGGGCAGTTCACCCCAAAAGACCATATCGTTTTCCAGCAGCGGCGTAATCACCGAACCTATGGGACCGCCGTAAACCGAACCATAGGCATGTCCGCCGATCTGGCGGTATACAGGGCAGACGTTAAAGCACGCACCGCAGCGAATACAATGCAGTGCCGACCGGTATTCCTCATCTGCCAAAATGCGTGAACGTCCGTTGTCCACTATGACCAGGTGGAACTGTTCACAGCCATCAATATCACCAGGCTGGCGCGGGCCGTTGATCACCGAAACATAGCTGGTCACTTTCTGTCCGGTGGCGCTGCGCGGCAGCATGGACAAAACGGTTTCCAAATCTTCAAAGGTCGGGACAATTCGTTCCATCCCCATAACAGTGATTACGACTTTAGGCAGTGCTGTGCTTAAACGGGCGTTGCCCTCATTGGTAACTAGGGTAATCGAGCCGGTTTCGGCAACAGCAAAATTACAGCCGGTAATCCCCACATCGGCATTCATAAACTTGTCACGCAAAACTTTGCGGGCAAACCGGGTAAGCGCCGGCGTATCAGGCTCTACCTTCTCACCGTTTACCCGGGAAAATAGTTCGGCAATCTGGTAACGGTTCTTATGAATGGCAGGCACAATGATGTGGGATGGCGTTTCTCCGGCCAACTGCAGAATATATTCCGCCAGATCGCTTTCCACTACCTCCATCCCGGCCGCCTCCAGGGCAGAATTAAGGTGAATTTCCTCCGTAACCATAGATTTGGACTTTACAATATGTTTTGCTTCATACTGTTGGCACAGTTTGGCAATAAGCTGCCGGGCCTCTCCGGCGGTGGAGGCAAAGTGAACCTTGCCGCCTGCTTTTCTTATATTTTTGGTCAGTAATGCCAAATAATAATCAAGGTGGTCCACGGTATGCTCACGGATCAACCGGGTTTGTTCCCGCCACTCTTCCCAATTGGGGAGCTCGCGGGCTGCCTTGTCCTTGTTGCCGCTTAAGCGATCCACCGCTTTGCGGACAGCTTGACGCATCTGTTCATCCTTTAACGCTTTGGCTGCCCTGTCGCGAAGGTGCAGCACCGGCCTGTCACTCATGTTCTCAGCCCCTCATCTAACAATTCAGCAATATGCATAACACGTACATTGGACTTTTGCTTTTTCAGCCTGCCGTCAATATTCATCAGACAGCTTAAATCCACACCGACAAGGACATCGGCTTTGGTTTCCAGAATGTGTTTGGCTTTTTCATCCACCATGGCTTCCGATATTTCCGGCAATTTTATCGAGAAGGTACCGCCAAAGCCACAGCAGGCTTCTTCATGCGGCATAGGCACATAATCTATGTCCTTTATGTTCCGGAGCAAGGTATGAATATATTGGTCGGTATGTAAAAATCTCCGGGCATGGCAGCTGGAATGATAGGTTACCCGGTGCGGAAAACGCGCCCCCAAATCTTCCTGCTTCAATACTTTAACGACAAATTCACTAAACTCATAAATTTTCCCGATTAATTCCTGAGCCTGTCGATACTGTGTTGAATTCTTTTCAAACAAGACCGGATAGTATTCCTTGACAGCAGTAATACAGGAACCGGCCGGAGCCACCACATACTCGCTGTGCGCAAAAGCCGCAAGCATGGTCTCGGCTATCGGTTTGGCATAGTCCCAATAACCGCTGCTTAGCGCCGGTTGGCCACAGCAAGTCTGTTCCGGCGGAAAATCCAGGGTCACCCCGAGTTTTTCCAGAACACGCACCATGGACTCGCCAACCCGGGGATACATACTGTCACAAATACAGGTAATAAAAATAGATGCTTTCATTCCTTGGAACCTCCCCATCACGTTAGATTATCTATCAGTATATCTTCCACATTAAAATTCTTAAGTTATCTTCCAATAGTATCTTTTAACAAACCCTGCTATAGTTTGTGCATTTTATCCATCATTATCCTGTTTTTTTTACTCTGTGGCTGCAAATAATAGCATACATACACCAAAATAATCCTATAGCCTATTAGGGAGGAAATAACCATATGACTTGGACGCAAGAGTATCTGCCCTTGGGCAATCTCGCTTTATCGACCCTCGCGGCAGCCATTCCCATTATCGTAATCTTCTACCTGCTGGCCATTCGCCGCGCTCCCGGACAAATAGCGGGAATTGCGGCAATGATAACGGCTTTTCTGGTGGCCGTACTGGTCTATAAGATGCCGTTTACCACCGCGCTTACATCAACCATCATGGGTATCGCTTACGGCATCTTTCCTATCTTCTGGATTGTAATCACTGCCATATTCATTTACAACATGACGGTAGAAACCGGGAAATTTGACATTATTAAAAATTCCATTGCCACCATAACCGACGACCGTCGCCTCCAGGCACTCTTAATTGCCTTTGCTTTCGGCGCTTTCTTAGAAGGTGCGGCCGGTTTCGGCACCCCTGTCGCCATCTCGGCAGGAATGCTGGTCGGCCTTGGCTTCAATCCGCTGTATGCCGCCGGTCTTTGCCTGATAGCCAACACGGCACCGGTTGCTTTTGGCGGTATCGGCATCCCTATCATTGTTGCCGGGCAGGTTACCGGCATTGATACCATGAAGATAAGCCAGATGGTTGGCCGCCAATTGCCTTTCCTGTCAGCCATTATCCCCATCTGGTTAATCGTGCTGATGGCAGGCTGGAAGTCTGCTATGGAAGTGCTGCCAGCCTGCCTGATAGCCGGTATTTCTTTTGCTGTTGTACAGTTTTTGTCCTCCAATTACCTCGGTCCGGAACTGCCCGATATCCTCTCCTCACTGGCGGCCATTCTTTGCCTGACCCTTTTCCTCAAAACATGGAAACCGGCTACAATCTGGCGTTTTCCCGGTGAGGAAAAAAGCAGTACAACCGCCGCCACCCGGCCTTCCTATTCTACCGGGGAACTGGTTACCGCCTGGGGACCATTTATCATTCTTACCGTTATGGTTATTCTCTGGGGCCTGAAACCGATAAAGGCATTACTGGAAGCACCGACACTCTCTGTTTATGTGGCCGGCCTGCACAATGCCGTTATTCAGGTGGCACCGATTGCCAAAGTTCCCACCCCCATGGCAGCCGTATATAAACTCAACTGGCTGAGTGCGGCAGGAACCGCCTTATTCATTGCCAGTATCCTCTCAGCTCTGCTGCTGGGAGTGGGGCCCGGTCAGTTCTTCCGTATTTTTGGAAAAACCTTCAAGCAATTAACCAAACCCTTAATAACAATTCCCGCCGTGCTGGGCCTCGCCTATATTATGAACTACTCCGGCATGAGCTCAAGCCTTGGTCTGTTTCTCGCAGGCACAGGTTCATTTTTTCCCTTCTTTTCAGCCTGGCTCGGCTGGCTGGGAGTATTTCTAACCGGTTCGGACACCTCTGCCAACGCCCTGTTTGGCAACCTGCAGTCGGTAACCGCCCAGCAGGTGGGTGTTGACCCTGTACTGACAGTAGCTGCCAACTCCTCCGGCGGCGTTACCGGTAAAATGATTTCACCGCAAAGCATTGCCGTAGCCACCGCCGCTACCGGACTTGTCGGCAAGGAAGGCGACCTGTTCAGCTTTACTGTCATGCATTCGCTGGTGCTTGCCGTAATTATCGGTATAATGACCTATTTACAAGCCTATGTGCTGGCATGGATGATTCCATAGCGCCCCAGCGTCGCAGCGTTGTATGACGGCTGCCCGCGCCGGGCCTTGTATCGGCACACAAAATAAAAGGATGCCTCCGGTAGGTAGCATATAACCTACGGAGACATCCTTTTTCTATTGCACTGTTTAAAGACTTTTATCCATATAAACCGTATCCAAGGGGTCGTTGCCAAGTTCGCGGATAATAAACTGCTGACTTAACCAGAAGGGATAACCTCCCGGCAAAAACCGGTGGGTATGCAGACAGATGGCCGTATATCCAACACTGCGGCAATAATCCTCCATGACAGCCAGCAGCCTCCCGGCAATCCCCTGGCGGCGCAGCGAGCTGTCAATATAACAGCGGGATAATTCCGCCGTCCTGGGCACATCATAACAGCCTTTGACCTTATCAAGCCTGTCATCATATGGCCTGATGGCAATTGTCCCCACAACCTTCCCGGTTTGGTCAAAAGCGGCAAACATGGCCGTATTGTCTGCCAGCATATAGGCTTCCTCCATATGGGAGAGATCCCAGCGCACGGCTACGTCAGGTATATTGGGGTACACCTCATGCAGCATGGGAATAATAAAAGCCAGTGCGGCTTCCTTATCGTCTGCCGCTATTTTGCGAATCGTCCAATCCTTATATTTGATCTCCATGCGACCCTCTCCTTTTTCAAGTACCTGCATCCATACCACCGGCCCGGCTCACAGGTTCGGCCGGTAAAACTGCACCCAGCAGCGCCAAAGACACCGGGTGGGTAAGACAATGAATGTCCTCCATCGTCTCCAGTCTTTCCACAACTTCCCCGGCTTGCATGACTGCCAGCCGGTCGGCCAGACGGGCAACCGCCGCCAGATCATGAGAAATAAAAACATACGACATACTCAGCTCTTCCCGCAAAGCAGACAATAACTCAAGGATCTGCGCCTGCACCAATACATCCAGACTGCTGACAGCTTCATCGAGAACGATAAGCTTCGGCCGCAGAGAAATGGCCCTGGCGATGCACACCCGCTGTAATTGTCCGCCGCTGAACTGATGCGGGAACTTTAAGGCATCCTCAGCCTTAAGACCGACAAGCTCCAGCAGCTCCCCCACTGTCCGTAAAGTCTGACGGTAGGTTAAGCCTTCAAAATTTTTCAGCGGTTCGGCAATACTTTCGCCTGCTGTCATCCGGGGATTGACCGAGCTGAAGCAGTCCTGGAAAACCACCTGCAGGTCGCGCCGCACCGCCCGGATGGCTGCTTTATCCTTACCATAGAGATTAATGCCCTGAAACAGCACTTCCCCGGCTTCCGGTTTCTCAATCCCCAGAATAATCCGCCCCAGGGTACTTTTGCCTGAACCGCTTTCACCGACAAGGCCAAGGCACTCTTTTGCCCCTAAAGTAAGCGATACCGCCTTCGTGGCTTGCACCCGCCTGCCCTGTTTGAAAATGCCGCCGCCATGAAAATGTTTACTGACTTGCCGCAATTCAAGAAGCGGTTGTACTGCTGACATTGGCTAACCTCCGTTTGCGTGCTAAGCTGATGCTGTTGCGTGCATTCAGCAGCGCCTGGGTGTAAGGATGGCGGGGATGGGCAAATAGTTCCTGAACCGCGGCTTGCTCAACAAACTGGCCGGCCTGCATCACCGCAACTTCATCAGCCAGGCGGGCAATCACACCCAGATCATGCGAAATGAGCAAAATGCTTGTGCCAAATTCACGCCGCACCCCGGCCAGCAAATCGAGAATCTGAACCTGCGAAGTAGCGTCCAAAGCGGTTGTCGGCTCGTCGGCAATAATCAGGTCAGGCTGCTGCGCCAGCGCAATGGCAATAATCACCCGCTGGAGCATACCGCCGCTTAGCTCAAACGGATATTGGCGCAGCAATAAGCCGGGCTCCGGCAAGCCTACCTTGGTCATATACTCTATCGCAATTGTTCTGGCTTCCCGGGTGTCTGTTTTGCCATGGGACAAAAGTGTTTCAATAAAATGATCACCAATGGTACGGATGGCATCAAAGGCACTCATGGGATTCTGCATGATGAGTCCAATCCGGTCACCGCGCAGCTCCCGCCACTGAGAGGAAGTCAGACTGTCAAGACTTGTACCGCCCAGCCGGATTTGCCCGCCTGTCCGCATAATACCAACAGGCAACAGATTTAAAATAGAGAGGCAGGTCATGGTTTTGCCACAACCGCTTTCGCCTACCAGACCAAAAATCTCACCTTTGGCTATCTGAAAACTAAGCTTCCGGATCAAAGGCAGCAGCTGTTCTTTTTGTCTGATTGCAATTTCCAGATCTTCCACTGAAAGCAGTGGCTGCTTTGCCATACACAGTTCCGCCCTTCTGAGTAGCTTGTCAGCCCTAATCCAGTGAATACTTATTCTACCGTTTTAGAACTGACAGGCTACTAGCGTTTTCTCTTGGGATCGGCCATATCCCTGAAAGCATCTCCCAGCAGATTAAAGGCCATAACCACACTTAAAATCATCAACCCCGGATACGCCATCAGCGCAGGATAACCCCGTAAAAACGGGCGTCCGTCATTGATCATTGCCCCCCACTCCGGCGTAGGCGGCTGAATCCCCAGACCCAGGAAGGACATACCGGCAATGTGCAGAATAACCCAGCCCACATCAAGGGTTGCCAGCACGACAATTTGCGGCAGGATATTCGGCAAAATATGCCTGGCGATAATGCCCACCCGCCCGGTTCCGGCCACCTTAGCCGCCAGGACATAGTTCCTTTCCTTCAGACTAAGCACCATCCCCCGAATCATTCTGGCATACCAGGCCCACTGGGACAACGCCAGCGCCAAAATCACGTTCGGCAAGCCCGGACCCATAACCCCCACCAGGGCCAGCGCCAGAATCAGACTGGGAAAGGCCAAAAATATATCACACAGCCGCATAATAATCGCATCAATCCGGCCGCCGGCAAAACCGGCTGCGGCGCCTACCACAGTACTAATGGACAGCGTAACCGACATAACGGCAAAAGCCGCTCCCAGGGAAACTCTGGCCCCATAGATCAGGCGGGACAAAATACAGCGGCCAAGATGGTCTGTCCCCAACAGGTAACTTTCATCAGACGGCATTAATTTTCTTTCTAAAGCAACATCATTCGGATCATGCGGCGCAAAAACCGGCGCAAAAACAGCCAGCAGGATAGTAAACAATATAATCAGCAGCGCGAGTGCCGTCAGAGTGTGCCTGACCTCAAAATTACGAAAAAAAGCGGCAGATATTGGCCTCATTGCGATTCCTCTTTCAGACGGATTCTGGGATCAAGCCAGGCATAAGCAATATCAACAAGCAGATTGGCAATAACAAAAATGAAGGACATCATGAGGACAAAACACTGCACTACCGGATAATCCCGGTTCAGAATAGCCGATACACAAAACCGGCCAATTCCCGGCCAGGCAAACACGCTTTCCACAATTACCGAACCGGACAGCAAATGGCCGATGCTCATCCCGAGCGCTGTCACAACAGGCAGCATGGCATTTTTCAGTACATGGCGGCCAATCACCCAGCTTTCTTTCAGCCCTCTTGCCCGGGCATAGAGAACAAACTGTTGGTCGAGATTCTCCAGCATACTGGTTCTGAGCAGTCTGATATAGGTGGCAATATAGGCAAAGGACAAGGTTACTGCCGGCAAAATAAAATGCTCCCACGATCCCCGCCCCAGAGTAGGCAGCAGGTCCAGTTTGAGCGAGAAAAAGTACATCAGTAAAAAACCCAGCCAGAAATTGGGGGTGGAGGCGCTGGTAAAGGCCAGCAGGCGGCAAAAATTATCAAACCAGCCGTCTTTATACAATGCCGAAAAAATGCCCATAGGTATGCTGATTATCAGGGTAATCAGCAGCGATACACCGGCCAGTTGAGCGGTGGCCGGTACAAGCAGCATCATTTCATCCCACACAGGCCTATGTGTCGCATAAGACCTGCCAAAATCAAGGGTAAGCGCCTTTACCAGCCAATCCCCATACTGAACCGGCAGCGGCCGGTCAAGACCAAGTTCGGTCCTGACCGCCGCCACTGCCGCCTCTGTCGGCGGTATTTGTGATAATCGCAAATAGGCTTCCGCCGGGTCACCCGGCGTCAGGCGCAGGATAAGAAAAGTAATCAGCGAAATACCCACAAGCACAGGTATCAGGCTCAGCAGGCGTTTGACAATATACGAGACCATGCCGGCTAACCTCTATTCTTAAGAATTATTGAAGCTCCATTTTATCGAAAGGAATTTCATATTGGCTGCCCATGAAGGTAACACCGGTTATATTTTTAGAGTATACAGCAATATTCGTCAGGTAAGACAGCGGCAGATACACCGCCTGTTCGTGCAGGGTGGTGAGGATTTCCCGGTACAGTTCCTGCCGTTTGGCCTCATCGGTGCTGACAAGCACTGCTGAAGCCTTCCTGTCAATTTCCGCTTTCATCGGCAGGCCTAACTGTGCCTGATAATCGGCATGAACCGGCTCGCGCATCGAACCTACCAAGCTATGCGGATCAGAAGGCGCACCCCAGGTATCGTTGGAAATCAGATTAAAGTTGCCGTCCTTCTGACGCTGAAAGATGGCTCCCGGCTCCTCGGCAGTCAGCTTAACCTTCATCCCGATTTTCTTCAGGTCGCCCTGAAGCACTTCGGCAAGGGATTTTTGAATGGCATCAGTACTGGGAAAACAAAACTCCACTTCCAGCACTTGTCCGTCCTTTTCCCGGAACTCCCTGCCCGGGACTTCCTGCCAGCCGGCTTCCGCTAAGAGACTCTTAGCCTTAGCCTCACTATATTCATACGGCTGCAAACCAAGATTACAATACGGGAAATTCGCGGCAAGCAGGGTATCGGCCTTATGCTCGGTACCAAAGAGAACGCCTTTAATAAAGGCCTCTTTATTCACCGCATGCTGAATGGCCTGGCGCACCTTAAGCTCCTTGGTCGCGCCTTTATTGGAGTTAACGGCCAAAGCCCGGGTTGCCAGCGGCCCGGACAGCTTGGTTTCATATTTTCCCGAAGCCTGCAGCTGCTTAAAGGCATCAATACTGATATTTCCCTTACCATAAATCAGATTAAGCTCACCCTTCTCAAACGCAACCACCCTTGATTCACTGTCAGGAATAATTTTTACTACCAGCTTATCCACATTCGGCTTAGTCCCCCAGTAATGCGGATTGCGGACAAATACCGCCATTTCGCCCTGCTTATACTCACTCAGCATCCAGGGGCCTGTGCCAACCGGCTGCTTAATGCCCTCGGCAGTATTGCCGCTGTCCGGAAACTGGGAAGGCGACAGGAAACGAATGGGGCGGATAAGCGCCAAATCCTGCAATACCGGGTAATAGGCATCCTTTAGCACCAGCTTGAAGGTGCTGTCGTCAATAACCTGTGTTTCCTTGATTTGCCGGACAAAGGCCAGCCAGTCATGCCGCTTGCCGTTGGCCAGCACGGCATCAAAATTTTTCTTGACTGCCGCCGCGTTAAACACAGTGCCGTCAGAAAACTTTACATCCTTACGCAGCTTGAATATGTATTCTTTGCCATCAGGCGATACTGTCCAGCTTTCAGCCAGCCAGGGAATAATCTTTCCGTTGCCGGTGTACTGCACCAGGGGTTCATAAACCATAGCCTGCGCAAACAACTCATTCGGACTGTAGAGGTGCGGATTCAAGGGACCAACGTCTTTCGCCCAGGAAAAATTCAATACCTTTTCTTTAGACGTCTCCTTACTTGTCTGCGAACCACAGCCGGCTGCCAGGCTCACCAGCAGAATTAGGGAAATAACCAGTGCTGCAAACTGACTGAACCTGTTGGACTGTTTTTTGGTAGCTGCCATACTTTTTACCTCTCCCTTACTCTTATACGTCAACATAAGCTTCCTTTTGGCAAATAAAAAGACATGCAAACCAGAGGAGGACTCAATATATGTCCGCCAACGGCTTCATGCCTGTCTGTCGCTATTGGGACTGTCTCCTATGGATAAAGACCTGCGCTGCACTTAGCTTGACAAGAGCCTTCATGACTCTTACTTCACAATAATTGTACAATGATGTCGCTTTTTTGTAAATAGTGAAAAAATTATTAATCTCTATAGTAATACCGCGCTGTCAGTAATGAAATTATATCCTACAAACAATAGAGTCCAGCCGTTTCGCCTAACGGCTCGGACTTATTTTAGTGGGACAAGGGACCTGTCCCCTTGTCCCACTCAGTTTTTGGGAAAAGCCAGGTTTTGCAAAAATCTGTTTTGAAAGCCTGGCTGGGAAGCCAGTTCCACGTATTCGATCCTGTCTGCTATTTCCGTACAGCGCTTCAGGTTATCGGCAGACAATAGCGCCATTACGGCGCCGGTACCGGCGGCGTTACCGACAGATAGTATCGACGCTTTCTTGATTGCCGGCAGCATACCAATAAGTAATGCACTGTCGATATCAATATAGTTGCCAAAGGCGCCTGCCAGATAAATGCGGTACTCTGTTTCTGCTTTATTATTTAGCTTTGTCAGCAGAAACTCAATTCCTGTCCGTAAGGAGGACTTGACAAGCTGAATCTGGCGAATATCTGACTGGGTCACGGCAATGTCCTTGCCGTTCATCGTTTCAGCCCCTGCAACAAGGACAAATTCCCACTCGTTATTACTTTGCCTGAACCGTCGCTGCAAGCCGGGATGAAGTGCTGCTATCGCCGCTTGATTGAAACGCCCGCTGGTATGCAGAATCCCGGTTTTAATAAATTCCGCTATGGCTTTTACCATACCTGAACCGCAAATCCCTGCCGGTTTTCCCTCGCCAATCACGGTGCTTATAACCTGATCCTTTGTGATTTTGACATCACTGATAGCTCCTGGCGCCGCCCGCATGCCATCACGGATATGCGCTCCCTCAAAAGCCGGACCGGCTGCCGTCGAGCAGGCATACATCGCTTGGCCGTCATGTAAGACCATTTCACCGTTTGTCCCTAAATCTACCAGCAGTGTCGGGGCGGCGTCAAGATCTTGCCCTGCCGCCAGGACGGCCGCCGTTGTGTCAGAGCCGATAAAACTCGCAACATTAGGTAATATCAGGACTTTGCCCCAGGCATTTATCCCGATATCAATGTCGTTGGGACAAAGCGGGGCCAAATGGTTAAACAAGGCGGCGTAAGGTTGTTTCACAAGGGTTGACGGAGATATTCCCTGTACGAGATGTGTCATCGTAGTATTGCCTGCTATGGTTACAGCGTAAATATGGCTACTTTCAATGCCTGCTTGGCTGCAAAGCTCGTGAATAATGGCATTCATACAGCTTCTGATAAGCTGGGACAGACCCGCTAAGCCTTCCGCCGACTCACAGGCGGCTTGTATCCTTGTTATTACATCCGCTCCCCTGGAGGCTTGCGGGTTGTTTTTTGAGCATACGGCCACTACTTTATAGGTGTTTAGATCAACCAAGAGGCCAACAACTGTTGTTGTGCCTATGTCAAAGGCAACACCAAACAAGGCCGGTGATGTGTCTCCGGCTTCAACGGCTATTACCTCTTCCTGCAGGAGAGTGAGGGTAATCAGCTCGGGTTTTGCTGCCACTGCCTCCTGCAGGCTTCTAAGGACGGTTATATTGTCACAGCCTCCGGCAGCCGCCCCTGCTGTTGCCAGCGCTTGCCTGAGCATTGCCTGGAAGGAATAATGCTTACTAAGTGTGGGATACGCCGGTGCCAGCACAATCTTTTTTAACAGCGCTTTAGTAACCTCTACCGGGATTTGGGCTGCTTGTGCTTTTTGACTTACTTCCAGGCGGGGCAAACAGATGGTTACATCTGCCAGTGGGTAAATTTGGCAGGCTAAATACATATTATTTTTACCTGGCGGCACCGCATTGCCGTCACGGTCTGCTACCCGGCCCTCAAGGACCTGGACCAGGCAGCGCCCGCACGAACCCCTGCCATTGCAGTTGGCTTCTATAAATAGGCCGCCGTCAAGTAAAGTCCGCATTATGGTGGAAGCTGACGAGCAGCTTAGCACACTGTCATTGTCTTTGATCGTTAAAGTAAAGGTTTTGGCCGCCTTTTCCATTTACTTACCTCTTTTCTGCAACACTTACTGCCATGTTGCCGGCTAAGTCTGCTCTTCTTTGATATTTAACATAACGATAAAGCCGGCAGCCGGACCCAAGGCCATAATCCACCACACCCAGCTAAAGTTACCTGTCCAGTCAATGACTAACCCGAGAACAAGCGGACTAATTAAAGAGGCAATCTGGTACAGGAAGTTAGCTATGCCGCTAGCGGTAGCAGCCCATTGAACCCCCGCATAATTGGCAACCATTACATTAAGCATGGGGTTTGCCAGATAAGAGGCAAAAGCAGCGGAGAAGCTAAGTATATACAATGCGGTCAGTGAAGTCTCATAGCCGAACCACAGGGTTAACGGAATGGTAAGCGCCAGTGATACCAGAACAATTACCCGCCTGTTATTTAACCGGTCAGACAAGAAACCGGCCACAATCGGTGACAAAACACCGCCAACTCCATACCACATCATGACTGCACCGGCTTCCTTTACGGTGAAGCCGATTGATTTAATATAAACATTTGCCCAGGTTGCCACAGCTAACTGCAGCCACATTAAGCAAAACCCAGCCACACAAGTCAGCATCAAATTTTTATGCTGAAAGATAAAGGTAAAGCCGGCTGTCAATGATCCCTTCTCATTTTCCCTTGGCGCATTCGAACGCATAAATAATGCAACAAACACACCTGCAACAAAGGTTATTGTTCCCACCGACATAAAGGCGCCTTGCCAGCCAAACATTTGGTTAAGAGTAGGCGCCAAAAAATTTGAAATTAGGATACCGGCTGAAGGAGCCACCATAAGCAGGCCAAAAGCTCTGCCGCGTTCTCTTGCCGGAAACCATTCCACCAGTGCTCTGGCGGCCGAAGCGTACACAGCACCGGCTCCCAGACCGGCAATGATCCGCAGCACAAAGCCTGCCTCATAATTACCGGTAAATGCCAGGGACGAAGTGGAAACCCCCTCAAGCATCAGACTGACAGCCAGCACCACGCGTACACCAAACTTGTCCGCAATAATGCCAGCCGGAATTTGCGTGACAAGATAACCGATATAAAAAGCACTCATATAAGAGCCTGCCTGAGCCATACTCAGTTTCAGCACAGGAGCGACGGTTGTTATCAGGGGTGGCCAGGTAAAACGGGTAACGAAGGTGGCACAAAAACAAACAACTACAAGTGCGAGAATTACCCAGCGATAGGAGCTAAAGCTATTGTCGGTGTTCATCCTAAACCTCCTACTAAATAAAGTTATCCTAATTCAATCCTAAATCGTTGTCGCGCAATTCGTCAAATTCTTAAATTTCAAAAATATTATTCAAATTTTTCATATTACATAAAACAGACAACCTCTCCATAAAAACAAAACAAGCAATCTAACTAAATATGTTAGATTGCTTGTTTTGTCATCTGAGGTCTTAGCTATTGGATAACTATGATTAAGTTTCAATGGAACTAAACTCTACTGCTGAAGCAATGTTTATGATATACATGCAATCGATGTAAGCACTTTCAAAAAAAGCGGTATGGCCGGGTTGGAATTTGTGTTTTTCCAAATAACAAGGGTATTGCGAAAAGCATCTTCATCTAATATATCAACCACAGAAACTGTTTCAGGTATTGAAATTTTCGGATGCTTGGCTGTAAAGGAAACTCCCATTCCGGCTCCGACTTGCCAGAGTATACTTTCAAAATGATTGGACTTAAAAGCAATTTGTGGCGTAAATCCATGCCTTTGGCATAACTGTATAAGCCAGTTCACGCCATCTTGCGGTTCCTCTTGCGAAAGCACCATAAAAGACTCTTTAGCTAAAACCGACGGTGTAATGGCGGATTCCGCCGCTAAAGGATGGTTGACAGGCAACACAAAGGCTAAAGGCAGCCGGTAAACCAGTTGTGAGCAAAACTGGCGATATTCTAATTGCTGCCCCAGTTTAGTGATAAAGCCGAAATCCAATTCATTGCGCATCAATAATTCTTCGATCGTTTTTAAGGGATATATTTGAATATCCAATTTAATCTGCGGATAGAGTGTATAGAATTTTTTTAAGACCTCAGGCATAAATGGCAGTTGGCTGGTAAAACAGCCAATTTTGAGGATTCCACGCATGCCGCGCTGTACCTGCCGGGTATTATTCAAAATCTCATTGGCTTTCTGAATTAGGCTGTCACCTTCTTTAAGTAAATATTTGCCGGCTGCTGTCAATTCCAACGAGCGATAATGACGAATAAACAGTTTTACCCCAATCGTTTGCTCCAGTTCGGAAATCTGCTTACTTAAGGACGATTGGGAAATATAAAGCCGTTTTGCCGCTTCGGTGATGCTTAGACTTTTAGCTGCAGTGACAAATGCGGTTAAATGCCTAATATCCATATCACTATCTCCAATGCAATGTATATTTACTACAATCATATAACACTGGCATAACAATGGCAAATAAGTTACTGATTCGAAATTGGAATATAGTTATTGAATTTTAAGAATTTGACCAATTATTCATAATTGTCCTAGAATTTAATTGCGATCGCGGCTTCCTCAAAATTATGAGACTGATAATTTAACAAAGGAGAAATGTTGAAATGAACATAGACCTAAATGAGCTTTTTGAACAGCGGCTGGGCAGATATCAAGCCGCCCTTGCATTGGAGCCGGTTGACCGGATTCCCATTGCCATTGGCAGTAATAACTTCGCTGAATCGTATACTGCCAGCAATCCAGAAGTCATTTATGATCCCCAAAAATGGCTGCAGAGTGAACTGGATTTTATCCGTGATTTTCCCGAGTTTGACGTATTGCGGAATAACCGCTTCTGGGCACCGCTTCATGATACTTTAGGCGCGAAAACCTACAAGTTCCCTGGCCGCGATCTGGAATCGCATGTTGCCATTCAATTTTCCGAAGCGGAATATATGCTGGCAGATGAATATGATTTGCTAATTGCCAATCCGGGACAATTCATGCTGGAGAGGTTTTTTCCCAGAATCTTCAGCGAGCTGGACAAAGGTTCTGCCCGCTCCCATTTTGCCTTTCTTAAAGCCGGGATGGCCCAGAACATGTATGCCGAAATTATGCGCAACAGATCCATTCAATTACAAAATCAATGCGGTATGCCTCAACCGATGACAGGAGCTTTCCTGGCTCCGTTTGATGCCCTTGGTGACGTTTTGCGCGGGTTAACCGGCATTCTGCGCGATATCCGCCGGCAGCCTGACAAAGTATTGGAGGCTTGCGACATATTGGCGCCGATTATGGCCCGGGTTGCCTTATCGACCGCTGATCCGCTGCGCCGGTACCCGATATTTGTGCCTACTCATAAGCCGACATTTATGTCACCCAAACAATTTGACACTTTTTACTGGCCTTCTTTCAAGAAAACCATGGAAATGATTATTGCCGCCGGCTATAAAATCAGGCTGTATATGGAAGGCGATTGGGGCAAGCATTGGCATCATATGCTGGAGCTGCCAAAAGGCACCGTACTTTGCGATATTGATGACCAGGGCGATATTTTTAAGGCCAAGGAAGACTTCGGCCATCATATGTGTATTGCCGGCGGTATTCCCAGCCGGATGTTTATTCTTGGCACGCCGGAAGAAGTTGATGCCAGAGTCAAACTATTGTGTGAAAAGCTCGGCGGCGGCAGCGGCTATATGATGGGCGGCGGATGTTATCTTCCGGGAAATGCAAAACCTGCAAATGTACGGGCCATGGTTGATGCTGTCATGAAGTATGGCTGGTATGACAAAAACATCAAACCCAAGCGGCAGCTGCCATTGCCTGTCAGCAGTGAAATACCGGGATTAGGCCAGCAGCCGGTGCTTACGCCCTGGGAGGTAAAAAAGGCTGAGCTGGGCGGCATTGCCGGGGATGAAGCTTTGATCCGGAAGCCCTGGGAAACCATCGAGGGTATGGCCTTTAACTGGTTATGGAGCTGGGCATTTTAACGCTGGCACAATCTCATAGTGGAGGAATGGATTATTATTCTTTCATTCCTCTGCCATGATGCTTTAAACATAAATGGAAATTCATTGACAGGAATATCGGAATTTTCCAGAAAGCAAGGTGAATATATGAGTACGACCAATATGCAAGCTGAATCTTCGTCAGGCAAAAGTTTTCGCTGGATAATCCTGCTGCTGGCATTTGCGAGTTTTATGTTTACTTTTATGTCCCGTTTCAGTTGGCCGCCACTCATTCCGGTAGTAGGACCAGTATTTCAGTTCACCGCGGCACAGGCCGGCTCTTTTATGACCGCCTTCTATTTCGGCTATATCCTGACCCAAGTGCCGGCAGGCATTCTGTCAGACCGCCTCGGGCCTCGCTGGATATTGGCGGGAGGGTTGGTACTCCCCGGAGCTATGCTGTTCTTAATGCAATATATGGTCGACTATAATCAGGGATTCTGGTTACGGTTTGCAATGGGACTTGGCGCCGGTGCGGTTATGTCAGCGGCTTCCCGGGCACTGACAGAGTGGTTTCCTGCCAACGAGCGGGCAGTGGCCTGGGGAGTGCTGATGGCCGCGCCATCGCTGGGGCTGCTGCTGCCAAATTTTTTGGTGCCGATAATCAACCAGTCGATTGGCTGGCAAGGCGTCATGCAGGTTTTTGGCATAGCCAGTATTGTGATCGGGATATTGGTTGCCTGCTTTGTCCGTACCGCTGATAACAGCGTCAAAAGCAGCGGTAATCCGTTTGGCGGCCTGAAGGTTGTATTTACTACTAAAAACCTGATGATCCTTGCCGCTATGGGATTTAGCCTGATGTGGGCGGAAATTGGCCTGGCTACCTGGGCGAACGCCTATTTTAAACAATTAGGCTTTTCAGCCAAAGCCGGCGGCATGATCATGGTTGTATATGGCATCGGGGGCGTTTTAGCACCGCCGTCATCCGCCTTTTTGGTGAAAAAATTGGGCAACATGCGAAAACTTGTTTTTTGGTCATTTTTAATTCAAATTCCGCTCACGATTATTTTCGGGTACCTGCAATCCTATACAGTGCTGATGGTAATGGCTTTCCTGCTCGGTTATGTTTCCTATCTTGTCAATTCGCCGTTAAATATCCTGGTAACCGATGTCGCCGGCAAAGCCTGGGCCGCAACAGCCATCGGCTCAACCAACTTTATTTACCAGTTTGCCGCTATGATTTCGCCGATGGTTATCGGCTGGACAATCGATGCTACCGGCAGCTTTTTCTCAACCTGGTATATCATTGCAGCAGGTTCGTTGGCAGGCTTAATTTTGGTTTCCATGCTCAAGATGGAGGAAAAAGCCATCTAGTCTATGGCTGTGCTGGCGTAAAGTAAGACAACCCCCTTGGTCATCACAATGTATTTAATTGATTTGAGGAGGAGTACAACATGAAGAAAACGGCTCAAAAATGGCTGGCTATCTTACCACTGGCATTACTGGGTATTACAATGGCGGGAACTCCCATCATACCTATGCCTGCTTATGCAGCCTCAGAAAAATCCTTTAGCGATGTACCGGCAGGCCATTGGGCTTACGATGCTGTGGAAAAGCTTGCACAGGCCGGAATTGTCGATGGTTATGGGGACAACTCGTTCAAAGGGGATAAAACCATCAGCCGCTACGAATTTGCCTTTATTACAGCCAAGGCTATGGAGAAATTCGATACTGCCGGCGAAAGTAACCAAGAGTTGATTGATCAATTGTCCTCTGAATTCGCGGCTGAGTTAAACCGCCTTGGCGCCAGAGTCACCAAGGTGGAAACAAAGACAAATACATGGGTTGGCGGCGAAACCCGTATGCGTATTGTGCAAAATGATTCTAACCGGGGAGGCAAAAAATTGGGTGGTGCAGACCATTTCGATTTTCGCCAGCGCTTTAAATTCTGGGGTAATGTGAATGACAATATTAGCTGGGCAGGACGTATTTCGACCAGCACCAGCAACAAATTTGGCGATGCCGAGTCTTCCACCGGTTCTGATGTCAATCTTGATTTAATGACCGTAAGCGCCAAAGATACCTTTGGTTTGGACAATATTCGCATCGGCCGGTCTGCCCTCGATTTTTATACCAATGGTATCTTCGGCAAAGCCGGCAATGTAGATGGCGTGTATCTTAACAAAAAATGGGGAGATGTAAGTTTCCGCGGCTGGACCGGGAATATAAAATCCTCTGCCACAAATGATGCTAATCAGCTGACCACAGGCGAAGTCGATTTCAAACTCGCTGATAATCTTAATCTGAAAGCCGGTTATTATGCGGCAGATGTTGAAGGCACCAGCACTACGGCGGGGACCGGAACCCTCAACACCAATACGGGCAGGTTTGATAGTTCCCAGGGCTGGACTGCGGGAATGAAATACAAGTTTGGAAAATATACGCTTTTAGGAGACTATGTAAGCACAACCCTGGACGGCGCGACCAATTTGCCCAAGCATCCAAAAGGCTGGGCTGTGCAGGTCAGCAACAGCCAGGGACCAGCCGCTCTATACCCTGCTGTAAATCTTGTTAATCCTGCCAAAGTCGGGACAGATGCCTGGATGGTATCCTATCGCAATATTGACGCAGGTACTATTCCCAGCGGTGCAGGCGCATTCGACGTTACAGCCGTAGCCGACCCCACACAGCCATATAGTGTCTTTACTCATGGAACTGATAATGAAAAAGTATTATTTTTAGCTTATCAAAATGTAATTGCCAAAAATGTTCTGGTATCACTTGAATATCAAGATTTCAAAATTAAAAATAGAGGCTTGACCAATTTACCGTCCGACCGTTTAGACAAAACCTACATGATGAAACTTGAGTTCTTCTATTAAAAAGGATTATAGTTTGGCAGGCTTGTAGTAACAAATACACTTATAGGCAATTTCACATAGCCGCCGTAACAGTATATTTTTTACTATGTATTTGGAGGCAATTAACCTATGAAAAAACTTGATGCAATTGTTCTTTCCGCCCATACCTATCTTCGCATGAATCTATATGACAGTCACGTTGTCATTACCGACAAAGATGCCGTTGTTTTAGCATTTATTCCGGCACAGACTTACCATATAGATATTAAAGTAGGAGATTTTATGGCCAAGGGTAAGACAACGGCGGCCTGCCTGACTAACCGCCAACGGCAAGAAGTGATACTCCCCCAGGAACTGTATGGCACTAGATTAAAATTAATTGTCGAACCAATCATCGAAGACGATGGCGAACTATCCGGTACTATCGGTATAGGAACATCACTCAACCTTCAGGATACATTACACGGCGCTTCCGCATCCATTTCCGCCACAGTCGAAGAAGTAAGTGCTACCGCACAAGAATTAACAGCCAGCGCTTGCCGTCTGTCAGATGATTTACAAAAAGTTAAAATAAGCAGCCAGTCTGTTATTGCCGAAATCCAAAAAACCAATGATATTCTTCATTTTGTCAACGAAGTAGCAGAAAGTTCCAATTTGCTTGGTTTAAACGCTGCTATCGAAGCCGCCAGAGCTGGCAGACAAGGCCGGGGATTCGCTGTCGTTGCTGATGAAATTCGTAAGCTGGCTGCCAATAGTGCTCAATCGGCAAAGGACATTAGAGTAATTCTAAACGAAATTCAACGGGATACGTCAATGATTGTAGAAGCTATTTCAAGTATTGCCAATGCAGGCGAGCGGCAAGCGGTGTCAACGGAAGAAATTTCTGCTACCATGGAGCAGTTGACAGCAACAGCTGCCGAACTGGAGAAAATAGCAACCTTTTCCCCTTAACACAGATGAGTACTCAAAAAGAGAAATACAAGAAAAAAGTGTGCCGATAATACTTGATTGAAGGAGACAAGCTTAATGTTAATCATTGGAGAACTTATTAACACCAGCCGCAAAGCAATCCGGGAAGCAGTTGAAACCAGGAATGCAGCTTATATTCAGGAGGTCGCCGTCCAGCAGGAAGCTGCCGGCGCAAACTATCTTGATGTAAACTGCGGCACTATGGTTGGTCAGGAAATTGAATGCATGGAATGGCTGGTAAATACTATCCAGGCAGTTACCGACCTGCCTCTCTGCATTGACAGTCCGGATGAAAATGCCCTGAGAGCCGGTCTAACCCTTGCTAAGACGGTAAACGGCAAACGGATGATTAATTCCACAACTGCCGAAGAAAAACGCTATAAGGCGGTTTTGCCGCTTGTAAAAGAGTTTGACGCTAAAATTGTGGCTCTCTGTATTGAAGACGCCGGTATGCCGGAAACTGCCGCAGACCGCCTGCGCATCGCCAGCAAACTGATTGATGATATGGAGAAAGAAGGTATTCAGCAGGACGACATCTATATTGATCCTCTGATCAAACCATTAAGCACCAATGATAAATATGGTAAATCAGTATTGGATGCCATTTATGCCATTAAGAAAAAATACCCGGCAGTACATCTTACCTGTGGTTTAAGCAATATATCCTACGGATTTCCTAACCGGGCTGTGCTTAACCGCCTTTTCGTAGTCCAAACCATGACAGTGGGAATGGACGGCTATATATTAAACCCAACAGACAAGGCCATGATGGGTGTGGTATATGCGGGGCAAGCGTTACTGGGCAATGACAAGTATTGTAAAAATTATCTTAAAGCTCACAGAAAAGGGCTTTACGAATAACAAGCCAGACTGTTGCAGGCAATTTATATCAATAGAAATCGGAGGAATGCGTAATGGAAAAAGTGGATTTAGTAAAAGCGGTGACCGAGTTAGAGGAAGATTTAGTAATTTCAGCAGTAAATGAGCAACTTGCAGCCGGTATATCGGCGGTTGAGATTCTCAAGCAATTACAGGAAGGCATGGAAGGCGTAGGTAAATTGTATGAAGCCGGTGATTACTATTTATCAGAACTAATCATGTCTGCGGAAGTGTTCTCCAACGCAGCCGCACTTTTAGGCTCTGCCCTTGCTGCCGACGGGAATAATAAAACGATCGGCACCGTCATTCTGGGTACCGTAAAGGACGATATCCACGATATTGGTAAAAATATTGTTTCTACGATTCTGAGCTGCAACGGTTTTAAGGTAGTGGATATCGGTGTTGATGCTCCGATTGAAACTTTTGTTGAAGCAATAAAAGACAATAAACCTGACGTAATTGGCATGTTCTGCTTATTAACAACTGCGTTTGATGTCATGAAAGAAACAGTAGCTGCGGTGAAAGCTACCGGTACCAGTGCAACCGTTCTGGTAGGCGGCGGACCGGTTGATCTTAATGTCGCCGAATGGTGCGGCGCTGACGGGTATTGCAAAAATGCCTACGATGCGGTGGAAATGTCTAAAAAGGCTTCCAATATTAATTAAAGCCTAAAAAGATTCTAGTTTGTCATCTATCTATAGTTTCTTATAAATTAGTTTCTCTGATCGAAATCGTGCATCCGTATTTAGGGACAAGGGACCTGTCCCCTTGTCCCATGTCCCCTTGTCCCACAACAGGATTTTTCCTGGCTGGTTGCATATTTTTCTTCCTATGGATATAATATAAGAAAAGGACTGACGTGCTCTAACACGTCAGCCCACAGGTTGTCTAACCGGAAACGGTTAGCCCGATTTGGAGTTATTCAGGAAATAACCGCAAACTTAGCAGGAGGCGGTTATTTCTGCTTTATCATGAGCACAACAAGTGTTGCAAATGCAATCATTAAGTACATTGCCTCAAATGTTGACACATTACCACCTCCTTTTACCAAAAGGAAGTGGCTAACCGCTCCTGTACAACCTGTTACGCCAATTATAACATATTCTGCCAGAGCGAACAGGAAAATGTTGTCGCTGGCTTTTATCAGTCACCGTGCCGCCTTTTTTATGAGGGCGGCTTTTTTTTGTGGGACAAGGGGACATGTGGGACAAGGGGACAGGTTCCTTGTCCCATAAAAATTAATTGACAAAAACAACCTGAGATTATATTATTAGTTTGAATATCAAATAATTAGAGACTATGACAATCAGAACCTAGAGGAGGTTTCATATGAATTCTGTAGATGAACTAACCCATGAGCTGTTTACCTTTTTTGACGGGTTTTCTTCGTGGGAAAATTCGGTGATAAAGACAAGTGATTTGACGGTTTCCGAAGCCCACGCCATTGAAGTCCTGGGCCGCTATGGGCAGATGAATATGAAAAGCCTGGCACAGCATCTGGGAGTGACAACCGGAACCACTACCGTCACGGTGGATAGGCTGGAAAAGAAAGAATATGCCCGGCGGCAGTCAGTCAAAGAAGACCGGCGCGTCCATTTAATTACATTAACCCCCAAAGGCCAGCAGGCATTTGCCGAGCATCATCAGTATCATGCCGACCTGACCGAACAAATTCTCTCGGTGCTGTCCAACGAAGAGCACGAACAGCTGCTGAGCATACTTAAAAAAATTAACAAGGAGGCGTTTTAGGCATGTCTGCGCAAGAGAGAGCTTTACCTCAAACTGAGGCCAATGGTCCCCGGCAGGCGACCGACACCTCGCACAGTCATACACACGAGCACGGTGCAGGCGGTCACCTGCGCGATTGTCTGGTAATTGCCGCCACTTCCCTGCTGTTAATCGGCTATTGGTTTGAATGGCTGCCGTCCATCTGGGGAGTAGACACGGCCCTGTTGGCGGCCCTCATCGGCGGCGTGCCGATTGTGGCAACAGCAGTGGTGGCTATTTACCAGCGCGGCGACACCAAAGTAGGGTTGCTGGTAAGTATCGCCATCATCGCCTCCATTGCCATCGGCGAATATTTTGCTGCCGCCGAAGTAGCCCTGATCATGACCATCGGCGAAATGCTGGAACACATTACGCTGGAAAAATCCAATACCGCCTTAAAGAAGCTGGCAGAATTAGCCCCCTTAAAAGCCCGGCTCCTGGAAAATGGCAGCGAACGGGAAATTGCCGCCGAATTGGTAAAGATCGGCGACCGGCTGCTGGTAAAACAGGGAGAAAAAATTCCGGTGGATGGGAAGGTGCTGGCAGGGTACGCGACGGTTGACCAGGCTACGATAACCGGTGAATCCATACCGGTGGAACGCCGTGACGGTGCCGATGTGTTCGGAGGAACCATTGTAACCATGGGGGCTGTCGAAATGGTGGCCACCAAAGTCGGACAGGATACGGCACTGGGACATATCATTAAAATGGTGAAAGAAGCCCAGGCCAGCAAAGCCCCCAGCGCCCGGATCATTGACCGCTGGGCAAACTGGTTTGTGCCGTTAAGTCTGGCAATTGCCGTTTTGGTCTACCTGGTGACAGGCGATATTGTCCGGGGTGTAACCATTTTGATTGTTTTCTGCCCCTGTGCCATGCTGCTCAGCACACCTACCGCAGTAGCAGCCGCCATTGGCGCGGCCGCCCGCCGCGGCATTTTGATCAAAGGCGGCGAAAGCTTAGAGAAGCTGGGAACCATCGATACCGTCTTATTGGATAAAACCGGCACCATTACAGTAGGCAAACCGTCGGTGAAAGACCTTTGCTGCTATAACGGCTGGCAAAAAAACGACCTGCTGGCCATTGCCGCCGGCATTGAAAAACGCTCCGAGCATCATTTGGCCAAAGCCATCATCCAGGCGGCGGAAAAAGAAAATATCCCGCTGGCGGAACCGTCCTGCTGGGAACCGGCCATCGGGCAGGGCATCATTGCCGAAGCAGACGGCAGGCAGTTTTTGCTGGGAAACCAATTGCTAATGAAAAACAAACAGGTGCCGCTCACGCCGGAGCAGCAGGCCTACTGCCTTGAGCACCAGCAAGCCGGCGGCACGGCGGTTATCGTCGCAGCCGACGGGGCGGTTGCCGGAATTATCATTATCCATGATCCGCTGCGGGAAGGCGCCAAAGCCACTATTGCGGCCTTAAGCCGTGAAAACATCGGCAACATAGTGCTGTTGACAGGCGATGCCGCGGTGGTAGGCAACGCCATTGGCACCCAGGTGAATATCCCCACTGTCCATGGTGATTTGCTGCCGGCCGATAAGGCGAAATATATTGAAGCCTATCAGGCCGCCGGCGGTAAGGTAGCTATGATCGGGGACGGCATCAACGATGCGCCCGCCCTGGCCAAAGCCGATATCGGCATTGCCATGGGCTACTCGGGAACCGATATTGCCGTCGAGGCGGCAGATATTGTCTTACTGTCCGACGATCTGAACAAAGTGCCTGAGACCATCCGGAAAGGCCGCAAAGCCATCCGCACCATCTGGCAAAACATCATCGTGGCCAATATCATCAATCTGGCTGCCATCATTTTTGCTGCCTTCGGTCTATTAGGCCCGGTATTGGCTGCCATTGTACACAATGTTGGCTCCATCTTAGTTGTGCTCAATTCCGCCCGCCTGCTGCGGCAGAAATAAATTTGAAACAACCAAAGAATAAGCTTCAGATGAAGTTAAACCTTCACCTGAAGCTTATTCTTACTTTATTTATATAGTTCAAACAGTACCTTATACATGATGACCCTGGGCAACTGACTCCAGTTCAAAACCGTGGGCTTTAATAATATTGGCAATAGAATCCTCGGTATGCTTGTGATGATTAAATGATACGAAAAGTACGTCTTTAGCAACTTTAACATCCTGAACGGTTTCCATCGCTAGCAGCGAAGTTTGCATGGCATCAACATTTCCCTGCTTGGTAATAGTAAATTGAGCGCTTACCTGACACATATAGACACCTCCTTTCCAATTAGAATTAAAAAATAATAAACCACGATAAAACCCAGCCGTTCTTAGCTGTGTTAACCGTGGTTTCAAACCAACAATACTATTTTTAGTTTTTATAAGGTGAAAGAAACTGCTACAGTATTCATTACTGTATTTGTTCATATTATAACGTACTTTTCCTCATTATACAATATGCCATTTAACCAATATTCACAAAATTTCCTTCGAAAATTACAACAGATGATCAATTCCCCGAGCCCCGGACGGAAAAGCAAAGTCAACCTTCCCTGGCAACAGCGTCACCTGCCGGGTGGTTATAGTCCGGACTTAAACCAGTAAAACAGGGTTGCGGGATAGCTTTACCAAGCTTTCACACAACCCCTTGTATAGTTGCCGATAACAATTATTAAGATTACCGGGTCCTTGCCTTTACAGCAAGACTGTTTTATTTATTCGGCCAGAAGCTTTTCCAGCTCTGCAATCTCTTTTTCATCCATTTTGTAGGTATGCTCAGTATCCACCGGGAATTGGCCTTCCCGTACCTCCATTGTGTATTCTCGGAACGCATTTGTCAGAGTTTCGCCAATATTGGCATATTTCTTAACAAACTTCGGGGTAAAATTGTCATAGAAACCGACCATATCGGCGTATATCAGCAATTGCCCATGGGTAAAGGAGCCTGCGCCTATGCCGAGAATGGGAATTCCCGCCTGTTCCGCAATGGCTTTGCCAACAGCTGTGGGCACTCCTTCCACCAAAATACTGCAGGCGCCCGCCTTTTCAATAAGCTTGGCCTGCCGGATCAGACTCATTGCCGCCTGTGCCGTTTTTCCCTGCGCTTTGTAACCGCCGATCTGGCCCATAAATTGCGGTGTAAGACCGATATGCCCCATGACAAGTATGCCGGCCCCGCTTATAGCCTGAATGCGGTTTAAAATCTGCGCGCCGCCTCCCTCCAGCTTAACGCAGTCCGAGGCGGCCTCCTTAATAAATCTGCCGGCATTTTCGATGGCTGACACATCGGAAGCCTGGTAAGACATATACGGCATATCACCGATAATGAAGGTATTGGGAGCACCCCGGCGAACGGCCTGGCAATGACGGATCATATCATCCATGGTTACCGGAAAAGTAGTATCATAGCCCAGGGAAACCATCCCCAGAGAATCCCCGACAAGAATCATATCCACGCCCGCTTTTTCCTGCATCTTGGCAGTGAGGTAATCATAAGCGGTCAAATAAACAATTTTTTCCCCTTTGCTGACCATGTTTTGAAAATCCAGAATGGTTTTTTTAGCCAATTTGTTTCTTCCTTTCATTGTTTACTAACAGCCTGCAGATAGAAAATCCTTATTACTGGGCGGCTATATCTTTAAGGATGTCGGCATATTTTTGGTTTTCCCCGGCCAAAAACGTTTTATATTCTTCCGGCTCCAGGAAATGCTCGGTTAAACCGTTTTTAGCAAGATAGTCTTTTTTCCACTGTTCGGTCTGAGTTGCCTTTCTGAATGTTTCCACCCAGAATTTCACCGCTGCCGGCGACATATCGGGAGGTCCTGCTATACCACGGAACTGTTGGAATACAACATCTTTATAGCCAAGCTCCCCAAAGGTGGGAGTATCCTTAAACACACCGTCCAGTCGCTTTACGCCGAACCCGCCTATTGTGGCTACTTTGCCGGCGGCTATCTGGGCATTGCATTCATTGGGATTAAATATGCCGGCTTTTATGTGGCCGCCCAGCATGGCACTCATGACTTCCCCGGAGCTGTTGAAAGGAACATACTTAAACTTGGCTCCTGTGTACTTGTTAAGAAGCCCGACGCACAACTCATCTTCAGTGCCTTTTCCCGAACCGCCTATAGTGATTTCATCGGGAGCAGCTTTTGCCGCAGCAAGCATTTCTCCGAATTTTTTGTAATTATCTGACAAAATTCCAAGCAAGTATTCGTCCAGTGCGAGGTTTGCTATGGGCGTCAGCTTATCATAGCTTACAGCTGTTTTATTCATCAGATTGGAGGTCATTTGTCCGGAAACATAAGCAGTAATTACATGACTATCCCCCTTTTTGGAAAAGGTATACGCATCACCTACCGCACCGGCACCACCCGGTTTGTTTACAATCATCACCGCTTCGTTAGCAAACTTGTTCTTCTGGATAATCTCCGCCAGGGTACGGGCAAAAAGGTCGCTGCCGCCACCGGGGGCATACGGGACAATAAATTCCGCGTTTTTACTAAGCGCAAACGCTGCCTGCTTGTCCGGAGCCTTTTCCTGCGAGCCGCAACCTGCCACCAAACCAGCCAACATAAGACAAGCCACTACTACTGCCAACCACTTTTTCATGTCAATCCTCCTCTGTAATATTTATAAAGCAGACTTAGCTTCAGGCGGGGTTTGAACCCCGGCTGAAGGTTAGTCGCCCTTATCCACAGACGCAAGTCGTCGGATAAAACAGGCTTCCAAGAAAACCAATGTCCTAACGCTTTGCAATTTCTGTGATTAGCTTTGCCGCACGGTCTGTATTAAATATACCACACATACAGGGCTTAAATAATTCATCTGCCGCCGCCTGAGCCGTTATTTTTCCTTTTTTCACTTTTTCAATCATTTCAATAATAAAATTTGCCGATACCATAGCATGGCCGCACATAGTTGCAATTTCCAGTATTTCCTGCGGGGGCAGTTTCTCTCTTTTTCCCCATCTTCCCAGAGAATGTTCCACGGTATGGGGTTTAAGACCTGTTTTCGAGCAGCATTCCCCCACCTCGTCCACTAAGCCGGAAATCACGATGGAAAGCCCCAAATCCGCCTGCTTCAAATCTTCAATCATGTCAATTACTGCATCTTTATTATTAAAGGTTGCGGTAACAACAGCACGGTCTTCCACATTATTGAGCATATTTTCCCGGCTGAGCTGGTGATATTCATTGCCTTTTCTGCAATCGCCCAAAGTCACGCAGTCATTTTTCAAACATAATTCCAAAAATTTTCTAAGTTTGGGTCCTGATTCCTCGTGATTAATATCCTTGCTGGGCATACAGAGAAACACCCAGTCTCCCTGCAAACTCTCTCTGCTTCCTACCCGGTGAAGTGTATGTGTCATGACTATTCCTCCCTCACTAGCGGCCTGCCGAGACCAATATTTACTTTACCGTTTGGCGACATCCACATTCCATCCTCTTCAACAATTTTTACATGAGGAATAACGCCATCGCCGGTAACCTTGGAGCAAATATCCAGACTGAACACTGTATCAAGGGCCGGCGCCACTTCTTTAAGAATTTGCAAAATTACCGGCGCTTTCTCTTCCCTCACCCCAAATTCAATAATGGCGGAAAGCACTTTTTCATTTAACAGTTCGTCCTTAAACTTTCCGGTAGCCGTATCGGACATCATACTGGTAATCGGGTTTTCTTTTTCAAATTCAACATTTTCTTTGGCAACAGCCATTGCAATTTTTTCCACATCATACATGCGGGTGGCAACACCCGGGCGGCCCAGTTCGATAGCAATTCCGAGCCAGCCCTTTTTAAAGCGCCCTGTAACCTCGTTGGTCTTCATTTCCTCGGTGCCGCGGCCGGATATCTGGGACTCCTCGGCAATGGTGAGTACATCGCTCATAATGCTCCGGATGGTCCGGGGCCATGTTAATTCCTGCTGATAAAGAGAATCTGTCGGGCAAACCCTTAAACGCTGGCACACTCCACATTCCACGCACTCATCAAAGTCAATCAGCACTTGCTTTGCTGCGTCTCTCACAATAGCCGAAACAGGACATTTTGTTATGCATAAACCACAGTTGACACATGTTTCTTTGTTAATTTCCATTGTAACAACTCCTCCTTAAAAAAATTTATGACCACATGCTCTGCAACAACTTTACCCGAAATGGCTCGCCTCCTTTAGTAAAAAGTAACGTATGCAGCTTACTGGCCTGTTTTTTCCGCATTAAGACCGATTTCACCCTACGGTAGTCATCATCAGTCCGCAGACTCAATAGCATTGGATTGCAAAATCCGTGCCAATAGTAAAAATATAAACATAAGACGCCGGGTAATGGCCCGGCGTCTTATGTTTATATTGATTTAATTTACAAAATTGTCTTAATAAACTGATTATGCAGCCTGCTGTTTTGCAACCTTTTGTTCTATTTGTTCACCATGTTACATTTCCTTTAGCCACCGCCACAGTGTCGTCCTGCTGATGCCAAGTTTGGCTGCAGCTTTAGCGTAATGATAATTTACATCCTGAAGCACTTCGAGCAGGATGGCTTTATCCAGTTTTTGCTTAGATTTAGCGGTATACGGTGATGGTTCACTGCTTTTTGCCGCATTTACCTCCAGGCCGGCAGCCAAAGCATCTTTTTCCGGGTTAAAGGCGGACAAAACATCCTCTTTGGTGATCGTGTCACTGTAGGCAATTACCGCCAGGCGCTCTGCAATATTCATCAGTTCCCGGACATTGCCCGGCCAGGAATACCGGTCCAGCAATTGTTGCGCAGCCGGCTCAATCGTCTTATCAGGCTTGCCAAAACGCGAGCAGCAGGAGTGCAAAAAATATTCAAACAGCTGCAGTACATCCCCCGTCCGTTCCCGCAAGGGCGGAACATGCAGTTCCAAGACATCCAGCCGGTAGTAAAGATCCGGGCGAAAGGCCTTTTCCCGGATCATTTCCCCCAAATCCCGGTTGGTCGCCGCTATGACCCGTACGTCTATCGGAATGATCTTACGATCGCCCAGGCGCATGATCTCCCGTTCCTGCAATACCCGCAGCAGGCGCCCCTGCATTTTAATCGAAATTTCCGATATCTCATCAAGAAAGATTGTTCCTTTATGGGCCAGTTCAAATAAGCCTGCCTTACCTTCTTTGGCGGCTCCCGTAAAGGCTCCGCCGACATAGCCAAAAAGCTCGCTTTCCAGCAGATTCTCCGGCAAAGCCGCGCAATTAAAGGCTACAAACGGACCGGCCGCTCTGTCACTGGCACTATGGATGCTTTGAGAAAACATTTCCTTACCGGCTCCGGTTTCGCCGACAATAAGCACATTAGAGTCAACAGCGCTGTATTCTTTGGCTATCTCAATCGCACGCCCAATAGCCTTGCTTTTGCCAAAAATATTAGAAAAGGAAAACTTGGCACTGTGCCCCTGGGGATAAATTTTCCGTCTGATTTTCCCTTCCAGTTCCTGAATGCTGGAAACCGGCTGGAAGGTGGCAATGGCTCCCACAACCTGTCCTTTTACGGCAATGGGCGCATTATTAATGATTACCTGCCTGTCTCCCAAGGTTTTAATTTCGCCGACTTCGGCCACTCCAGTTGCCAAAACCCTGCCCAGGCGCAATTCCGGCAAAACCTTATCTGCCGGTTTACCTTCCATTTTACCCTCCAGCCCGGTTATTTCCGTTGCGGACGCATTGATTAGATTAATATTGCCCTGTTCATTTACAGCCACCACACCTTCAATGGCATAATCAAGGATGGTGCGAAATCTTTCGCTTCGCTCCTGTTCCTGCTTTTTGACAAAATAGGTCCGTTTGGCCTCAATCAAAGCCTGATAAATAGCTTCCCGCCCGGTTTTTATGAAAACAGTTTTCAGGCCAATTTGTTCGGCAATACAGGTTGACACAACCCCGCCACAGACTATAGTGATGCCGTCTTTTTTAAGGGCAGTTAAACTTTTTCGCGCAGCTTCCTCATTATCCACAATACTGGTGACAATTTCGATCCCGGTGATCTCGTTGATGCTGCGGGCGCCATACACCATGTCTTCCGTGCCGACAATAGCCACCCGCTGCGATTTATACCGGGTCTGGCATTCCAAAACCGCACGGATAACATCATAGCCGCTGACAGGCAAACGAATCACCGGAATATCCTCCATAACCCGTTCTGCCATAGAGGCAGTCATCCCCCGGGCGACAACAACATCGGTTTTGAGCTTCTTATAATCAATCCGCCGCGGTACCCCGTCAATAGCCAAAAGCTCAATTGTCCAGTTACAATCGTTTTGCTGGGTAAAAACCTCCTGAATGTCCTCAAAAATATCTGAGTACGGAACCATAAAAGTGATTTTAGCCATTTTTCACCTCATTAAGTTGCTCCTTAACACTCACCCAGTAGGAATTTGACATAAAACGTCAAATTTCCACTAATAATCGCAAAAAAATTTGTTCTATTGTTGTAAACTACGCAAAAGCATCTATCTGCGAAACAGCCACCGGGACGTAAGTTACAGTGTTTGTTCCAGGCAAACTTTTCATCTGTCAGAATTTCCGGAATAATTCTGTAATTCGGTAAAAAAATTACAAATCCTTGTCGATAATTTTTTTTGGAGAGCTTTGCTGCAAGCCGGCGAATGGCTCCGCGATGAATAACTGCCAGTGGCTCTGCCTCCAAGGCCGTTTATTTCGTCGTTACTGGCAAGGTGTTTAATTTGCAACAAATAGAACAATACGTTTCATTGAAACACAGAGAAGTTCCTTTTGAACAAGTACAAACCGGGTTGTATTTGCAAAAAAAGTCAGTAAATTCACGTTTTTTCTTTTTATTCTGAATTCGGCATAGTTTATGCATAAGCAATGAGTATTACTGTATTTAATCCACGCCTATACACGGTGTATTATCCTGAAAGCTGAAAGCTGAAAACTGTGCAACTGGTATAGGCTGAGTGTCCCCGTATCAGCATACTGAGGAGGTGAGTATTCAAAATATTCATCCATATCAAAAAACTTTTATTTATGAGGAGGAGAGGATTATGAAAATTGCTCTTAATCCGGATCGGGTAATTGCAATTCTTTGCGGTCTTGTCGGAGGATTCTGGGCATATTCCGGCTGGTTTAATTATGGCTTTTGGGTAAATAAAGGTCCCGGCCCGGGATTTATCCCGGTGATTATCGGTATAGTAACATGCATTCTCGCTGCTGTACAAGCACAAAATTATGATAAAGAAGCAGAACCGGTAGATGTAAAAGCAATTCTGCCGATTGCCGCCATGATTGCTTTTACGATATCTGTCAGTATAATTGGATTTTTGCCTACCGTATTTTTGTTTTTGGTCCTCTGGCTGATCACCCAGGGTTCCTATTCCCGTACTTTTGCCGTTTCTCTTGCCGCGATAGCGACCGGACTCATCTGGGGAATCTTCGAATACTGGCTGCAAGTGCCCTTTCCCGGCGGCCTGATAAAATCATTATTGTAAAAAGGAGCTTACACTATGGAAGAAATATTCTCTCATTTGCTGAACGGCTTTGGGCTCGCATTGACGGAAAAGAATTTGATGGCCGCACTGGCAGGCGCCGTTATGGGCATGTTTGTCGGAGCTTTGCCCGGTATCGGTTCGGTTATGGGCGTGGCCCTGCTCCTGCCGCTGACTTTCAAAATGGATCCAACCACAGCAATTATTATGCTGGCCGCTTTGTACTATTCAACCATGTTTGCCGGCTCCTTCACAGCCATCTTAATCAACATCCCGGGCGATCCTCCGGCAGTAATGACCACCATGGACGGCTATCAGCTGACATTGAGGGGCAAGGCCGGCAAAGCACTGGCGGTGTCCAACTGGTCTTCTTTTGTCGCCGGGTTTATCGGTGTTGTCATCCTTACCTTTATGGGTCCCATGCTTGCCAATGTGGGGCTGGCTTTTGGACCGGCCGAAATGACGTCGGTTATATTGCTGGCAATTATGGCCATTGCCTGGCTGCTGGGCGACAATCCCCGCAAAGGGTTGCTTTCCACCTGCCTGGGAATTCTGTTGGCAACAGTAGGACTGGACTTGGCTGTTGCTATGCCCCGTTTTTCCTTTGGTGTAAATGAACTCTTAAGCGGTATCGATTTTATCCCCCTGGTTATCGGCCTCTTAGGAGTAAACGAAATTGTTACCATGGCGCTGAACAAAACCGGTTACCAATTTAAAACAACAGAAAAACTTTCTTTGAAAAGCAACTATCTTAACTGGAAGGAAATCAAGCAAATTTTCCGGCCAACCATGGTTAGCAGCTTCATGGGAACTTTTGTCGGCTGCATTCCGGGCGCAGGCACAACAACCGCCTCTTTTTTAGCCTACGTTTTGGAAAAACGTACCGGCAAAAATAAGGAAAATATGGGCAAAGGCGCGCTGGAAGGCGTCGCCGCTCCGGAAGCGGCCAATAATGCGGCAGCGGCAGGCGCCTTTGCGCCCTTGCTGTCTTTGGGAATTCCCAGTTCGGGAACAGCAGCCATATTGCTGGGCGGCCTAATGATGTGGGGCATTACACCGGGACCGCTGCTGTTTACCGACCATCCCGATCTTGCCTGGGGCCTGATTGCCTCCATGTACACCGGCAACGTTGTCTGCATGATCATCGCAGCCCTCAGCATTCCTTTGATGGTCCACGCCTTGCGTATCCCTCCCGCCATACTGACCCCGATTATCATTGTAATCTGTATTGTGTCCGCGTACTCTGTCAATAACAGTCTTTTTGACATTTGGATAATGATTGCCATCGGCATTGTCGGCTACTTCTTTAACCGTTACAAATACCCGGTAGCTCCGTTTTTAATGGCTTTCATTCTGACTCCCCGGCTGGAAACATCGCTGCGGCAGGCTTTTGATATCTCTAACGGCAATGCCATGATTTTTATTGATAAGCCCATTTCACTGGCATTTTTAACTGCCATTCTGCTCTTCTTCGTTGTGCCGCCATGTATTAAATTTGGTAGAACCTGCTTTACAAAAAAGGACCTGTAGCTTACAGACACTGAACAATGTACCATACTGAAACCTGGCTAACAGACCAGGATGGTTAAACAGCAAAAAAACAAGAGGGACTGACATCCGGGCATGGGATCTCAGTTCCTGTTGTTTAACAAATAGTTAACTCTATAAAATGAGGAGGAATACTGTCATGAAACCACTGCTAGGTATTTTACTGGGTGACGCAACAGGCATCGGGCCGGAACTTGTTGCCAAGTTATGCAGCACTGCTAAACTGCGGATGTATTGCCGGCCAGTCTTGATTGGCGATCTGCGGGTGCTGGAAATGGGAAAAAAGATTGCAAAAACAGACTTTCCGGTTGTTGTAATTGATGATATCTCTCAGGCCAGTTGGGACAACGGCCTTCCTGTATTAGACCAGAGAAACCTTGATCCTGCTACTATAACCTTAGGGAAAATTGACAAACTTTCCGGAAAAATCACCGGTGACATGTTGGTTACGGCAATAAACCTGCTTCGCCGGGATGCTCTTGACGGCTTTGTTTATGCACCGCTAAATAAGGCAGCACTGCAATACGGGGGCTATGATTTTGAGGATGAACAGCAACTATTTGCCCATTATCTGGACTGGCATGGCCCGAGCAGTGAGATGAATGTCTTAAAAAACCTTTGGACATCACGGGTCACAAGCCATATCCCTTTGGAGCAGGTATGTGCCAGTCTAACTACTGACACCATTTTGACAGCCATCCGTCTGGCCCATCAAACCCTGCAAAAAGCAGGCTTTCAGGACCCGCGCATTGCTGTTGCCGCCGTAAATCCGCATGCCGGCGAGGATGGGCTGTGCGGGCGCCAGGAGATTGACATCATCGCCCCTGCCCTCCGGCTTGCCCGGACGGAAGGCATAAACGTCATGGGTCCCTATCCATCGGATACTATTTTCATTAACGCGTTTAAAGGGCATTATGATGCCGTAGTTACCATGTTCCACGACCAGGGGCAGATTGCCCTAAAGCTGCTGGGCTTCCAGTTTGGCGTGACGGTTGCCGCCGGTTTGCCGTATGCCATCACCACCCCGGCTCATGGCACAGCCTTTGATATCGCCGGCTTTGGGCTCGCCAATCCGACTGCGACCGAGCAGGCCGTGTTGATTGCCGCCCGACTGGCCGGGTAGGCAAGGTGCACCGGTACCGTTAAGAGAGAGGAAAAGTATAAATTATGAACATGGGTTTAAAAATTAAAACCATTGCGTTTTTCCTGCTGGTCGTCCTGATCAATGCCATTGGCTTTGGAATTACCGGCTATCAAATCAATCAGGTCACACAGGAGCTGAAAGAAAGTCAGGAGAATTCCCTGCCAATGCTGCTGACAACCAGTAAGGTTGCGTTTAATATCGCTACCCAGGCTGCCGAGGTCCGCGGTTTTATCGCGGCAGGAACCCAGGAAATGCTCTTTAACTATCAACGGCTGAGTATTGAGAACACCAAACTGGAAGAAGACTTGCTGGCAAATGCCAAAACAGAGGAAGACCAGCAGCTGGTTGCTGAATTAAAAGCATTGAACGAACTCTTTGACCGCATTGCCGGCGAGAAAGTCATTCCTTTACGGCAGCTCAATAAAGAGGCCGAAGCCATCCAGATAATGGAAGCCGACTTAACACCGGTTACCGTTGCCCTGCTAAACAAGACCGGTGAATACATCAATTTCAGGGAACAACATATTCACACGGCTTTCAATACCATGATAAAAACCATTCAAACCACCCAGGCCATAGCTCTTGCCCTCAGCTTTTTATCGGTTATTCTCGGTATCCTGATCGGCTTTCTCAGCGCCCGGGCCATTACCCGGCCGCTGACTGCCCTGGTTGATACAGCCCGGAATATTACCGACGGCAATCTGCAGCAACAGGTACAAGTCAACCGTCAGGATGAAATCGGCGAATTACAAACAGCGTTCGGAACCATGGTTTCCCATCTGCGGACCGTGGTTTCAACCGTGCAGGAAAATGCCAGGCAGGTGGCTGCTGCTTCCTCAGAACTTACTGCCAATGCCGGGCAATCGGCTGAAGCCGTCAATCAGGTCGCCGCCGCCATTACCAATGTGGCCTGTGGTGCTGAACAACAGCTCAGCGCCATCAATGAAACGACAGCCGTTGTCGAACAGATGTCGGCAGGTATTCAGCAAATCGCCGCCAGTGCCAATGCCGTATCCGCCAGTTCGGAACAAACCGCCGGCGCTGCCCTGGAAGGCCAAAAAGCCATTGATACCGCTATTGAACAAATGAACTCCATCAAAGTTACGGTGGAGCGGTCGGCCCGGGTGGTAGCCAAACTCGGCGACCACTCCCAGGAAATCGGTCAAATCGTTGCCACAATTTCCTCCATCGCCGGCCAAACTAATCTGCTGGCCTTAAATGCGGCCATCGAAGCGGCCCGGGCCGGTGAACAGGGACGAGGCTTCGCCGTTGTTGCCGAAGAAGTGCGGAAACTGGCCGAACAATCACAGGAAGCCGCCAAACACATTGCCGCATTGATCAGTGAAATTCAGGCAGATACCAACCAGGCTGTCGTTGCCATGGAATCCGGCAACCAGGAAGTCAATGTCGGCACAGAAGTCATTGGCACAGCCGGCAGGAATTTTCATGAAATCACTACCGGTATCCACGGTATGTCGGCACAAATCCGGGAAATTTCCGCGGCTGTTCAGGAGATGGCCGGCGGCAGCGGGCAAATCGTCAGCTCGGTCCGCACCATCGACAGGATCAGCCAGGATACCTTCGGCCACACCCAGACTGTTTCGGCCGCTATCCAACAGCAGTCTGCCTCTATGGAAGAAATCGCCGCTTCCAGCGGCTTCCTGGCAAAAATGTCGCAAGAATTACAAAACTCTATTCAGCGCTTCCGGTTATAAAACAGCCTGGCGCCAGTGTCACCTGCCGGGTGGCTATGTGTTCCAGCAAGGCATTGCTATGGGTTACGGCAATGAGGCCGATGTTTCGCCTGGCAACTTCCTGCAGCAGAAAGCTCCATATTTGACTTTGGGTAATCAGATCCAGCATGGTGCTGATTTCATCGGCAATGAGAAATTGCGTCCGTTTCCCCAAGGCCCTGGCAATGCAAAACCGCTGCATTTCTCCCCCGGACAATTCCCCGGGAAAACGGTCAAACCACGCCCGTTCGATACCCAGGCCATCAATAACCCGTTCTTCAAGCTCATCCCCTTCGGCAAGAGTTTCCTTCATGCGCAGACGGGGATTTACCGATTTTTCCGGATGCTGCCAGATCATCTGCACCGGGCAATAGCCTTTTATTCGGTGAATGTCCTGGCCGTCCAGCAGGACCTGACCGCGCTGCGGCTTTATATAACCCGCTAAGATCTGGCATAACGTCGTTTTGCCAAAACCGCTGGGAGCCACAATACCCACCCGCTCATGATTTTCCACCGTAAGCCGGAAGTTTGCCAAAATAGTTGTATTCTTTTTATACCCGAAAGCTATATCTTTTGCTTCTAACAGCACGCGTCTCCCTCCTACTTTGCATGAATGCAGCGGACTGTGCCGCAGCGCAGCAGCCGCTGCGGGATCTCGCCCGCACATTCCGGCGTGAACTGCGAACACCTGGGGCCAAAGGGACAACCCTCTGGCATGGCTTTCACATAAGGCTGATTACCGGGAAAGGGCTGGAAACCGTTTTGGGGCAAAGCCCGCCAGAGTGCTTTCGTATAAGGATGACGCAGGGCATCCTCGGATTGAAAATCCGTTACCAGCGCTTCCTCCAGCGTGGTGCCGGCATAAAAAACAGCGATTCTGTCGGCAACTTCCAAAGCTAATTCAATATCATGGGTAATTAAGAGCACGCCGTTGCCCTTATCGGCAAATTCACGAAAATGCCGCATGGCATTTTTGGCTGCTGCCAGATGAAGACCTGGCGTCGGTTCATCGGCAATAATCAGCCGGGGATTTTCCATCATCGCCGTGGAAAGCAGAACCCGCCGCGCCATACCGCCTGACAGTTCAAAAGGATAAAGTTCCCCGGTATTTGCCGGCAGCTTGTAAAAAGCAAACAGCTCCTCCTGTCTTTTGCGGACAGCTTCCTCCTGCCGCTCCCGCCGCACCTGCGCGCCCACCTTCTCCAGCGGGTCGAGATAGTTTACACTTTGCGGAACCAGCACGACTTTTTTGCCGCGCAGTTCCCGGATGCGGGCTGCGTCCACTAACTCACCGTCAACAGCAATATTACCCACAGCCGTACAATTAGCCGGCAAAATTCCTAATATCGCATGGGCCAACAGGCTTTTCCCCGAACCACTGGACCCTACCACGGCCACAATTTCTCCCTCATGCACTGAGACATTCAAGTTATGAATGACCTGTAAATCAATTTGCCTGAGCCCCTGCTCATATTGCGTAAAAGCAATAGAAAGGTTATTTATTTCCAGAATGTGTTTATCATTGCTGCAAGTCACAGTGCTACCTCCTTAATCCTGGGCACTATGGGGATCTATCAGCTTGCGCATATTCCCGCCCAGTAAGTCAAACAGCAGAACCGTTAGTAAGAGTGCCAAGCCGGGGAAAAGAGCCAGCCACCACATGCCCAGCGATAAATACTGCATGCTTTCCGACAGAATCATGCCAATACCCGGCTGCTCCGGCGGCAGGCCAAAGCCCAAAAAGGTAATGGCCGCTTCATGCAGGATGGCATGGGGAAAAAGCAGTACCAAACCAACTAAAAATTGCGGAAAAATATGAGGAACCATATGCTTTATCGCAATACTAACTTTACTCTGACCCAGCTTACCGGCAATTTTGATATAATTGGCTTCTTTCAATTGCAGAATTTCCCCCCGGATTACCCGGGTCAATACCGGCCAGTGGCTTATGGCCACAGCGACAATAACGCCAAAAGTGCCTCTGCCGAGCGCGTAAGAGATAAGAATAAGCAGCAGCAGATGGGGAATACCCATAATTAAGTCGATAAACCAGGTAATGACGGCATCCACCTTTTTTCCTAAAGTAGCGGCAGCCGTTCCCAGAATAACGGCAATCAGGGCACTGACCACCGAAGCCAGCAGTCCGATGAAAATACTGATGGACATGCCTTTCAGGGTGCGGGCAAGCATATCCCGGCCCAGCCAGTCGGTGCCAAAGGGATGAGCTATATTCGGCAATATATTTTTCTGGGTGAAATTCGTCGTTATTGCCGCCTCGCCTGCCAGAGTGCCGATAATCGCAATAGCCAGCAAAAAAACAACAGCAGAAGTCAAGTATATAATGGTCAGACGGCGTTGGTTGAAACGTTTTGGCGTGTGTTTCTGTAAAACGGTAACGGCGATTGTATTATCCATGCATATTCCCCCGCCTTATTCTGGGATCAATGAAACCGTATAAGAGATTGGCAATCAGATTGCCTGTAAACACCAGGGCGGCACTAATCACCGCAATGCTTAACAGCAAAGGAGCATCGCCGCTTAAGCCGGCGGCAACTGCTGCCTGCCCCAGGCCGGGATAGGAAAAAACCTGCTCCACCAGGACAGAACCGCCGAAAATCTCACTAATAGAAGCAAATTGCAAGGTTATGGCAGGCAGCATAATATTGCGCAGCGCATGATGCCTGATAATGGAAAATCTGGTTTTCCCCCGTGCCCGGGCAAACAGAATATAATCTTCCGCCATAATATCAATCATCTTTTCCCGGGTGTGAAGCGCAATGTTGGCAACTCCGATCACACTCAGCGTCAACGCCGGCAGCACCAAATGCTTGATGCTGTCAAGAATGGTCACCTCCGAGGCCTTCATCCCAATCGGCACACTCAGGCCAATGGGAAAGAGCTGCAGCCAAACAGAAAAAACCATCAGCAATACCAGCGCCAGCCAAAAGGTCGGCGTGCTGGCAATAAGCAGGGAATATCCTTTAATCAAATTATCGATCCAGGTACCACGATACAAACCGGCAATAATGCCAAGGATAAATCCCAAAATACCCGAAAAGAACCACGCTGTAAGCATGAGCAGCAGCGAGTTCATGAACTTAACCCCAATAACCTCGGCAACAGGCTGGCGGTAAACTAAGGATAATCCCATATCTCCCCGGACAAAATCTGAAAACCAGTTCCAATACCGTTCCGCCGGCGGTGTGTTCAAACCAAAATAGGCTTCCAGCCTGGCCAAACTTTCCGCATTCATATTTACCATGCCCACTTCACCCACATATGCCCGGACCGGGTCTACCGGCGATGTTGAAACCAGGATGAAAGAAAGCAGGCTCACGGCGATTAACAGGGAAATCACTTTAATCAGGCTTTTCCCCACATATTTCAAAATGCTGTAACAGGCTTGTGAATCCATAAAAGTACCTCGTTTAAAATAATAATTCTATGGCACAGAGGACAAGCAAGGCACTTGCACTCTATGCCATAGAGAGGAACGGCATCAGAGCTTTACACTAATTCCAATACCATTGATCCACGTTGTTGGCAATTGTCCAGCCATATCCATGGGGATGAATTTTCTTGTCAATCACATTCAGATTTTCTTTGGCAAAATAAATATGTTTGATTTCCGCAAGCCATACCCAGGGGGAATCAGCTGCCGGAGTAACACCGCTCACGCCGTCCCATTGAGCTTTTTTCCAGTATTGGTACGAGTCCTCCACCGAGGTGGCAGCTAAAGCAGCCTCGATATGCTTGTCCACCGCGCTATTGGAATACGAAGCATAGTTCTTGCCTGTATAATAATGACTCTTGATACCGGCAGGGGAATGCAAGCCGGCCCCAAATACATGCGGGGTTTCATAAGCCATGGTAGCAATTTTGTCCCAGCTTGAACCTACCGGATTTACTTTAATGCCCACTTCTTTCAGCATTTCTTTCACCGCCATGGCAATACCGGTACGGGCAGAATTAGAAGCAATATACAGCAGGTCAAATTCTGCCTTTAGCCCCTGCTTTTCATAGATACCGTCGGCATTTAACCGCCAGCCGTCGGCTTCCAGAATGGATTTTGCTTTGGCCGGGTCATAGGTTGTCTTCATGGCCTCATTTTCCCAGGGCTCATCCACACTGTCGCTATAAGCAACAGAGCCATAGCCGTATAAAACATTTTTCACCAAAGCATCCCGATCAACGGCGCGGGCTATCGCCTGACGGATAGCAAGGTTGGCGGTAACATCATTGCCGGCAGGCAGAGTTTCTCCATTTTTCCTGGCGGCTGTTTTATTGCCTGCCGGAACACAGGGAAGATTGATGCCGCGAATATCCACAGAATCGAAAGCCAGAATTTTATAGCCGTTAATCGGGTTAACCGTGTAAGAAGGAGCTGTATAGGCCACATCCACCTGGCCGCCTTTCGCTGCGGCATATGCTGCGGCTTCTGACATGAAGACAATGGTGACTTGCTTCATTTTCGCTTTTTCACCATAATAATTGGGATTGGCCTCCAGAATGACCTGCTGGCCTTTATCCCACTGTTTTAAGATATACCGGCCGGAACCAATGGGATTTTTGCCATAGGTTGCGGCATTATAGGCATGCTCGGGCACAATGCCGACTACAGCGGCAATATACGCAAAAGCGGAATAAGGGGTATTCAAATGAAATACTGCGGTAGTATCATCAACAGCTTCCACCGACTTTAACATGGACAAATCGGTATCTGTCGCCTGCTTCATGGCCTGGTTATAGGTAAAGGCAACATCTTTGGCGGTAAGCGGCTTGCCGTCAGTAAATTTTACATCAGGACGAATTTTAAAGGTCCAGGTAAGTCCATCAGGGGAAATCGTGTACTCTTTGGCCAGGTCATAGCCAATGGTGATATCATCCTTGGTGATCAATAAGGTGCTTTGAAATAAAGGATCATGTGTATGTTCACCGGCAGCCCACCCCATAATCGGATCAAAGCCGGCGGCAGGTTCTGATTCGGTATCCATGGCAATAATAACGCTGTCTTTGCCGGACATGCCGGCATTGGCATTCTTTTCACCGGTTTTACCGCCACACCCGGCCAAAGCAACTAGGGAAATCACCATCATGCACAATGCGGCAAACAGTTTTTTCTTCATGTTTTCTCTCCTCGCATACTATTTTTGGGCTTTTCCTTGAGCTACATAGCGTACGACAGTACGTCCACCTTCAAAGCATTGTCTCCTCCTTTTTAAAAGTCTTGTGCTTGTAGCGGCCCTCAGGAAAATAAAAAACCATGAAGAAGCGTCTCCTCATGAGACTATCCTTCATGGTCTTCAAACCATACTATTAGATGTGGTGCAACCACTTGCAGTAACTTCTCTAACCTTAAGCAGAACCGGCTATCCGGCGTTGCAAAAGGGTGGATGACTTCAAATCATCATTTACAATTTTATTTTACAGAAAAATTTACAAATCGTCAATTGTTTTTGTGAATTTTAACACAACATAGGCCGGTCTTTAAAACTACTTTTCAATAACCAGCATAAACATGGGCGTAGAACGGTTTATGATCCTTTCCTTTTCATCATAAACCCGGTCACCAATATCTGTTTCGCAGTAAATCTTTTTATAACCAAGCTCTATCAGGGTGTTAATATCCCATTGCGGCCTGATTCTCTTGCACATTGGCATATTCTTTCTGTAATCAAGCATTTCAGCCGTATACCCCGGAGGCGCTTCCTCAAATAATCTGATATATTCCTGTTCGTCCTCCTGATATTTTTTCATATACTCTTCATCGAATAATCTTATGTTCCAGTTAGCGTCAAATATTATGATTTTACCGTCCGGCCTTAATACCCGCTTCCATTCACTGTATGCCTGCCGGACATCAAGTAAGGTCCAGGCGACATTCCGGCTGATAATAAGATCAAAGCTCTCATTGTCAAATTCCAGCTTCTGTCCGTCAGATACTCTGAAGTCGGCAGTTATGCCGGCGTTTTTGGCATTGGCCCTGGCTTCATTAAGCATGGCTTCAGTACAATCAATAGCCGTCACCTGATGCCCTGCCTGAGACATGATGATTGCGAAAAAGCCTGGTCCGGTGCCGATGTCCAGCACCGTCATTGTTTTGTTTTTCCCGGCATTCTCCAGGATAATATCTGTCCATGCCTGTTTTTTAAAGCAATTCAACTCTGTTTTTATGAGATTACTGTAATTATTGGAGCTGTCTGTCCAGTTTTCGAGCAGTTTTTGTTCCGGATTCATTTTGTTTCACCTCTGCTATTGCTTATTTTACGTCAAGCTTTTGCCATTCGACCGGTGCATAGCTGTTAACGCCGATTTCAAATCCTTTTATTTTATCATTATTAACAGCGAAGGACGTGATTGGATAGTAGATAGGAATGGTGAGTGCTTCTTCACTGATAAAGCTGAATACTTTATCATAATTCTTCTGCCTTTCTGCTGCGTCAAGAGTATGTAAGGTTTGGATAATATTGTCATATAACTCTTTATCATACCATACCTTTGCCGCTTTGCTGCTGGAAAGAATGGAGAACATCTCCAGCAGTGAGCCGTGCGGCACCCAGGAATCGGAAGAAGTTCTCATCAGCGCTAAATCAAAGGCCTTGGTGTTCATCGTCGCATCTTCGTAGCCGTTTTTATCCAGAATCTTAAGGTTTACTCTTATGCCGACAGCGGAGAATTCAGACTGGACAAACTCCGCCATTTGCTTCCATTCCGGGAATTCTCCGGTTGATAATACAAAGGTAAACTCCAGTTTCTTGCCGTTCTTTTCACGAATGCCATCACCGTTGGTATCTTTGTAGCCGGCAGCTTCCAGCAATTGCCTGGCTTTTTCCTTATCATTGGAAAATCCGTAATTGTTTTTGTCGGTAATATACGGAACGCCCTTTTGATACAAACCATTTGCCCCGGAACCAATATTATCAAACAGGTTTGTTGCGATGCTCGGTTTATTAATGGCATAGTTCATGGCCAAACGGACATTCTTATCGTTGAAAGCTTCTACCGCTTGATTGAACGCAATAAAGTGGGAAGACATAGTTTCCTTGGTGTGTATGGCAAATTTACCCGCTTTTTTCAGCTCTAACAGCGTTTCCATCGGAATCTTGCCGATAAGGTCGCCGCCGAGAAGGTCAATTTCACCGCTTTGCAGGGCTAACGCTCTGGCCTGTCCATCGGTTATTACCTTAAATGTAATTTTATTGATCTTAGGCTTTTCACCCCAGTAATAGGGGTTGGGAACAAGGGTAAATTCCTGCTCTTTTGTATAGGAGGCCACCATCCACGGGCCGGTGCCGACAGGCTTGGTAAATTGGCCGCCATCCTTCCCCTCGCCGTTAGTAATGGAAGCAGGGCTCAAAAAGCGTACCGGACGCGGGTATGTCAGTTCTGTCAAAATAGGATACGAACCGTTTTTAAACACAATTTTTACGGTATAATCATCTACCGCTTCCATGCTTTCCACATTGACTGCTGTCAAAATGGCATGACGGTCGTTATTGACCCATCTTTTCAGGTTGAAGATGACTGCCGCCGCATTGAAATCAGTTCCATCAGAAAACTTTACCCCCTGACGCAGCTTAAAGGTATAGGTTTTCCCATCCGGCGAGATATCCCAGCCGGTGGCCAGCTGCGGCAGAATTTTTCCCTCGCCGCCGTCTTCCACCAGACCATCATACACCATTTTGTACAAAAAATGCGGGCCGTTATAACTGGCAGCATCCAGTTTATCAATAGCGCCGTCACGATAGATGGCAACAACAACTTCCTTGGCCTTCTCTTCTCCCGGCTTACTTGCAGTTGAATCGCTTTTGCCGCAGCCGGCAAAGAGTAAACCGGCACACAGCAGACAGGCAATCATGATTGTTACATATTTGTTCTTGTTCAAATTCTTCTCTCCTTGCAAAAAATTAATGAGGCTGATAAAGATGGCACGCAATATAATGTTTGCTATCCTTTGACACTAACGCTGGCTGCTCGGCTTTACAGACTGCCTGCGCCTCAAAACAACGATTCTGGAAAACACATCCTTTCTCCGGTATTTTTAATTCTTCCGCCTCTTTAAACAGCACTCTGTTTTTTTCCCGCTGCCTGGGATCGGGAATAAGAGTTGCGGCCAGCAGCGCTTTGGTGTATGGATGCCGTGCTTGCCCATTTATATTGGGGATAATTTCCACAATATTGCCCAGATACATGACAACAACCCTGTCACATATCCTATTGACTGCGGCTATATCATGGGAAATAAACAGATACGTAAGGCCCAGTTGCTGCTTCAGGCCGGTCAGCAGCATTAAGATTTGATTTTTCAGGGCATAGTCGATGCTGGAAACGGCTTCGTCGCATACGGCAAATTCCGGATTCAGAATTAAAGCCCTGGCAATACCCACCCTCTGCCTCTGTCCGCCGGACATTTCGTGGCCGTATCTGTTCAGATAGGTCTGGTTAAGCCCTACCTTCTCCAGCATGGCAACGATTTTTGCCCTTTTTGCCGCCGGTGTTTCGCAACTGTAATTATTAAGGGGTTCACTGATAATTTGCTCTACCGTAAAATACGGATTAAACGCATTGGCGTTACCTTGAAAAATCATCTGCATGCGGTTTCTGATTTTTCGCATTTGACTGAAGGAATAATCGGTTATATCCTGCTGATTAAATATAATTCTTCCCCTGGTCGGCTGCTCCAGCTTTAACAGCATTTTCCCCAGGGTGCTTTTACCGCAGCCTGATTCGCCGACAAGTCCCAGGATTTCACCTTTTCTAATGGTTAAATGGATATCATGCACCGCATATACCCTGGGCTTTGCTTTTGTGTTATAGCATTTATAAAGGCCTTTGATTTCAAATAAATTCATGCTTTCACCCATTTTCACAGTTAAAAAATTGCAGCAAGCAGCGATTTTGTGTACTCATGGGTTGGCGTTTCAAACACGTCGTACACTGTTCCACTGTCCACTACCTTGCCGTCTTTTACTACATACACATTATCTGCCATTTGCGCAACAACTCCCAAATCGTGTGTTATCAAAATAACAGCCATGCCTTCATTTCTTAAGTTCATCAATTCTTCCAGTATAGCGGCTTGGGTCGTCAGGTCCAGCGATGAAGTCGGCTCATCGGCTATCAGTACCTTGGACTGAGCCAGCAGCCCCATGGCTACCATCACCCTTTGGCACATGCCGCCACTTAACTCAAAAGGGTAGCTTTCCAGAATTTGCTCAGTATTTTTTAACCCGACGCGGGTAAGCACAGCTTTGCACATGCTTACAGCTTCTTGATTGCTTATTTTTTGTTTTTGGCTACGGATTACCTCAAAAAGATGACTTTTTACCTTTAGCACCGGATTCATGGAACTGGTCGGTTCCTGAAATATCATAGATATTTCCTTGCCTCTTATTTGCAAAAGCTGTTTTTCCCGCAAATCCCTGAGGTTAATCCCGTTAAGCCATATTTCCCCTTCAATAATTTTTCCCGGACTGTCAACCAGATTAAGGATAGACAACGACATAACCGATTTGCCGCTGCCGGAACCGCCGACAATAGCGGTTATCCGGCCTGAGTACACATCAAGGCTAACCCCGTCTACAGCTTTCACCACTTGTTCTTCCAAATAAAAGTAAGTTTTAAGGTTCTTTATCGACAGAACCGGCTGCTCAGTCATGTTGTTCTTCGACCTCCTTTGCTGCCGCTGTATAGCCCGAAGCCGGCATGAGAGCATCATTCAGGCCTTCGCCAAGTATATTGAAGGCAAACACCGCCAGCATAATAGCCAGCCCGGGCCACAGCAGCATTAATGGATATGAGATTAAGTACTGCCTACTGTCACTCAGCATAACACCCCAATCGGCAATGGGCGGCTGTGAGCCAAGCCCGATAAACGAAAAGGCGGCAATATGCATAATAACGGCAGCAATTCTGAGAGTGGCCAATACAATAATCGGGGAGATGGAATTTAAGGTAATATGCCTTAAAATGATGGAGGTCTGGCTGCTGCCGGCAGCAATGGCGGCCAGTACAAACTCTTTTTCTTTAAGCTTGATAACCATACTGCGCACAATTCTGGCAAAAGGCGCCCACCAGAGTACAACGAAAACCAGCATGATATTAACAGTGCTGGGTCCCAGCACGCCCACAACCGCCAGGGCAAGCAGGCTTGACGGAAAGGTTGACGCAATATCGACAAGCCGCATAATGGCGTTATCCAGCCATCCTCCCACATAACCGGCCATAATCCCCAGCGGGACGCCAATCAATAACATCAAAACCGTAGCCAAAATTGCCGTGGTGAGACTTGTCCTGATTCCATAGATTAAGCGTGACAGGATGCAGCGGCCAAGCTGGTCGGTACCCAGCGGGAATTCGGCACTGGGCTTGAGCAGCTTTTGGGTAAGATCTACGGCATAAGGATCATGCGGCGACAGGATGGGTGCAAAAATACCTGCCAGCGTGAAAACACTGATGATGAATAAGCCCAGTACTGCCAGCTTTTGTTTTTTCAGTTTGACAAATATGCTGTTGTGTAAAGTGATGATCATTCCCTCCAGACAAAAGGAGCATTTATTTGAGTTGTATTTTCGGATCGATATAAAGGTAGAGGATATCAAGCAAAAGGTTTATGGCAATATATGTTATGGCAACAATCATGATATAGCCCTGAATAACAGGCAAATCTTTGAGCGTAATGCTTTCGATGGCGAATTTTCCGATACCGTTCCAGGAAAAGATAGTTTCACACGCAAACTGACCTGCCAGCAGTTTGCCAAAATCCACGCCGATAAGGGTTATACAGGGAAGTACCGCATTTTTCAGGCCATGCTTCAGCAAGGCGGCATTTTTGCTAAGCCCTCTGGCCCGTGCCGCCCGCACATAATCGTAATTATTTATTTCGATGAGATTGTTGCGCAGCATTCTGGTATAGATCGCCGCATAGTGCACACTGAGCGTAAAGGCCGGCAGCAGGATATTTTCAAGCTTGCTGCCGGAAACAACCGGAACAATTTTCAACTGAACCGCAAAAATGTATAACAGCATCAATCCCAGCCAAAAATCCGGTATGGTGACACTGACCGTAGACCAAACCCGGAAAAAATGGTCAAGCAGCGAATCTTTATAACGGGCGGAAATAAGGGCTATCGGTATCGCCAGCAGTACGGAAATAAGCATGGCGGCAATGGCTAGCTTAAGAGTTGCAGGATATCTTGACAGTATCTCATCGGCAACCGGTTTTTGGGTTTGAAAAGATATGCCAAAATCAAAAACAGCAGCTTTCATCAGCCAGTTGCCATACTGGACCGGCAGCGGCGCGTTCAGCCCCAATTCTTCCCGCACGGCGGCAATATTTTTTTCCGTAACCTCCAAGCCCTGACTGCGCAAAGTTATCTCAGCCACATCACCGGACGACATATTGCTTAACGCAAAGGCTAAAACCGTTACGATAATAAGCATAGGGATAATCTGCAGCAGCCGTTTTACAATAAATTTGAATTTTTTCATACCTGTCACCTTCCTGAATGGCAGTCTGCCGCTTATGGATAATAAAAAAGAAGGCTCAAGAATAGAAGCACATAATGATGTGTATCTATAATCAACCTTCATGGTTCTTACTTAATTAATATAAAAAGCCACAAAGATACGCTTTGATACGCTCTGCGCGAAACCTTCATGGCTATGCTCCCTGTTTATATTAAGTTATTCCGGATTTTAAAGTAACCAGCCGTATTTCCTACGGTATTGGCAGCTTCAGCTGCTTATTGTCTTGATTGTAACAAAATTCACTTTTGTGTGTCAATAGATAGTATAAATTATCTTAAATTCGACTTTTTGCTCAGAAATCCTATTGACAAGCCTGTTTCCGGTACGGGATAATATATTTGTCAGAATTACTATATATTTTTGAAGTTTAAGGCATGAAGCCTTGATTGGGAAAATACTTCCCTCTCAATTCTTTATGCCTTTTTTTAATTTTTAAAATTAAAACATTGGAGGTATTACCATGAACAATCGCCCCGCAGACTATCAAAAGGCTATCGACTTTCACGGACACTGCTGCCCGGGACTAACGATCGGCTATCTGGCCGCTAAAGCTGCCCTGGCACATTTCACAGCAGAACGTGCTGCTGATGAAGAGCTTGTTGCCATTGTCGAATCAGACGGTTGCGGCATTGACGCCATCCAAGTGCTGCTAGGCTGCACTATCGGCAAAGGCAATCTGATTTACAAAGATCATGGCAAACAAGCCTATACTATCGGCAACCGCACGACAGGTCAGGCCGTACGCATCGTCATGACCGGTGAAATGGTACCGCTCGCACCGGAACAAGAGGCTATTAAGGCTGCCGTATTCAGCGGCGAGGCCACGCCTGAGCAGGAAGCCGCCTGGCAACAGCTTCAGTCTGAACGTACCAGCCGTCTGCTCAATACACCGTTTGAAGAGATCTTCAGAATTCAAGAGGTAGAGCTCAAGCTGCCGTCAGAGGCTCAAATTTTCAACTCAGTCAACTGTGAATACTGCGGCGAAAAAGTCATGGAAGCCCGCGCCCGCCTGAAGAACGGCAAAATTGCCTGCCTGGCCTGCACCGAAGAATACAACCGGGGGTGGTAATGTTGACCGGCTGTAAACGCCTGCTCTTAACACTGCTGGCTGCACTGCTTGTCCTGCCGGTGCTCGGTTGCGGCAAATCACCGGCAGGCACCGTCTCACAAGGCCACAATCAAATCTATACCATTGCTGATGATACCGGCGATTATGGCTTTCCCTCACCTTTTGCGCACTATTCCCGAGGTCCCGGCTATATCCGTATGAGTATGATTTTTGATACTTTACTATGGAAAGATGCCAACGGTTATGTGCCGGCATTGGCCGCGAAATGGTCCTATCTCGAAAATGAGAATGCTTACCTTTTTCAGTTAAACGACACAGCCACCTGGCATGATGGCAAAAAAGTCACAGCAGATGACGTCCTGTTTACCTTTGACTATCTGAAAAAATTCCCTTATCAAACAACTAACATTAGCATGATTAAAGCCGTTGAAGCAGCAGACAGCCACACGGTAAAGATTACCCTGTCGCGCCTGCATGCACCGTTTTTGGATCAAGTCGCCGGCACCATTCCCATCTTACCTAAGCATATCTGGCAAAGCATTACTGAGCCGGCTCAATTCCGGGAAAAGGAAGCGCTTATTGGCTCCGGTCCGTTTAAACTTGTTGATTACAACAAAGAACAAGGTTCATACTTATATGAAGCCTACGATGGCTACTATCAGGGTAAACCTAAGTTTAAGCAGCTAAAGTTCATAAAAATGAATGCTGAAATGGCGGCTGCTGCTTTAAAACAGCAGCAGATTGACATCGCCCAGATTCCGTCGGAATTGGTCAAGCCATTGGAACAGGCAGGTCTTAACATTTTGACCATGCCGCATGACTGGATGGCAAAGCTGGTCATTAATCATCAAAAGGAGCCCTTTAATCATATCGAATTTCGCCAGGCTCTGGCCTATGCCATTGACCGCAGGGCACTAATTGACACCACGCTGCGCGGACAGGCGCTGCCTGGCAACCCCGGCCTCATTCCGCCTGACAGCCAGTGGGCCAGTCCGGCGGCGGTTGAAGCTTACCGTTACAGCCCGGATGACGCGGCCAAGCTGCTTACCAAGCTTGGCTATCATAAAAGCGGCAGCTACTGGGAGCAAAACGGACAGCCGCTGGCGGTCGAACTGCTTATTGGCGCAACTGCCCGTGCCTCCGGCTTTCCGGGCGAACGCCAGGGAGAATTTATTAAAGCACAATTGGAGCAGTTTGGCATCAAGGTCAATCTCCGCGCTTTAGAAGGCAAGACACTGGACAGCCGGATTAATGAGGGCAAATTTGAGTTGGCCTTAAACGGTCACGGCGGCCTTGGTGCCGATCCGGACTATTTGTCCAATATAATTACCGGAAAAAGCTTTAACAGCGCCCGCTATCATAAAAACGAAACATTAAAAGCTTTACTGGAAAAGCAGGCTGCGCTGATGGACACCGCAGCCCGCAAACAGCTTTTTGCTGAAATACAAACCGCCTTTGCCGCCGATATACCGGCTCTGGCTCTGTACTACCCCACCTGGTACTACGCCTACAGCAATCGCGCCAAGCTGTATTTTACCAAACAGGGTATCGGCTCAGGCGCTCCCATCCCCCTTAACAAAATGTCATTTGTTCGCTAGAGGTTACTATGCCTACTATTAAAACAGCCGTTGACTACATTATTGCGTTAACGGCTCTTCTCATTCTTAACTTCATATTGCCCCGGCTGCTGCCTGGCGACCCATTGCAGGCCATCTATGGTGATGAAGCATTACTGGTTATGACGCCGGCAATGCAAGCTGAGCTCATTCAGCGTTTTGCCCTTGACCAGACCTGGTCAGAGCAATTTGCTGCCTACATAGCGGCGCTGCTGCGTGCTGATCTCGGGTATTCTTATTTCTACCACAGTCCTGTTATCAGTGTGCTTGCCGGAGTATTGCCCTGGACCTTGCTGCTGACCGGTTTAGCCTTTGTGCTTTCCACCCTGCTGGGCAGCTTCCTGGGGATTGAATCAGGCTACCGGCGGGGCAGTAAGCGCGACGGCTGTATACTGGGACTCATGATGTTTATCAGCGGCTTTCCCGACTTTTTTGCCGGAATATTGCTGCTGCTGATTTTTGGTGTCTGGCTGGCCTGGCTTCCCTTATCTGGTGCGCTTACTCCCTATAGCGGCTTCACCGGCTGGAGTCTGGCTGCCGATATTATGAGGCATCTGATACTGCCCTTGACTGCCCTGGTACTTGTCCGGCTGACAGGTGCCTACTTGTTTTCCCGGGGAGCGATGGTTAGCATCATGGGGGAACCCTATATCCGGACGGCACGGGCCAAGGGCTGTCCGGACAGCCGCATCCGCTATCGCCATGCAGCGCGGGCGGCGCTGCTGCCCATGCTTACCGCCGCCGGACTTAGCTTCACCCATGTAATCAGCGGCGTTTTATTTATTGAAACAGTCTTTTCCTACCCCGGGCTGGGCTCTTTACTGTATAAAGCGGTCCTTACCCGGGACTATCCGCTGTTGCAGGGGATCTTACTCTTAGCCGCCATCCTGGTGCTGCTGATTAACTTTGCCACCGACCGGCTCTGCGTCCGGTTTGATCCACGCATAGCCTCGGCACCGCCGAAGACAAGGAGGACCAAGCATGCATATCCGGTATGATATTGAGCTGGCAGACAGCAAATTTGGCCGCCTGGGGCTATCCCTGCTCTTTACAGCGTTCATTGCCGCCCTGCTGGCTCCGGTTCTTGCCAACTATATGCCTGCTGATTATACAGGCGATATTTTCCACCCGCCCTGCGCCAAATACTGGCTGGGAACCAATGAGGTAGGGCAGGATATCTGGTCACAGCTTATCTACGGCGCCCGCACCTCGCTTGCCATTGCCGGGGGTACGGCGCTGCTGGCGGTAGCCTTCAGCCTGCTTGCAGGGGTGCTGGCCGCTCTCTACGGCGGCCTTTGCGACCGGTCCATCCTGCGCCTTATCGACATTTGGCTGGTCATTCCGCCGGTTATTGTCATTATTCTGTTTGCTGCTTATCTGCGCCCCAGCGTATTGCTGTTAATGGCTTTACTGGCTGCTTTTCTGTGGCCTGGCGGCGCCCGCATTATACGAACGCAGACACTGTCCCTGAAAACCAAAGCCAGTTATGCTGCCGCCACTACCTTCGGCGCCAGTGAACAGTATCTGCTGCGAAAACATGTATTCCCTGAGCTTGGCCCTACACTAACTGCCCTCTTTATTCAATATGCCCGCCGGGCCATCTTCATGGAAACAGGCTTGTCTTTCCTGGGAATCAGCGATCCCAATCTTATCAGCTGGGGAAAAATGATGCAGCAGGCTCTGGCCTTCACCTACCTGGACGTATGGCAATGGTGGCTGCTGCCACCCGGGTTAGCCGTGTCACTCACTATTGCCGGGCTCGCTTTTACCGGCCTGGCGCTTGAAACAGCTCTTGACCCCCGCCTGCGTCCGGAAAAGAGGTAATTATGGAACATCCAAAAAATATTCTTGAAATTAAAAATCTCCATGTCAGTTATGACAAAAGAGACATATTAAAAGCTATTAACATCACCGTCACTGCCGGGCAAACGCTGGCGATCATTGGAGAATCCGGTGCCGGCAAAAGCTCGCTGGCCCTCACTGTCGCCGGACTTTGCGCCGGCAGCGCCACAGGCGCAGTCCTGTTTCGGGATCAGAACTTACTGGCAGTATCGGAAACTGAGCTATGCCGTATCAGAGGCAAAGACATCTCCCTGGTTTTTCAAAATACCGGCAATACCCTGCATCCGATGTACACAATAGCCGAACAAATAACCGAGACAGTTATGCTGCACAATGATATGGATAAATCCACCGCCTGTCAATCAGCCCTGCAGTCGCTCACAGCTGCCGGACTTAGCGGCAGACAGGCCGCCTCCTATCCGCATGAATTGAGCGGCGGCCAGCAACAGCGGGCACTCATTGCCATGGCGCTTGTCAATAATCCTGAAGTACTGCTGCTGGACGAGCCAACCGCCTCCCTTGACCCGCTTACCAAACAGGAAATTACCACCCTCTTAAAGCAATCCGCCGCCGGACGCGCTGTCATTCTTATCACCCATGATATTGCTACCGCCGCCGAACTGGCCGATACGGTCGCCGTGCTTTATGGCGGCCGGATTGTTGAGCTGGGGCCGGCTAAAACAGTGCTGGCAGACCCGCGCCACCCCTATACCCGCGGTCTGCTCCGCGCCTACCCCAACATGACGACAGTAAAAGACCTCCAAGGCATTCCCGGCACCATGCAGCACAATCTCCCCGGTTGTCCGTTTCAGCCGCGCTGCACGCAGCGGCTGGAAAGCTGCCAAACCAGCGTACCGGAGCTCACCCTCACCGGCGGGCGCAGCCTGGCCTGTCACCGCGGCGGTATTATGCCTGTATTGCAGATAACAAACCTTAGTAAAACCTGGGATGAACAGGAAGCCGTAAAAGAACTAAACCTCACCCTGTATGAAGGCGAAACATTGTCCATTGTTGGCGAAAGCGGCTCAGGAAAAACCACGCTGGCCAAAACGATTATGGGACTTACACCTGTCACCACAGGCGACATCCGCCTTAATGGCACAAGGATTACAGAACGCAGCCAGGACTTTTATAAACAAATTCAACTGGTATTTCAAAATCCTCAAGAGGCGCTCAGCCATCGCCTGACAGTCTGTCAGCTTATCAAGGAACCGCTTGATATCCAAAATATCGGGGCAGAAGCCGACAGACTGGAGGCTGTTAAAAAACTACTCACCGAGGTTGAACTGCCGGCAGATGCCGCCTTTCTCCATAAATACCCGCATCAGTTAAGCGGTGGTGAAGCGCAGCGGGTAGTCATTGCCCGCGCTTTAGCCTTACACCCGAAGATCCTGATTGCCGACGAACCTACCTCCGCCCTGGATGCCAGCATTCAGGCAAAAATAATTAAATTGCTGCTTAACCTGCAAGAAACCCGTGGCCTGGCCATGCTGTTTATTACCCACGATATTGCGCTGGCCAGAAAAATCAGTGACCGCCTGGCGGTTATGCAACATGGCAGAATCGTTGAAGAAGGACCGGCTCATCTGATTACTGCCGCCCCGGCTCATCAGTATACCCAAAAGCTGCTGGCAATGGCTGCCCGCATCAATTGGAGCTAACGAGCAAACCAAGTTTATTCAGCACATTGACGCCAGGTGAAGCGAGGGTATCCGGTTTATCGCCTGCCTTCAGGTCAAACTTTTTAATTGTACTGACAAACACCTCCGGCTTATCATAGTAGTCAAGCAGGAATAAATCCAACTTTACCTTACTTTCCCAAGGGAATCCCTGATTGTTGTCAATGTTGCCAATGCTGTTGGCCCGGGCAAAGTCAAATGCCAGGACAAGCCCGGCGCCGGTTTTGCTTTTATCATTCCACCGGATATAAATACCTGCCAGATTTTTGGCCTCAGGAATTAGCCGGGCTTTGAGCTGCTCATCCATTGGCAGTACAGCCATGCCGGATTTTCCCGGAGTGGTATTGAGCACCGTCTGCAAAGCATCTTCCTTGCACCAGACAGGCACTGAGATTATGTAATATTTTTCATCGGCCGACCGCAATGGCAGCTCTTTCTTCAAGTAATTGGCAATAAGATAGCCGCTATTGACGCCAGGGCAAAGATGGTCATGGTATAAAGCTGCTTTCACAAAGTCATATGGCGCGCCATGGGCAGCAACGTTTGCCAGGGTCACCAACGCAAACTCATTGCCGTTAAAAATCCTTGCTTGCACCTTGGCATTCCATTCTGCCGGATTAGCAAAAATTTGATTTGCACCAATATTCGCGGCTGCTATCCTGGCAAACAGCTTGGCCGACGGCACGGCTGCAACCTTTTTCCCCTGATTAAGATCAGCAGGGACAGCTTGCGGATTTACTTCACAATAGGCACTTTGTCCGGTATTTTTATCAAAAAATAAAAACCATAGTGCTTTATCCCGGGAACTATGCACCTCCAGCAAATTTGCCTTGCCGACAGTAGCGCCGCTGGCTTTGGTCAGTCCGTCCAGACAGCCCTCGGTAGTCGAACCATTCACAACAGCATAGCCGGCATTTGTCAGCACCACAACCTCCGCCGGTTTACCTCCCAGTAAACGCCAGGCTTCTTTGGCCGCCTGTTCGGCAGTACTATGCCAGAAAGTATAGTTTGTCGAAGCTTGGGCAGCGCAGACTATGCCTGCCTGCGAGATAAGGAACAGACAGGTAACCAGGCTAAGAACTCCGTACTGGATATTTTTCTTCACACTAGGCCACTCTCCTTTTTTTAAAACTTCCAGGTAACAGTCCCAGTATAATTCCGTTCCGGCATAGGATAACCACTGTATATTTCGTACTGTTTATCAAACAGGTTTTCTACCGCCAGTTCGACAGTACAGGACTTACCCGGAGAATATGTTGTTTTGAGATTGGTTACTGAATAACCATCTATAGGATTTTGGCTATAGTCCTTGCCATAACTTTTCCCCACAAACTGCTGGGCAAGACTGACTTTTAGTGCCTGGTTATAATAAGCTATGCCAAGATTGCCTTTATGCCGAGCTGCCAGATAAGTCATATCACCTACATCCAAATAGGTATAGTTGAAAAACCAATCAATATTGGCATTTTCTTTATGTTTGAACTCAAATTCAACGCCTTGAGGTTTTATATTACCAACATTTTTCTTTTGCCGCGTACCATCACTCTGGCGTTCATTAATAATCATATTTTTGGCATCACTTTTATAAAGAACGACTGATATGAATGATTCGGGATCAAGTTGTTTTTCAAAACCCAGTTCATAGCTCCACATTTCCGTAGGTTTGAGATCCCGGTTGCCTAGAGCACTGCTACTTGTACTATATAGGTCGGCAAGACTGGGAGCCTTGAAAGACTTGGCAACATTAATTTTCCATAAAACATCCTGACTGGGAGCGTAATTCAAACCAAGTTTAGGACTTGCCTGGCTGCCAAAAACAGAATGATGATCAAACCTTGCTCCTAAGGTCAAATTAACAGTATCAGACAATTTCTGATCATTCTGCACATAGATAGCTGCTACATCGGCACTATAGCTTTCTGCCTTTAATAATTCATCGGCAGTATGTCGTTGATAATCGGCACCCCAAGTTACAGTTTGCTTAGGATTTACTCTAAAATCTTGTTGTAGCATAACCCCCAGAAGGCTATCCTCCATTTTAGAGCTCAGAACACTGCTGGCTGTTTTGGTTGATTCTGTCTTCGAATCGCTCTGGTAAATTCGAATTGTATTATTCAAATTTTCTGATTGCTGTTTGTATTCTAAATCACCATATACATATTCACCCCGATCCCGATAATAATTACCCGGGCTGCTCTTGGAACCGGAGATGCCGCGATCTGTCTTCGTATAACCACTTCGTAAAGACCAGGTTGCGTCCTCGCCTATTTTTTGTGTCAACAACAATGTGTAGTTTTGGCCATCATAGTCACCGTTAGCGCGGTGACCATCAGTTTCTTCCTGCCCGGCAGTAACTCTAATACCAGTTTTGTCATTGCCATTTTCATAAATCATAGATTCAGCAGAAGTGTTGAAAGAACCAAACTTAGCCGAAGTAGTGAGCGAGGAGCCTTGCGGTTTCTTCATAATTACATTAATTACACCGCCAAGAGCGTTAGCACCATATAATGCCGAGCCTGGCCCGCGAATAACTTCTACTTTTTCCACGGCATCAAGCGGTATGGTATTCCAATTGATCGATCCGTCATAAGAAAAATTGGCCGGCCGCCCATCCATAAGCAGAAGAAGCTTTTGCGATCCCGGTCCACCGTTTAGACCTCTAAGTGAAATACCATTAATTCCTCCTAAACCGCCGCGGCTTTCGAGGGCTACCCCTGGAAGCATCGTAACTAATTCTGCCACATTTTTGGCTGTCGATTGCACAATCATCTCCCGGGTAATAACACTGACTGACGATGAAACATCGCGTAATGACTTTTGTGTTTTTGTCGCTGTAACAACAACATTATCCAACTCATACTCGGGAGTCTGTTCACTGGCTAAAACCGTACTAGCTATAAAAGGCGATGTCATCATAATTACACCGGCTACCAGCAAAGTTGCCGTCTTTGCAATATCCTTCCGCATCTTTGGTCTGTTTTTTACCAATCATTATTCCTCCCATTATCGATTTGTCAGCTGTTCATCAGCCACAGCAAGCCATAGCAGCAGTAAACTACCAGGATAAAAATTAAAAAGGTATGAGCAAACAAAGGATCTGTCCTTTATCGGCTTCATACCTCAAGTCTACATTAGGTTAATGCTTACATTTTCACTATGACTTTGTAATGAGTTTTCACAACTCTTCTCGCTAATATTTTACATTATTCGAATATTTTTGTAAATATAAATAATATTAGCCACAGGGCATATTCAAGAAAAATTATCTTAAATCTTAAGCTGGTAATTGGCGCTGAAGATCCGCCCTTGCATCGGATAACCGTGGATTTCGGCATAATCTTTGTCCAAAAGATTATCAACAGATACCGTAATGGACGAGTTTTTGTCTAGATTTCTTGTAAGCGAGAGATTATGCACTACATAACCGCCCAGATAAATCTCGTTATTAGCGTTGTAAGCACCGGCCGCCGGTATATAAGCTGTCCGGCTGCTCCGATAGTTTACACTATAGTTCAGCAGCCACGGGTTGCTGTTATACGTATAGCCTAACGCAATATTATGCCGCGGGTTATAATCAAGCGAGCCCGGTTTGCCGCTCCAATCGCCCCCAAGCGTGCCGTCTTTACGGGTATGCAGGTTGGTATAATTTAGGTAAATTTCCGATTTCGCGTTTAACTTATAGGTATTTTCCCATTCCAGTCCCCAGATTTTCACATCAGGAATATTATAACAGTAGAATGGGGCGGTGTGAACAAAGTTAATGTAATCGTCAAGATCCTGATAATAAGCTGTTAGCTTAGTAGTAAATGTCTCTGATGCCTTTTTCTCGACGCCGATTTCATATCCCCAGCCTTTTTCAGGCTTCAGCCCGACAGTATTGCCGCCGGGAATATTGCCGCTGGGAAATCCCTGACGCGACCACCAGTAAAACTCCGGCATGGACGGAGCCCGCCAAATGCGGCTTACCGAAAGGAAAGTGATCGTGCTGTCATTGTTGCGGAAAGAAAAGTTGACTTTGGGCGAGATGCCGCTTTCATTATAGTCCAATACTTTCATAGAACCGTAAGGGGGAGTATCGCCGCCGCCGTCCATTTTATCATATCTCAGGCCGATATTGCCTGTCCAGCGGTCATTAAGCCGCCATGTGTCTTCAACATAAATTCCCAGCAAATCAACCTTTTGCGACGGGTAAATAGGCGAGCCGCTCCCTATATTGTACCAGCCTTTGCCGTAGCGCATATTTCTGTAGTCTATGCCATAGCCGTAGGTGTGCTTTCCTGGCGCGTATTGCCCTGTAAGTAACCAGCCTCTCGATTGGTCAGAAGGGGTAACGGCATCATAAGTTACTACTCCGCTTGTGTATCTGACATCGCGCAGCTTTTCGTCATTTTTCCAAAACGATAAGTCAAAAAAGCCGTTAGGCATATTGTGACGCCAGGCGGTGCTATAGGTATACATATCTCTGTCTACATACGAGCCCGGGTTATAGCCTTCACCAGTCGGCACTGTCGGATAGGAAGGGTCATAAGGATAACTGACGCCGGGGTGATTTGCAATGATCCGGCCGCGGCGCTCCTCAGTTTTATCGACGGAAAATTTGATACTGTCGTTATCATTGTTAAATTTGTACTTGACAGCTAAACCATATTGTTCGGCATCATAGTCGTTGTTGCGCAAAAAAGCGTCGCTGCCAAATTTGTTAACATAAAAATTCCAGGTGATATCGTCCTGGGTCGCTCCGTAATTCAACCGGTATTGGTATCCACCATTTTCAGCGGTTCCGATGTTTATTTCCCCGCTGGGCTCCTTGTAGTCTTTCGTTATAATATTGATAACCCCGCCTACCACATTTCCATGAGCCGCCGCTTTAGCCCCTTTAATGATTTTGATGCGGTCGATGTTGTCAATGGGAATATTGTTCCAGTTGACATGCGTCCCGCCCATAACGCCGGACATGTTAATTGGCCGACCGTCGATAAGTACGGTAAACCGCCTGGCATTGAAGCCGCGCATTTTTACGGTATGGTCTTCATTGCCAATAGAGTCGTAAGAGGAGCGGGCATTGATATTGATGCCTGTTACCTGTCGCAATAAATCAGGTACACTTTTTACCGAACCGGGGTTTACTATTTTTACATTTACTTCTGAAGCATCAACACTGTCACGGTCAGCGGTTACTATGATTTCTTCCATGTCGTAGCTTGGCACCTGCTCCTCGGCATAAACCGGGAGTGCCGTCAACATGGAAGCTACCAAAAGAGCAGAAATAAGATTCCGTTTTTTCACGTATGTTACCTTCTTTCTTTTATATTTATGCTACATAACATCCAGAACAGCAACTTAACCATTCACCCGGCTTTGAGTATCAAAACCCGCCCCTTTTCAAGCCGTTGCTGCCGTTAGTGCGCGCGGTTAGCGCATCCTATACTTTTGCAGACCGGCAGCCTCAAGCTTTTTGATAAAGAAAGGTACTGTAATAAATTGGATGATAATTCCGGGAAGACCCTTAATAACAGATGCACTGAAATAATAAATAGGATCGATCCCAAGATTGAGAAAGAGAACAAGTCCATAATTCATGACCAAAGATACCAGTCTGCCAAGGACCATGGCGGATAGCAACGAAACTAAGAGCGGCACTTTTCTGGTTTTGTAAAAATAACCGCCAATCAGGCCAAAAGCGCCAAGCTCGGCTGCCATGGCGGGCATCATGGGCAGTAAGGGCGGCATTCCCGTTGTCAGCGAGCTAATAATAGGGGTGAGCACTCCCACGGCCAGCCCGGCCCTGGCTCCCAGAAAAAGCCCCGCAATCAAAACAGGTATATGCATGGGCAGAAATATTGAGCCTGCTATTCCCGTAAAGTGAAAAGCCACCGGCAAAACGATGCCGAATGCAATAAAAGCCGAGCTTAGAACTATTTTCCGGACTTGGTTCATAGCTTTACCTCCTTTCTTGCCACAAAAAAACTATACGCCAAAAAGGCTCCCCGCTTGGGAAAGCCTTCTTGGCGTATAGTTACAGTGGTTATTTTATTGTCATTTATGATCTGAAAATCCCGACCTTCAGGTCGAACAGCGCTGTACAGTGCATATATTCGCCTGGCTTATGATAATTCCTGCTGTATTTTTGCAAAAAAAGAGAATTTTGTGTCATAATTCACAAGTTGTTCTATCTGATCTGTTTCGCAAAAGGGTACAACAATCTCGCCTTCATCACAAAGGATAACGGAATCAGCCATCAAATAACCTGTATTTCCTGCCACTTGCCGCCTAAAAACCGTAACGCCACAATAAGCGCCATCAGGCTGGAGTAAACCGCCAGCGCAAGCCATAGCCAAAACAGGGGCAGCCCGGCCGCCACGCAGACAAAGTAAGGAATCACAATATAAAATACAAAAGGAACGACAGCGTACACATACATCAGAAATAACGTATCACCCATGGCCTGCAGCACGCTGCCAATAATTAAATGGACAGTGTCAAATACCAGCCACACAGAGATTAGCCTCACAAGCGGCACGGCGGTACTGTTGATCCGTGCCAGTTCTGCGCCGGACTGATCACCGACAACTAGCGCAATAAGCGCTTCCGGGTATAAGTTATACAGCATAATTAACAGCAGGTTGAAGCAGACACCGATGAGTACGCCCTTGCGGGTGAGTATGGCAATTGTATTAACTCTGCCGGCCCCCCGTTCCTGACCGGCGATAATTCCCACAGCTGCGGCAAGGCCGAGTACCGGCAATATCGAGATCCCTTCAATAGTAAACGCAATGTTGGCGCAAGTCAGCGCAAATTCTCCGGTTTTGCCAATAATCAGCAGCAACAGGCTAAAATAGCCTGTATCCACAAAAGCCTGAATTCCGGCTGCAAGCCCAAAAGCAACGAGTTTGCGCAGCAGCGGGACACGTAAGCTGCTGTTGGCCAGCAACCGATACAACTGCCTGTCCTTTTTTCTTGTTAGCAGCAAAATATATAAACACAAACTGGCAAGGCAGCTTAAAATTGTGGCGGTCCCCGCCCCGGCTATGCCCAGCTCCGGCCAACCGCCGTGTCCAAATATAAAGAGCCAGGCCAGCACAATATTAACGGCATTTGCCGTTATGCCTACATACATGGTTGTCCTGGTATCGCCGATGCCGCGGTAAAAGCTGGAAATAGCAACAGAAAAAAGCTGAACACAGCCGGCGACGATGATGAGGAAAAAATAGTGTCGTTCATAGCGCAATAAATCCCCGGTATGGCCCATAAAAGAAAATATGCCGGCTAGAAATGGCGCAGACAATAGCAGCAGCAGACTAAAAGCAACGCCAATATAGATCCCCTGCCACATAGCTGCCGAACAGTCCTGATACCGGCCGGCACCGTAATACTGGGCGACAAGCACGGAAGTATAGCCGGTAATGCCGCTAAAAAGGCTGGCAACGGCAGTGGCAAAAAAACCGGCCGGCATCATAGCTGCAAATTGAGTCAGGTCATAGTGAGCCATATAAGCCCTGTCGGCCAAAATCATAATATTTAGCGAAAACATCGAAAACACAACCGGGTAGGTAATGGTCATAATCTGCCGGAAAGAAACCGTTGACCCGTTTGTCGCTTTGCCGTTCATCCGCATCCGTCCCTATAGGGCTGCTCGCCCGCTATTCCCAAATCGGCCCTCAAGCCGATATTGCCCTTATCCTGCTTTTAAGAAAGTTATACTTTCTGTTAGGATAAAAAAAGCCATGACCATACGCATTAAATGCCTCTCATCGTCATGACTTTGTTTGCGTGCAATATTTTACTGTAATAAAGTACGAAGCTTTCACATTCATTGTGTCTTTTCCAAGTTTAATTCTAGCAAACAATCTAATTATCGTCAATCAGGGCTCCGACCGTTGACAATCAATTTCAAACAATTTAATATTTTTGTAAGAACCTGTTTTTACGCAACTTTATTTTTGACGTGGAGGGGTTACAGCAAATGGATATGTGGGATTATACAGTACGTTTTCACGGACATGCCTGCTGCATACTGGCAGTTGGCTATCGGGCGGCGCTGCTGGCAAAAGCCAGGCTGTCTCCATCTGAACATGACGAAATCATTGCTCAGGTTGGAACGGCAGACTGCAGCACTGACGCATTGCAGACCGTACTAGGCTGCACGCTCGGAAAGCGCACGCTAACCGTCAAGGACTATGGGAAACACAAATTTATTGTGGCTATCCCGGGGCGAGCTGTTTGCATTACATTAAAGCCCGGTACTCTCACTCGTACCGGGCCGGATTTCGTTGAACTGATGGAGAAAGTAGCCGCCGGCACTGCCTCTTCGGACGAGGAAGCACGTTTTTATGAATGGCAAACGCCGCTCATGCAGTACATACTATCAGCACCGGCGGAAAACCTGTTCACTTGCAAGGACAGTGTTGCTCCGCCTAACAGCCAGACGTTTTCCTTTAGGTCAGTACAATGTTCCGCCTGTGGCGAAGCTGTGTTTATTTCCCACGCCAAGTGCCGCGGCGCTGATTTTTTCTGCCCGGAATGCCCGGATCATCAACACGCGTGAAAAATTACAAATAATCAGCTTCCTTAGCAGGAATAATTTGAACTACAACGAATAACCATAATTAGTGAAAATATTCGCGCAATGTATCTATGACGATACATAGGTTCTGAAGAATCGGTATGGCGTGTCACTTTTCATCAAATTCATACCATTGAAACAAGGCTACGAAAGTCTCATCCCAACAGCAATGCTTGGGGATTCTTAGTAGTCTTTTTTTGTTGGTAACCGTAACCATCTAATCGGATAATCTATCAAATTTATTTTAGGAGTGATTAAACATGCATATGGCAGACGCATTAATTTCCCCGGTCGTTGGCGGGGCTATGTGGGCAGCTACCGCCGGCTTGGCTACTTATGCTGCCAAAAAAGTACAGCAGGATATTGATGAACGCAAAATTCCCTTGATGGGAGTATTGGGAGCTTTTGTTTTTGCTGCCCAAATGATTAATTTTACCATACCCGCGACAGGCTCCAGCGGCCATTTGGGCGGCGGCCTCCTGTTGGCTATCTTGTTAGGCCCTTACGCCGCCTTTTTAACCATCGCTTCTGTTCTAACCATTCAGGCTCTGTTTTTTGCTGACGGCGGCCTCTTGGCGCTTGGCTGTAATATTTTTAACCTCGGCTTTTTCCCTTGCTTTATTGCCTATCCGTTTATCTACAAACCGCTTGCAGGCAAACAGCTTACGCAAGGCCGGTTATGTCTGGCCGCTGTCTTAGCTGCCGTCATTAGCCTCCAGTTGGGCGCTTTCAGCGTGGTTCTGGATACCGTCTTTTCCGGCATTTCCAATTTACCCTTCAGCGCTTTTGTCATCCTTATGCAGCCTATTCACCTGGCCATCGGCCTTGTGGAAGGTCTGGTTACCGCAGCAGTAATCCTCTTTGTAGCCAAAGAAGCTCCGGAAATTCTCACAAGAACGGCCCAAGGCCAACGCCTGGGCAATATTGCTGTCAAACCGGTTCTCGTCACATTGCTGATTGCCGCCATGATTACCGGCGGGGCTTTATCCTGGTTTGCCTCCAACTCCCCTGATGGATTGGAGTGGTCAATTGCCAGTGTCACAGGCACGGATGAATTAGAAGCACCTGACGGAATTCACGGGGTCCTTGCCGAGCTACAGGAAAAAATCGCCTTCCTCCCTGACTACAACTTTAAGCAAGACGAACAGCCTGTCGCCACGGAAACCAACGCGCACGAGGCTTCTGCCTGGCCTGCTGTAGACGCCGGCACTTCGGTAGCCGGAATTGTCGGCTCTCTCCTTACTTTGACTTTTGCCTTCGTTATTGGCAAAGGCCTGCAGCGTTTTGTCAAATAACATTAACCCCCCAAAGGATGTTTTATGATTAAGATCGAAGCCAACTGGATAGATTTACGGTATCTTGACACACTTGCCATGAAAAGTACACCTGTTCATCGTCTCAATCCCATTGTTAAATTAATTGCCACACTTGTTTTTATTATTACAGTTACTTCCTTTCCCAAATACGAAATCAGCGGTCTTCTGCCTTTTTTCCTGTTTCCGGCGGTTCTTGTTTCGCTTGGCGGCCTGCCGCTCTGGCCGCTATGTAAACGCTTGCTGTTAGTAGCTCCCTTTATCATATTCATAGGTATTTTCAATCCACTGCTTGACCATACACCGGTTAGCAAGCTTGGCTCTTTCGTACTAACAGGCGGCTGGCTGTCGTTTGCCTCTATCACCATCCGTCTGTACTTAACCGTAACAGCCGCCCTTATTCTGGTGGCAACCACCGGCATGAATGCCTTGGGATTGGCACTTACCAGAATTGGCATTCCCAGAATTATAGTTGTTCAAATCCTATTCATGTACCGTTATCTGCATGTTTTGCTTGAAGAATTTGTCCGCAGTATTCAGGCTTACAGCTTGCGTTCCTTTCATGGAGACGGAATCCGGTTCCGGGCTTGGGGGTCGCTCCTGGGTCAGCTTCTGCTTCGCTCTATTGACCGGGCCAACCGTATTTATCAGGCGATGCTGTGCCGGGGCTTCGACGGTGAAGTGCGCCTTATGCACAGCTCCACTTTATATGCAGCCGATATTCTCTATCTTGCCTTCTGGATAGTCTTCTGCCTCAGCGCCCGCAGTTTCAACATACCACAGCTTTTGGGCAAACTACTTATGGGGGTCTGACATTGAGCCATCATATCGTCGAACTAAAAGATGTAACCTACACCTATCCTGACCAGACCCAGGCGCTTCGCGGCCTGTCTGTCCGCATCACCCATGGTGAATCTGTTGCCATTGTCGGTGCGAACGGTTCAGGGAAAACCACCCTGCTGTCACATTTAATTGGTGTGCTCTTTCCTGCCTCAGGCTCGATTAATATTGGCGGTTACCCTGTTACCAAACAAACCTTACCCCATATCCGCCGTTCAGTCGGTATGGTCTTTCAAAATTCCGATGACCAGTTATTCATGCCCACAGTCTATGACGATGTTGCTTTTGGCCCGCTAAACCTGAAACTGCCGCCAGACGAGGTGGCTTCCCGGGTAACAACGGCCTTAAATACCGTAGGAGCATTGCATTTGAAAGACCGTCCCCCTTACCGGCTGTCAGGCGGACAAAAACAGTCTGTCGCCATTGCTGCCGTCCTGGCAATGCAACCCTCCATCCTAGTCATGGACGAACCTACCGCCGGCCTTGACCCGCTGGCCCGCCGCCAATTAATTAACCTGCTCAGAACCTTCGAGCATACAAAAATAATTGCCACCCATGACCTTGATCTGGTGCTGGACCTGTGCACCCGTACCATAGTCATAAGCGCCGGTACAGTGCTCGCCGATGGTCCTACGCTGGACATTTTCAACAACCGGGAACTCCTTGGCCAGGCACATTTAGAAAAACCCTTCCGTATGCAAGGCTGCCCTGTCTGCAATTCTTGAGTGGACAGCAACCAAAGCAGGCCTCTCAAATATTATCAATGAAGGTAAATTACTTTATGTAGCTCATGACGGGTTACATAAGGATAATAGCCGCTATACGAATAATGTAACCATGAAGGTTATAGCCGCAATGATAAGGTGCGGCTTACTTTCATGGTTTTTATTGTCCGTACTATTACCCCTAAACGAATTACTGATATAGCGTCATTTAGAAAAGAAAGGGTACTTTTAGGTGCTGTAATGGATACTAATCTGCTGTTACAAAAAACCTGCCGCCTTGTTATTACCCTCTTTGTCATTTTAACTGTTAATTTTGCTTTACCCCGCCTAATGCCAGGTGATCCGTTTATAATTATGCTCGGGCAGGATGCTGCCATAGCTGAGACTGATTTGGGCGAAATAAGAAGCAAGCATGGCCTGGATAAGCCTTTGGCTGAGCAGTACTCGGCTTACTGGCACTCACTATTCCAGGGAGAGTTAGGCTATTCCTATCATTACCGTCAGCCTGTTACCCAAATTATCTGCCAGCATTTACCCTGGACACTCGCCCTGATCTTTCCGGTAGTAGCATTCTCCAGCCTGCTGGCGCTGTTTTTTGGTATGGCTGCCGGCTGGAAGGCCGGTTCAGCCCTAGACAAAGTAATAACCTGCAGTTCGCTGGTCATTTACTCACTGCCACAGTTTCTTATTGCTATGCTGCTGCTGACTGTGTTCAGTTTTAACCTGCAGTTGTTTCCGCTTGGCGGCCTGTCCTCAGGCAGCAGCAGCTCCACATTAGCCAATATCGGTGATGCACTCTGGCATTTAACACTCCCCATAGCAGCACTTACGCTTTCAGCCACCTCATCTAAGCTGCTGGTTATACGCAATAGCACGGTTAAACACCGCTACGAAGATTTTGTTACCTATGCCACTGTCAAAGGATTATCATCTTTTCGAATATTGACCGTTCACCTGCTGCGCAACGCTTGCCTGCCCTTGTTAAGCCTGATTGCTTTAAATATCGGTTTTATTGCGTCAGGCGCTTTAGTTATCGAAATTGTTTTTTCCATTACAGGCATGGGTACTCTCCTGTATGAGGCGGCGGTGTACCGCGATTACCCTTTACTGCAAGGTTGCTTTTTGGTGGTTACTATATTTGTAGTTGTTGCCAATACACTGGCAGATTTTGCTTATTGTATTGCGGATCCCCGTATTTCTCATTCATCCTGACGGAGGCTGCTCATGTCACTCAATCGCCCGCCTGCTTCGGCTCTATGTGGTCTGCTGCTTTTGTCAGCACTGACATTGACTGCTTTATTCGCGCCCTTACTGTCTCCCTATTCGCCGGCTGAACGGTTCACACCATTTATGGCGCCTTCAGCTGCTCATCTCCTGGGATGCGACGATATTGGCCATGATATCTTAACCCAATTGATCTATGCCAGTCGCGTCTCGCTGTTAGTCGGTGTGGCAGCCGCCATCACGGCAGCCGGCATCGGAGCCGCTGCCGGTATTCTGGCCGGCTACTGCCGGGGCTGGCTGGCGCATGGTTTAAATGGCCTTATTGATATTGTCCTGCTTATCCCTGCATTGCCGCTGATGATTGCCTTGGCCGCTTACCTTGGACCAAGTCTTGGAAATATCATTATCATTATTGGTCTGTTAGGCTGGTGCTCAACAGCCAGGGTAGTTCAGGCCCGGGTATTGCAGCTTCGGGACTTACCCTTTATAGAAGCCCTGCGGGTGCTGGGTATTCCCGGGCATCAAATCATACTTAAGCATATTGCCCCCAATGTTATGGAAGTTATTGCCGCCAAATTTATCCTGGCAGTCGCCCAGGCCATGCTTAGCGAAGCAGCTCTGAGTTTCATCGGCCTTGGAGATCCGTTGTCGCTGAGCTGGGGCGGCGTACTTTATTACGCTTTTCATCGTGGCGGTTTTGTCAATAATTTATGGAACTGGTACTTGACGCCAGGCCTATGTATTGCATTTTCGACATTAAGTTTTACATTACTGGGATTTTATCTGGAAAAAAGATCACGCGAAAATAATGTTCAGCCTTTGGCGGAGGAATAAAAAATGCTGCTTTGTATCAACAATTTACAAGTTTCTTTCGCAGTTGGTGTACTGTCTATCCAGGCAATACATACAGTAACTATTAGCTTTGCTAAAAAATCAAAAACGGCAATCATCGGGGAAACAGGCTGCGGCAAGTCGGTATTAGCAGCAGCCGTAGCCGGCATATTGCCGGACAATGCCGGCATGCAAGGACAGCTTGCCTGGGAGAACACACCATTATCACAACAATTGCTGTCAGACATTCGCGGCAAAGATTTATCACTAATTCCGCAAAATCCTCTTGGCAGCCTTAATCCGGTATTAACAGCCGGATTCCAAGTCGACGAATCCGTCCGGCGAGTCAATCCCTGCTGTAATAAAGAACTGGTATACAACCAGGTGCTTGACCTTTTTCACGCTGCCGGGTTTGCCAATCCCAAAACAATCTACCAGTCCTATCCTCATCAGCTATCCGGCGGCATGGCACAACGGGTCTTACTGGCCGCAGCTATGGCCAGCCGCCCAAAACTGATTATTGCCGACGAACCCACCAAGGGGCTGGACCTGGAAACCCGCAACCAGAATGTTCTGCTCTTGCACCGGATATTTGAAAACAGTGCCCTGCTGCTCATTACCCATGATATAGAAGTAGCTGCCACCTGCTGCCTGACAGCCGTCATGTACGCCGGGGAAATCGTGGAGACAGGTCGATCTGAAGAACTATTGACAACCCCCCTGCATCCTTATACCTCACAATTGCTGAATTCCCATCCCGCCCACGGCCTTACTCCCATCCCCGGTTCTCCGCCAAATATGAGCAGCCTGCCTGCCGGTTGCCGGTTTGCTGAAAGATGCTCTCTCCGGCAAAAATTAAATAGCGCTGCAAAGAAAGTTTGTCTCACCGCCCATCCCCCGCTGGAGCCCCGGAAAGCTTACGCATCAGTGAGGTGCTGGCATGCTTGAAATAAACCGATTAACCAAACATTTCTCGCAAGGCTGGTTAAGGCAAACCACCACCTATGCCGTGCAGGATGTTTCCTTTACGCTCCCCGCCGGCAAGACCTTCGGACTTATGGGGACAAGCGGGAGCGGCAAATCCACTGTCGCTAAGCTAATAACCGGACTTCTCCGGCCAACCGCCGGCGAAATCAGATACCAGGGAAGCAAACTCACCGGTCTGGCCCGCTCAGGCTGGCAGCCATTTCGCCGCAAAATACAACTGATTTTTCAGCAGCCCACCCTGTCACTTGACCCCAGGCAAACAATCCTTGATACCCTGCTTGAACCCCTGTTTGCCCATAAGATAGTCAACTCCCGCCGTCAAGGCTTAGACAAAATAGAACATTTATTAACACTCACCCAGCTATCGGCCGATATACTGCCCAAATATCCCTGGCAAATCTCGGGCGGCCAGGCACAGCGAATAGCCATTGCCAGAGTACTGGGACTGGAGCCTGAAATAATCATTGCTGATGAACCTACCTCAATGCTGGATTTATCTGTCCAGGCCCAAATCCTCACCTTGTTAAAAGATATCCAAAACCAAACCGCTCTAAGCCTGCTGCTTATCTCTCACGATCCTGATGTCGTCAAAGCCTGCGCCGACCAAGCCGCCATCATGGTTAGCGGCAAAATTGTGGCAGCCGGCCACCCGGCGGACATCCTGCCACAGTCAGGCAGCCTGCTGGCTCTGCGCCGCTCAATACTGCAGCAATGCACGGGAGGAATACCATGAAATATGCTACTGCCTTAGGGTTATTCATAACCCTTATCTTGACGTCCCTACTGACAGGCTGCAGCCATAATCATAAAACGGTGAACACCGGTGGCCAGGCTATACCTATGCTGACCATTGGCACAACCATGAAAGTGAAAGCCATCAGCATCGAAGATTATTACTTCGGTATCTTCCGCTCAATCTTCACCCACAAAGGGCTTGTCAAGCTGAATGAAAGCGGTCAGTTTGTCGGCGACTTAGCCAAATCCTGGAACACAACCGACGGTCAAACCTGGACATTTAACCTCCAGGACGGCGTTACCTGGCATGATGGGACCAAGGTAACGGCTGCTGATGTAAAATTCTCCATCGAGTATAACACAAAACACAACGTAGAGTATAAAAGCCATTTTTCCTTAATAAAGTCAATCACAACGCCTGATGATCAAACAGTGGTCATCACTCTTTCCCAGCCAGCTCCCCGCTTCCTTGTCAATTTGCTGGTGCTCAGGACATTGCCGCAACATATCTTTGCCGCAGTGGACAATCCGGCAACCTATAATGACCCCAAAGCCGCCATTGGCTGCGGACCCTACATATTTGAAAGCTTCGATGAAAGTGCCGGCATCATCACTTTCAGAGCCAACAATGCCTATTACCGGGAGGCACCGCCCATTACCTCAATCAAAGTCCGGCTGTTTAAAAATCCCGACGCCCTCTATATGGCACTGCAAAATGGCCAGATCGACCTGCCTTATACCTACTCGGCCGGAACCGACCCTATTTATGCCGCCAACCTGGCTAAGAACCCGAAACTCAAACTAGTGAACATTCCCAATCTTGGTGTCAGCAAAGCCCTGATCTTCAATGTCACCAGACCTGTAGTCAACGACCCCCGGCTTCGTACCGCCCTTTCTTATGCCATTGACTACAACGAGCTGGTTCGCTTGTTTGCCGCCAATAACGGCACAGTGCCTGCTGCCGGCTTCGTTCCCCGCGACACACGGGGATTTGCTGCCACCCGCCAGCTGGAATTTAATCCCGGCAAGGCTAATCTCCTGCTGGAACAAGCCGGCTATCATTTGAATGCTACCGGTGCCAGAGAAAAAAACGGTCAGCCGCTCACCTTTGAACTGCTGGTTAGAAACGACATCCCGGAAAACATCCGGCTGTCAGAGCTTCTGCAAAAATACTTTGCCGGCATCGGTGTCAGACTTACCCTCAAAACAGTGGATGCCACCGTATACCAGACAATCAGCAGCAAGGATAAATCTCACATCAGTCTGCTATCCCGCACCACCCCCTGGGGCATGATGATGTGGGCAGGTATGGGATCAGGCTATATTGATGCCCGCAATATTGGCTGGGCCATGGTTGAGGATGCTAAGTTTCGCGATATTGTTGACAAGATGAATGTTGCTCTGGACCAGGGTGAGTACCAAAAATACAGTGCTGAATTGCAGCAGTATTATGCGGACAACCTGCCGGTCATACCCCTCTACTGGGATAGCTTCATCCAGCCGCATAACGCTGCTCTGACAGGCTGGAAGGTAAGCCCGATGTACGGCATTCTTAATGAAGAAACCTGGTACAGCCTGCAAAAAACTGTACCATAATGAAAGGAGACAAAATATATGAAAAGAAAACATCGCAAATTAGCCCTGATGACCGCTCTGGCAGGTATGCTGCTGACCAATTCGGCAGTATTGGCCGCACCACCGGAAGATACCAGCGAATTTGAACTGGGCACAGTGGTTGTCACCGCCACCAAGACCGAAAAAAACATCAAGGATGTTCCTGCCAGCGTATCGGTGATTACCGCCGATGATTTAGCCAAAGCAAATATTCAAACCCTTGATCAGGCACTGCATTATGTACCAGGCCTGTATGTAAAAGAATCGCAAGGTATGATGGGAACTAAAATTTCGCTGCGCGGCATGTCGCAAAGCCGGGTACTGGTACTCCTGGATGGGATTCCGCTGAATAATGGCTATGCCGGTGGCGCAAACTGGAACAATATTCCCATTGCATTAATTGACAGAATAGAAGTCACGAAAGGATCATTTTCCTCTTTGTACGGCTCCAATGCCATGGGTGGCGTTATTAATATCATTACCAAATCGGACGCAAAAACCCAGACCATCATCAAAGGCGGGTTTGGCGGCAACGGTACGACTGCCGGCTCCTTCTTTACCAGCGGGCACAGTGATAATAATAAATTCCGCTATAATCTCAGTTATGCCAAACGGGAAGTCGATGGTTATGTGAATCAGCCGGAGCAAAAGCCGGGTGAAAACCGTTATGGGGATTTTGCCACCGAAACAGAAAATACCGGCATAAAATTAATGTATGATTTCAACGAAGGCGAACGCCTGTCCTTATTGCGTACAGAAAGCGATTACACCTATGGCTATTACGAAGGCGGCAAGGACAGGGGCCAGCGTAAAGTAGAACTCACCGGCATTACTTATGAAAAAAAGCTGGATGACACCAAAGAACTCAAAATACACCTGGGAGAGCAAAACTATAAAAAATATTGGCAAAGAGTCGGAACCAATTATAGTTCCACCCCTGTAAAAACACAGGAGGCTGATGTAAGTTTAAACTGGGCAGTTAATGATAAAAACCTGCTGACTATCGGTGTTGCTGCCAAAGAAGACAAAGGGTCCCAGTACGATCTGCAGGGAGTCAAAACAACTGCCGCCACTGCTAAAACCAATGCGGTTTATTTGCAGGATGAAATTACGCTTAACCCCAGAAGCACCCTCTATTTAGGCGCCCGTTATGATGAATGGAAAACCAGCGACACCGTAAATAACGGCAAAATAATTGCCGACAGAAAGATAAGTAAGGTATCACCAAAAGCCTCTGTTCATTATAAAGCAGATGATAAAGTAACCTTATATGCTTCCGCCGGTAAATCTTTGAACAGCCCAACGCTCATGAATGTAGCATTTGATTATAACGACCTGCAGAAAAATTCGGAACTGGAACCAGAAATACTTACTTCCTATGAAATAGGCGCCTATATAACAGCCGCCCCCCAGACAACAACCAAGCTTGCTGTTTTTAAAAATAATGTAGAAAATCTAATTTATCAGGGTAAATCACGCTGGGAACAAGGCGATGCGGAAATACTCGGCTTTGAAGTAGAGGTAAAACACAAGTTTACTCCCGAATTAAGCGGCTTTGTTAACTACACATATAATGATACTAAATTTACCAAGCTCACCAGAAACAATGTTAATTATAAAGGAAACCATGTGCCGACAGTTCCCATGGATACCCTGACCTTTGGCTGTACTTACGCAAAAGATAAATGGACAACTAATTTACTGGGACGCTACATTGGTACAGCATATGAAGATGAAGCAAATACTGTTGGCTTTATGAGCCATTTTGTTGCCGACGTAAAGCTTAATTATGCTATGACAAAAGATACCAGCTTATCCTTATCTGTTGATAATATTTTTGACAGAGAATATCTCCAGCGCGTTGGTACTTTTAATATCTATGCACCTGGGCGTGTTGCCTATCTTGAACTAACGCAAAAATTCTAGGCCTCCTCATTAGTCCCCCTCACCCCATATATATATTTCATAAGCAAACCCCCCGGATTTTCCGGGGGGTTTGCTTTGCAGGAACTCTTTTGTCATCCATCCGCCTGCGAATAAACAACAAAAGAGCTTTGCTGTATTATTGTCACGTTAATACACTGCTGACCTGCACCGGAAACTGCCGTCAAATAGGCCAAGAAGCCAATAAAGACCGGGAATAAGGGTGCTGTGCGACCGATAATTTTTCTCGGGGCAACATCTCGACAATCCGCCCTGCGCACATGACTGCGATTATGTCCGCCAGATAGCATGCCGGCGGCAATTGGTGCGATATAAAAAAGATCGTCAAACCGCTTTGCTGCAGCTTTCGCAGGAGCATAAGAATTTGCCCCTGTAAAGAAATATCAAGGCTGGCAATGACTTCATCACAAAGCAATAGTTTAGGCTGAGAAACTAGGGCTCTGGCGATAGCTAGGCGCTGTCGCTGCCCCCCGCTTAGTTGATGAGGGTAAGACCCTAAAATATCAGGGTGCAAGCCAACGAGCTCCAATAACCGTTTCATCCTTATCAGATAGCTTTTCTTCTGCCCAGGATAATAGTTTTCAAGAGGTTCTTTCATAATACTAATTACTCGCATACGCGGATTAAAGGCACCTGCCGTGTCTTGGAAAACAATCTGTACATCTCGGCGAAAATCTGCTTTTTCATCCTTACTCAACTCTTCCAAACGTTTGCCGCAGTATAAAACCTGACCGTCATCAGGCTGCTCCAGTCCAATCATTATCCTGGCCAGCGTACTTTTCCCGCCGCCGCTTTCGCCAATAATGCCCAGACTTTCTCCACGGCTGACACTCAGCGATACATTATCCAAAGCCTTAACTCTTGTGCCGCTGCCGGGAAACAAGCCCGGGCGGTACCACTTAACGGCATTTTTCACTTCCAATATGACCATAAAAATCACCTGTCAGCATGCCAAATGGCACGCTACTGCCTGCCCGGCAGCTAACCGTCGCAGTATAGGCTTTTGCCTTTGACAAATATCCTCCCGGTAGCGGCAGCGCGGTGCAAAAGCGCATTGGTTAGCAGGGAGATTACAGAGCAACGGCGGCATTCCATGAATGAATGCCACCTCCGGATTTCCCGGAATGATCCTGGACTGTAGTAAGCCTTCGGTGTACGGATGCCGGGGCTGTTCGCATATTTTTCGGACATTACCGTACTCGACGATCGAACCAGCATACATAACTGCCAGCGAGCCGTCCAATGCTGCGGCCAGATTTAAATCATGGGTTATAAACAGCACCGCCGCTGAGTATTCCTGCCGCAAGAGCTCAATTTCTTTAATGATTTTGGCATGCAGTGTTACCTCCAATGCCGAGGTTGGCTCATCGGCAATCAGGAGCTGCGGTTGCAGCGCCAAAGCCATCGCAATCATTACGCGCTGGCACATGCCAATACTCAATTGCGACGGGTAACTTGCCATGATCCGTTCGGGTTCATTCAGGGCTAACCGCCGCAGCCACTCGGTGCTTTGTTGTCGGGCTTCTTTTTTGGCAATCGGGTTGTGTACCATAAGCGTTTCAACAAATTGACTGCCAATTCTCATCAAGGGATTTAATGCCGACAAGGGATTTTGAAAAATCATACCGATTTGTTTGCCACGAATTTTTTCCATGGACGATTCCGGCAGATTGCAGATATTTTGCTTACCCAGCATAATTTTTCCGGCGGCTATTTTCCCCGGCGCGGCAATCAAATTTAAAATGGATAATGCTGTCACACTTTTGCCTGATCCGCTTTCACCAGCTAAAACTAAGACTTCTCCGGCGGCAAGAGAAAAGCTGATGTCGTTGACAGCCCGTAGCGTCCCCGACACTGTACAAAATTCAGTGCGTAGCTGCGCAACCTCCAGGACAAGCTCTCCGGCAGGAGCTACCATAGCCGCATGGGCGGTGCTGCGGCTGCCGCTCATGACCAGAACTCCCTGACCGAGAACTCTTTGCGACCTATCAGGTCTATCAAAGCAGGACTGCCCGGCATGAAACGGGAGGATGACCGCTCCCGCCGCTCGCGATCTCCGTCTAGTATCCAGTGATAATTATCAGTATTTACATTACCCCAAGTGGCTTCGAGACCGAGCTTTTTTGCGTCCTGACGAAACACATCCATTATTTCTTCAGAATCATTCCAGTTGAATAAAATGGCGCGCAGCGATATTTTTGGCAGTTGGCTGCGGCGGGCTATTCTTAATTTAATGAGGTCTGCAACATTATTAAGCACCCGGAGATAGTCGGCGCCAACCCGGGAATACTTCAGCATATTTTCGGTTCCCGGACCGCCATGAACAGAAACAATCACTTGGTTTAACTGATTTTCAATAAGACAGATGGCAGTCGCGGTATTCAACAGCATTCCGTTGGTTGCCAGCGTCATGGTCAACGCGGGAGCAACTGATCTGCAGTTGCGTATGAATTCACATAAGTTGTCATTAAGAAGCGGCTCGCCATAATTAAATAGCTTAAGTTTTTGTAGGTTAGGCAAAAGCGGGGCCAGTCTGACAAACAGCTCCGGCAAATTTAGTTTAGAGGTAGCCCGGTGGTGATGCAGTTCGGCAGCTATGCAACATTGATAATTGCAACTGCTCATAATTTCCAGGCCCAGCTCAGCAGGGCAACCGGCAACAAGCCGCTGCCTAGCCGCATAGTCCTGCTGCCGGGAAATAAGCGATGACAAGCCGAAAGTGCCGATACACTGCCGGCAGGCGCTTAGCTCATAGAGACCTTTTTCGGCAATGTCGGCAGCTTTTTGCCAAAGCGAAGTTACATCTGTTGTAAAAATATTACCATAAGTGTTACTGCCTATGGCATCCTGGCAGCAGGTCGTTACCGAGCCGTCGGATAAAATCACGGCGCCGCTCGGAAATAAACGACACCTGGGCCGGTATTGGGGCAAGAGCTCCCGTATGGTTTTACCCAGCGGCGACAGCATTAATTGTTTTACTTGTTTACCGCTGGCCGAATCGGTATGAAGCGGTCCTTCCAGTTTGCTTAGCCTATAAATGATATCCTCCATAACTATCCTTCCTCGTATCTTTATTTGCCTTGCCACTGACGGGGATCCAAGCAGTCCCGCAACCCCTCGCCTACGAGCGTAAACCCGGTAACCAGCGCCACAATGCAAAATCCCGGTGCCATAATAAGCTGAGGATTGTCCTCAATAAAACCTTTTCCCTCACTAAGCATGGCTCCCCATTCCGCCAATGGCGGCTGAACCCCCAGACCTAAGAAGGAAAAACCGGCAATAGCTAAAATAAACTTGCCCATGTCCAGCGTAATCAGGACAAGCAGGCGGGGAAAAATATTGGGCATTAGGTGCCGGGTAAGTATTTTTAGCCGGGAGGTGTTCAAAGTTTTAGCCGCAAGCACATAGTTTTGCCTGCTGATTTCCCAAACCATATTTCGGGTAACCCGGGCATAAACCGCCCAGTGTGACAGGACTAACGCCAGCAGCAGGTTAGAAAAATCGACACCCCATAAGCCGACGATCGCTAACATCCAGACAAGTTCAGGAATAGCGAGAAAAATATCCATGACCACGGACAACAGTCTTCCGGTCCAAGCGTTGTTATAGCCTGCAACGATCCCAAGCAACAGACCTAGGGCGCTTATAGAAAGAACAATAAATGAAGACCCCAGCAGCGTTGTTTGCGCTCCGTACACCAGTCTTGACAACACACATCTTCCCAGAATGTCTGTACCTAGCGGATAGAAAGCGTCCGGCATGGCCAGTTTATTGGGCAAGTCGATGCGGTAAGGGTCATGAGGAGCGATAACCTGCGCCAGCACTGCCAGCAAACAAAAAAATACTACAAGGCAAATGCCGGCCAACAGCACCCGGTTGCTTTTAAAAGATTCCATGAGCCTACTTGTCCCTTTCTAATTGCGCATGCGGGCGCATGACAGCACAGCCCAGATCAACCAGCAAGTTAAGCGTAACAAAGCATGCCGCCCAAAACAGTACATACCCCTGGACTACCGGATAATTCCTATCAAAAATTGCGTCTACCACCATTTTCCCCAGCCCCGGCCAAGCAAAAATTTTTTCAATAATAACGGAGCCGCCCAATAAATAGCCGAAGTTGAGGGCGGCGACGGTTAAAAACGGCGAAGCGGCATTGCGCAAAATATGGTTGAACCATAACCGGCGACGGGGTATTCCCCTGGCGCGTGCCGCCACAATATAGTCCTGCCCCAAAATTTCAAGTAAGCTGGCGCGCAGAAAACGGCTGTATACAGCTGCCAGTCCCAGTCCCAGAGTAAATGACGGCAGTACTAAATGGTGCCAACTGCCGCTGCCGGTTACGGGAAAAAACCGCAGCTTGACAGCGAAAAAATAAATGAGCAACAACCCCAGCAAAAATCCGGGCATGGCTAAGCCCAACAGCGACAGGGAGCGGCTTATATGGTCTAACAGCTTATCCTGCCAGAGAGCGGCGGTAATTCCCAGCGGTATTGCCAGACACAAGGCAACCCCAACACTGCAGACAGCCAGTTGCAAGGTTGCCGGAAACCGATCCAGAATTTCCTGGAGCACCGGCTGACCGTCGCGATAGGAATTTCCCCAGTCGCCTGCTGCAACATTACCGAGCCAAACAAAATATTGTTGCCATAAAGGTTTGTTAAGCCCCATCTCTTCCCGCATTTGCTGGATATTTTGCGCCGATGTCTCCAGCCCCGCAGCAGTCAGGAGTACGCGGGCCGGATCACCGGGGCTCAAGGCCAGCAGCAAAAAAACAATTATGGAGATACCTGTAATAACGGCTGCAAAATGTGCAATTTTTTCAAACAGATACGTTGACATGCTGCTCTTCCCCTTCCTCAGCCGTCAGCCATAACCGGTGCAACTTAAACACTGCAGTCCAGATAAGGCCGCACAGGATAATAAAACACCCGCTTGCTGCTGCCAATACCCGGGGTGAAATAACTTCAAGCATATAACCGGCGCCTAAGGCCGATAGGCTCATAATTACCGCCAGCTTTATTTTATCCAGGGCAAATACTTTGCCCCTGATGTCTGCTGGAACAAACAGCATCAGGAGGGTATTATACAATACGCCGAAAATCCCTTGGAAAATATAGGTGACTACTAAAATGCCTGCTGCAGCAAACAGACTGAAGCTTTGACTGAAACCAGCCAGAGCAGCCCCGATACCCATCAACGCCCAACTCATTATCGTCCAGCTGGCTTTAACGGATTTATACCTGGCCTTGACAACCATTATTGCCAGGCTGCCGCCTATGAACCCCAGTCCCAAAGCCAGGTAAAATACCCCCAAGCCCAAGCTTCCGGCAGAAAAAACCTGCAAAGCAAAAATGCCCAGTAACACATTCATGATGCCGCTGCTTATTGCCAAGCTGGCATCTGTCGCCAATAATAATAGAACCGCCGGGTTGCCTCTGAGCCACCGCCAAGTGGCTGCCAGTTCCGTGCCGACCCATTTGCCTGCTTGCCGCTTATTGGGGACTGACTTACCTGTTATGCCGCTTATCAGCAAACCAGACACGATAAACGTAGCCGCATTAACAATGAAAGCGCTGTTGTTTCCCAGCAGACTGACAATCCAGCCGCCGGCCAGTGCGCCAAACGCAATTGTCACGCCAAACGTAAAACTATAAATACTGTTGACTGTAACCAGCTTTTCTGCAGCCACAATCTGCGGCATATAGGCTAATCTCGCCGCATCGAATAAAACTGTCCCCAACGCTAGGCAGCCGCTCAGGCTATAGGCGATCCATAAATCGTCGGGCTCACGGATAAATAAATAGCCTAAGACGAATAAGGCCCGGAGGACATCGGCAGCTACCATAATCCGCTTTTTATCCAGGCGGTCGATCCAGGCGCTAAGCCACGGCCCCGCCAGCAGCAAAGGAATTGTCCGGCAGGCAATAATAAACGCGACAGACAGCCCGGTGCCGGTCAGTTGCAGAACCATATTAATCATGGCCACATGATTGAACCAATCGCCGATACTGCTAATGCACTGAGAAAGCCATAACCGCCGAAAAGCAAAATTTATCTTGAGTAAAATCAGCCATTGCATGATGAGCCTCGCTACTATTCTTTAATTCCCATCTTCTCCCATGGGAGTAAAACAGCCTGGCCCGGTAACAAAGTAAACGGTATAACTTCCGGGCGGACTACCGCAAAGTTTATCTCCTGATAAAGCGGCACAAAGGCGTAACTGGCGCTGAGCAGTTTATTAATATTTGTTTGTACTTCGGCCCGCTGCTGCTGTGTCGTATGCTGCAGCAGCTCAATCTGGCGGGCCAGCTCCGGCGTATAATAAATTGCAGCCGATTCGCCGGCAAAGCCCCAAGTGAGCATCCCCCAGGGGTCGTACGGCACCCCCATCGTTGCCAGCAGGGTCAGATCATACTCCTTTTTGTCGACAAATTCCCAGAACGAGGCCCTGTCCGCCTGTTGAATAAACAGACTGATATTTTCTTCCGCCAGATAGGCCTGGATTAATTGCGCTATCGCCAAATCATGCGGTTCGGACGAACATACCAAAAAGCGCAGTTTTGTCGGCATTTGTTCGGGTTTGGCTACTCGCCGGGGGGCGGGCAGGCTGCCCTCCGGCCAGTCAATGCCTGCAGCAAACAGGCCTGTAGCAATTTTTCCTTCACCCGGTGCCAGTAGTCCGGTTACCAGCTCACTTGTTTTCCCGCGTACGACCTCGTATAAATACGAGCGGACGGCGTCATGGCGCAACGGGCCGGTAACGGTATTGAAAACAAGCAGCTTATTAATCGAGCTGTCGCCGGTTATAACGTTGTAGCCTTTTTGCGCCAGTGACTGGGCGCGGCGATAGGTCAATGTAGCGCCATGCCCGTCCCAGTTGGCGTAAATCATGTCAATCTGCCCGCCTTCCAGCGCCAACGCCCGGCTTTCTTCATCTGGAATAATGCGCAGCAACAGTTTCTCTGTTCTTGCCTTTTCTCCCCAATAAACGTCATTGCGGCTAAACTCCGCGTGTTGTCTGGGCTTATTTGACATCAGCACAAATGGCCCGCTGCCAATGACCCTGGCCCATGCTCCTTGTATATTGTGAGGTGGCTCGACACAATCAGGTGATATCACGGACAATGAGTGACGGCACAGATCGTCCAGCAGCGGCGCATAAGGCCTGTTCAAGGTAATTCGTACTGTAGTCGGACCAAGAACTTCTGTCTTGGCAATAACATCAGCCAAACCGCCTTTGCCTTGCCTAAGCCAACAATAGCGATCAAGAGAAAACTTTACCGAGTGGGCATCAAGCACCGTACCATCCGAAAAAGTTACAGCAGAACGCAGGGTAAAATTCCAGACCAGTTGCCCTGCGTCCGCCTGCCAAGCAGTCGCTAATGCCGGTCGGTAAGCGCTGCCGTCTTTTCTTATCAGCGTGTCGAAAACCAACGTTACCGCGCTGTGAGAACTGTTAGACGCCAGCGGATCGAGACCGCCGATATCGGTAGCAATTCCCAGCCGCAGCCCTCCGTCCACGTCTTGGCCGGCACACCCCAGGCACAGTGTCACGATTAACAAGAGAATGAGCCGAGCCACCCAAGCCTTTGTCGGCAGTTCTGCCATAATAGCACCTACTTAGCACTTTTAATTCCAGCTGATCAGGTCTCTTGCCGCCAGATCGTCTAAAAAAGCCTCCAATTGCGCACTGACTTCGCTTTCACTGGTATCATATTTGGTGGCCAGCTGCGCAATCATCTCCTTTACCGTGATTGTTCCGTCACACATACGGTATACTGCGGCTTCACTTTCTTCCATCAGCAAGAACAAATCTCCTGAATGAAACATTATTTTATCAGCTTCTTCTTTAATCCGCACGGAAGGTGGGGTTATCCGGCAGGGTTTGCTATCCAGCAATACGGATCTGGACATAGATAATCTCCCCTTTCTTGCCAGGCTAAAGCTCTGCAGCCTCCGCCGCAGCGCAATTTATATTGACAGGTCGCACAGTCTTCTTTTAATAGGTCAGTATTGCGGACGGCCTGGAGGAAGGGAGCTTTACGCCATAGGCTGATAAGGTCGTCGCTGCGAATATTGCCTAGTTGAATATCCATCATATTGGGGCATGGATAAATATCGCCATTGGCATGGATGCCGAGAAAAAAATAGCCGAGCAGGCAGCGCTGCACTAAATTCTTGTCTTTTTCAGGATTGACTAAAAAGTCTAGCGGTGTATCGGCTTTTATGGTTATCCCGTAGGTCTGCTCCCAACCCTCTTTTTGCAGCATAATATTTTTGAAATCTGGCAGCGGCAACGCTAAATCCCGCAGTTGTTGGCCCCGTCCGGTAGCCATCAGCGGGTTAATGTGAATGACTTTTAACTTTCTGTCGGCCATAAAGTTGAGGAGGTCTGGAAAGTTATGCTGGTTGCGCCGGTGAAAAACGGTTGACAGTTCAGGCAGTATTCCATATTTTTGCAAATTATTAAGGGCCTGCAGGGCTGCCGCATAGCTGCCCGCAAACCGGTAGCCGTCATTGAGTTCTTGCTGGGCGGCGTCCAGGCTGATTCTTATTCGCAAAGGCTTTTCCCTTTGCATTTGGGAAAAATCGCAGGCCGTCGCCTCGTCTAACAGGCTGCCGTTGGTCACCAGTGAAACCTCAAGTCCTTTCCTAAGCGCATAGCCGACTATTTCTTTGAAGTCAGGCCGGCACAATGGTTCACCGCCACTGAAATCCATATTCCATACGCCGGCTTGAACGGCCAAATCAATAATATTAAATATCTCCTCTGTACTCAATTCCGTATGGGCATCAACCGTGCTCTGAGCGTCCATAATACAATAACTGCAGGAAAAATTGCATCGGTTTGTCACGAAGACACCCAGTTGTAAAGGGTAGTCAGGCAAATACATCATTACACCTCATAACCGTAATAGTAAAGCAGGCAGTCTGTATTACAGACCGCCTGCACACGAAAAATTATAGAGCATCCGGATGATGGCTCATGCAACCGGCCATACGGTATGCACGTAATTTAAGCGTGAACTTTTTCATAAAAATCCCTCCTTTTCTGCTGATATCTATTCCTTAGAGCTCTTAAGGACCGTTAGAATTGATGGGTTAGGCCCAGCCAGACGCTTCGCCCGTTTGCCGGCAAATACCCATATTCACGGATATCTGAGTTAAAGTGCGCATTTTCAGCATATTTTTTATCAAATAGATTGAGAATGCTCAGGCTGAGCGTCACATGCGAGTCCAGCTTGTTTTTCAGTCCCAGGTCGACTACGGCGTAGCTGGGAAGTTGCGCGGTATTCATCGGATCCATATACTGCTTGTCCAGCCAGCGTAAGGACAGGTTTCCCTGGAATTTGCGCCTGTCGTCATAGCGCAGGCCGGCCACAACCATTTGTTTTGGCACTTCCTCAATCTTTTTACCGTCGGCTATATGGAAAGCTCCATAATCGTCTTCGTAGGAATACTTATCATATTTGGCTTGTGTATAGCTGTAATTAAGAACGGCAGACCAGTTGGTATCAAACATATGCTCTATCTCAAATTCTACGCCCTGGTGGTGCCCCTTGCCGGCGTTGAGGCTGCTAAACAAATCAACCGGGTTCAGCACAATTAGATTTTCGATATTCATTCTGTATACTGCCAGAGAATAATTTACTTTTTCATTGGGTGACGATTTAAGCCCGATCTCATAGTTCCAGGCTTTCTCGGGTTCTAGTTTGTCAGTAAAAAGCAGTTTGGGATTGCTGGGTGGCTTAAAGGCTTTGGCAATGCTGGCATAGGCGCTGGTTTTGTCGGATATTTTATAGTTCACTGCCAGTTTGGGGCTTAGGGCATCAGTGGATGAGGAATAATTATTATGGGTATTTTTATGATCACTATAATCATAATCAAAATTGTCCCGGCGTAATCCCAGCGTTACGGAAGCCTGACGTGAAAGGTCGAAGTGGTCTTGAACGAAAAATGCCGTTGTTCTGCGCTCTAAGGTATTATTGCTCGTTGGGCGCGCTACTCCCATGACTTCATAGAAATAATCTCTGGCCAATTCTTCTTTCTTGTATAGGATGCCGGCAATGAAATCATGCTCCGTCCTGCCGATTTGCTGTTTAAAGTTTAGCTGTGATTCTATGCCGAGTGTTTTGCCGTCACTGTCGTTGAGATGATAAACGTACTCATTCCGCGGTGGGATATCATAATCCATCCGGATGTTTTGCTTTACCTTGCTATAAAAAATTTTATTATTCAGACTCACATCCGGACCGATCTCCGCGTTGTGAACGATGGCAATGCGGTCTTCTTTCACTTTCCGGTAGTCGTCAGGAGTTGAGGCAATGCGCGGGTTGCGGTCATATTCATCCTGGGTCAGCGTTCCCGGTAAGCCAAAGTAGCGATCACTGTGGTCAAACAGTAATTCGATTGTCTGACTTTTTCCCAGGTCAATATCAAACCGGGAATGGAATAATTTATTATCGTAGTCACTGTTGCGCCGGTAACCGTCGCCTTCCTGCTGCCGATAGGTCAGTGCGTAACTGAGGTTATTCTCCTGCCCCGAACGGCTAAAGGCATAATCGCGGCTGTTAAAGCTGCCGCTATTTACAGTCAGCGTGGTTTTGCTGTCAAGGCCGCCTTTTTTTGTGATGATATTGATGACTCCGCCCATTGAGTTGGAGCCATAGAGTGCCGAGCCCGGCCCCCTGACAACTTCAATCCTGTCAATATTATCAAGGTTAATATTACTTAGCGCAACGCTGAAGCCCTGACTCTGGTCGTTAGCGGGTATGCCGTCAATCTGCAATTGAATATTCTGATTGGCATTTACACCCTGAAAACCGCGCAACCCTATGCGCACATCATTGCCATTGCCGTATAAATCGACAACAAACAACCCGCTCACCTTTTTCAATACTTCGGCAATATTCGTTGCCCCCGATTTTTCAATGTCGGCAGAAGTTATGACCGATACACTGGCAGCAACATCCTTTACCTTTTCTTCATTCCGGGTGGCTGTCACGACAACTTGATCCAAGTCAAAAGTAGGATTTTCATCAGCAAAACAGTATGAATTGGATAACGATAAGATAATAGCAAATGCCCATGAGCGCTTGAAGTGCTTTCCGCCCATTTTCCGTTTCCCCTCTCTTTCCTAACGTCAATTAACTAAAAAAAATCCTGTTAGATCGGCAAGAACCGTTTTACAAAAAAAAGCCATCAGACCAGACGCCGGATATCATACCGGCGGATGATCAGATGGCCTTCAAACCAAAAACTCATTACCATATAATAATACTACTACACAAAAACCAAACCTATCAGCAAATAGTCGATATTGTCTGTTAGGTTCTAACAATTTCCTGAAGAAGAGTACAAGACAAAAAAAACATCACCTCAATTGTATTATTTCAACAATACAATTGCAGGAGATGATCTTCAGATCCAAACTCAATTATTCCTTTGATCCACATATTAGCAAAAAAAATTTCTCATGTCAACATTTTTTTTACAGAGCGCACATTTTTTTACAGTTCCCCCGCAAATATGACAATACAGCTAGGCGGGAACGAAGGAAGTTATCGCTGGCCCACGTCTTTTCGAAAAAATTCTAGACCTCCCTCATTAGCCCTCCTCTTCCCATATATATATTTCATAAGCAAACCCCCCGGATTTTCCGGGGGGTTGCTTTGCAGGAACTCTTTTGTCATCCATCCGCCTGCGAATAAACAACAAAAGAGCTTTGCTGTATTCAATTTAGTTAATCACGCTGACGATTAAACAATTTCCAAATTGCATCAGTAAAGCACCACACCCGCAATAGGGAAAAAGCAGCAAACATTACTACTATCAAAAGCATACCAACAAATCCGGCACTTGAACTTGTATGTTCAAGCAAGGTTATCACCTCCTTCTCTCCCAAAGTGAAATATTTCACTTTATTGTGTCAACCACCCCCTTCCTAGAGCAAACATGACTTCCTCCAAAACAAAAAGGCATGAAGCTAAAAAGGACGCTTTGTTCCTTTTTAAGGCTTCATGCCTTACTCACACCCGCCATTACTATTATTTTCTAAATTTTTATTATATTCTTTATTATACTATTTTCGTTCAAATAGTACAACATAAACATTTATTTGAATATTGGTTCCAAGGCCGCATTTCTCATAACACTATCACGATTTCTGTCAAAGGAAAGCTTCTAACCACCGGTAAATTTGTCACAAAATAACAAAAAATGAAAAAATATCTTTACAGAACTCCTTGAAAATGCTAAGATTTTAAATGTGAGGATGGATTGTGAAAATCCATAAATATGGCAGATGTCATATTTCCGTAAATTGCGTAAATCACACACAACAACATAGCAAAAGAATGTGGTATGAAACCATGCTGGATAAGTATTATTCCGGGTTTCATACCATTTTTTTGCTATGGCGGAAAACCTTGTTTGGTATCGGAATATTAGTATAGGAAAAAGATTATGAAGAAACAGGCAAGGGAATGTATGTTCGTTATTTCACGAACACAAATACTGGAGGAAGGTGAACGATGAATATTAATTATTTTGCCGAAGCCTGGAAAAAGGATTTGTCTGAATTGGCCGCGACCCAAGAGTTCTGGAATATGCGGGCCGACGAGTTTAATCAGCATGGCAGGGATGAAAACGGAAAGCGGCTCCAACAGGTTATTGAGTTTTTAACAGCCCGAAACATATTGACCGCAAATGCGGAAATTCTGGACATCGGTTGTGGTCCGGGCAAATATACCCTGGAGTTTGCCAAAAGGGCCAAACAGGTAACCGGGATGGACATTTCCCCGAATATGCTGAAACATGCCAGTGAGAACGCCCGGCAGCAAGCGGTGGATAATGTGCGCTTCGAACTGTCTCCCTGGGAAACGCTCACCCTGGAAGAGCACGGCTGGGAGACCAAATATGATTTGGTATTTGCCTCCATGTGTCCCGGAATCAGCAGCAGCGACAGCCTGCTGAAAATGTGCCGGGCCAGTAAGGGAGCCTGCTTTTTAAGCAGCTTTGTCAAACGGGAGGATGAATTAAGAGACAGGCTGTACCGGGTGGTGTATGGTCAAGAGCCGGATAACCGCTGGGGTAAAACGATATACCACGCCTTTAATCTGCTGTGGCTGTCAGGCTATTATCCGGAAGTAACCTATCATGACAATGAGTTTGAACATGCCTGGCCGCTGACCAAAGCCGCCGAACTCTACAGCCACCAGTTAAAACACATGTACAAGGCAACCCAGACAGTCGAGGGGATCGATGACAAAATTGCCCAATACCTGGACGACCTCGCGGTCAATGGCATTGTCACGGAAAAAGTGCAGTCCAGGACTGCCTGGTTATACTGGAAGGTATAAAAATTACCATAAGGGAGAGGATTTTGTGAACAAGCAGGAATGGCAGAAATGTGTGGAGTTTCACGGGCATGAGTGTCCGGGGCTGGCGATAGGCTTCAAAGCCTGCGAAGCTGCCAGGGAAAAATTAGGAATTGCATTTTCAGAGGATGAAGAAGTGGTGTGCGTTACCGAAAATGACGCTTGCGGTGTTGATGCCATTCAGGTAATCACAGGCTGCACTATGGGCAAAGGGAATCTTTTGTACCGCAGCACCGGCAAACAGGCGTACAGCTTTTACAATCGTGCTACCGGTGAAAGTGTCCGGCTGGTATTAAAACCGTTTGGAGGTGATATGGACCGGGAGAAACGCCAGGCCTATTTGCTGGAGGCACCGGCCGGCGAAATTTTCGAATTCAAAACCCCAAAATATACAGTACCGGAAAAAGCCCGGTTGTTTAGTACTATCTTATGTGAAGAATGCAACGAAGGCTCACCGGAACACAAAATCAGGCTGCAGACAGGAAAAAAGGTTTGCCAGGATTGTTTTGCCGAATACAGCCGTGGGTGGTAAAAAACTATGTACCGTGACTTGAAAAGCCGGTTGCGTAAAGCAGTTGTACTGGCGATAGCCTTTTGCACAATGCTGCTGGCAGGCGGCTGCGGCGCCGGTGAAAATAACAGCGCCGCAGCCGACGCCAACAAACCGCTGGTCATTAATCTGAGCGGCGGCGACTCAGGCCTTCCCTCGCCTTATGCCCACTATCCCCGGGGGCCGGGTACGTTTAAAATGAGCCTGATTTTTGACAGTCTGCTGGAGCGGGGAGAACAAGGGTATATTCCCTGGCTGGCGGAAAAATGGGAATTATCGCCGGATGGCAAGATATACACTTTCACACTGCGCCAAGGGGTCAAATGGCATGACGGCAGCCCCCTGACCGCACAGGATGTCAAATTTACTTTGGAATATTTTGCAAAACATATTCCGGTCAGCAATGAATTGGAGATTGACGGCAAAACAATTGTAGAATCGGCGGAAGCGATAAATGATCATACAATAAAAATTGCCGTGACCAAGCCCAATGCCACTATCCTGGGCCGGCTGGGAACTGTCAGAATCATCCCTAAGCATATCTGGGAAAAAGTTGATGATCCGAAAAAATTTACCGCTCCGGCAGCAGTCATCGGCTGCGGGCCGTATGTCCTGAAAGAGTACCATAAAGAGCAGGGCGCCTACAAATTTGAGGCATTTGCCGGGTACTGGGGCCCAAAACCGCAAGTGCAGGTGCTGCAGTTTATTCCTGTCAGCGACAGTATGCTGGCCTTTAACAAGGGCGAAATCGACCTGACTGCCGTAACGGCGGATTTACTGGCAAGGTATGAAAATAATAAAGAATATGTCATTAAGCAAAACCCGGCGTTTTGGGGGTACCGGCTGCTCTTTAATATGGAAAAGCGCCCGGAACTGAAAGATAAGCAGGTGCGGCAAGCCTTTGCCCATGCGATTAACCGTCAGGAGCTGGTTGATAAAGTTGCGCGGGGAGCGGCGATCCCGGCAAGTGCCGGTTATCTGCCGGCAAGCCATATCTGGTATAACCAGAATGTCAGGCAATATGATTTCAACATTGAAAAAGCTAAAGAACTGCTGCAGGGGAAAAAACTAACCTTCAACCTCCTCATCTCCAGCGGGGAAGCAAGAATTGCCGAACTAATGAAGATCAGCCTTGCCCAGGCGGGGATTGAGCTTGTCGTCAGGAGCGTGGACGGCAAAACACGCGATGCGGCGGTTATCAGCGGTGATTATGAACTGATTATCAACGGTCATGGTGGCTGGGGCGGCGATGCCGATTTACTGAGAACGGCCTATGTTGCACAATCCCCGGATCAAAGTCCGTCGTCCCGCGGGGTACGTGGCTACAGCAATGAAACCATTAGTACCTTATGCGAGCAACAATTGGTGGAAATAGATCCGGCAAAACGCAAACTGCTGATTTTCAGACTGCAGGAGGAAATCGCGGAGGAAATACCGCAAATACCGCTCATGAATACGACCGGCTATATTGTGTACCGGCCTGCAAAGTATGGCAACTGGAGGTATATGTTTGATCATCATGAAGTCTCTCATAACAAACTTTCGTACCTTGCCGTCCAGTAAGCTGCTTAACAATAAGCCACTGCAGAAATTTTGCGAGTATCTGATTACTTTTTTTTGTATCATCACCTTGAATTTTTTTCTGCCCCGGCTGCTCCCCGGTGATCCCTTTACCTTTCTGACAGGCGAAGCCGATGAAGTAACCGTGGCTTATACCGAGGAGCAGTTGAGCAGATACAAAGCCTATTTCGGACTGGACAAACCTCTGTCAGCCCAGTATACCGATTATCTTGTCAACTTGCTGCACGGTTACATCGGCTACAGCCTGTATTATAACGAAGATGTGCTGGTATTATTGGGGAAACGGTCGGTATGGACCATCTCGCTTGTTGTCGTCTCACTGCTGATAAGCTGTATGCTGGGGATTATCCTTGGCAGTATTTCAGCCTGGAACCGCAACAACAGTATTGACCGGTTTTTGTATTTTTCTATGATCGGCTTTTCAGAAATTCCCGTTTTTCTCATCGGCCTGGCGCTGTTGTTTGCCGGTGCGGCCTGGCTTGGCTGGTTCCCATTATCCGGTGGAATGAGTATTTTTGTGTCATTTGCCACACCTGTCCACAAAGCCCTTGACCTGGTGCATCATGCCATGCTGCCGGTTATTACCCTGGTTCTGGCACGCCTGTCCGGCTTTTATATGATCTCCCGGAGCAGCATGCTTACCGTACTGTCCAAGGATTACATGCGCACTGCCAGAGGCAAAGGGCTTTCTCATAGCCGGATATTGTTTGTCCATGCCCTGCGCAATGCGGCAATCCCTGTTATTACCCGGGTATTTCTAAGCCTGGGAACAGTTTTCAGCGGCGCCATTCTGGTTGAAAATGTGTTTAATTATCCCGGTGTAGGCCAGCTTATGCGGGAGTCGGTAATGATGCGGGACTATATTTTGATTCAAGGTATATTTTTGTTTTTTGCCGTCAGTGTGCTTACCATGAATCTAATCGCAGATATATTGTATAAAAAACTTGATCCGAGGGTCACATGACTGAGCTGAAACGGGGTTCTCAATTCTTCCAAAGCGTATGCAAAATTATTGGAAAATTATCATTATCGGGACAATTTGCACTTATCATTATATCACTTGTGCTGCTAACCGGGTTGTTTGCCGACTGGTTGTCCCCTCACTCGCATAGCCTGCCGTCCGGAAACGCCCTGCAGCCGCCTGATAGCCGGCACTGGCTGGGAACCGATGAACTGGGAATTGATCTGTGGGCCCAGATCTGCCATGGAGCCCGCCTGAGTATTTTTGTCGGACTGGGAACAGCGCTTTTGGCCGGCTTAGGCGGCTGTCTCATCGGTATACTGTCCGGTTATTTTGGCGGTATGACTGACCGGCTGGTTATGCGGCTCACCGACTTGATGATCGTATTGCCTGACTTACCCCTGATGATTGTGCTGGGAGTGTTTCTTGGTCCCAGCCTATACAACATCATTTTGGTTTTAGCCATTTTTTCCTGGACAGGGCCGGCGCGAATTGTACGTTCTAAAATTTTATCCATGAAACAGGAAAAATATATTACTGTAGCCACCAGCTACGGTGCCGGTTTTGCCCATCTGACAACCCGCCATTTCCTGCCGGGAATATTGCCTCTGGCCGCTATCAGCATTATTCGCCTGACCGGACGCGCCATTGTGGCCGAGGCCGGCCTGTCTTTTCTGGGCTTGGGCGACCCGACCTCCAAAAGCTGGGGCTTGATCTTAAATCATGCGGTACAGTTTAAAGGAATATATTTTACCGAATTTTGGAAATGGTGGGTGGTAGCCCCGCTGATGGCCATTACCTTATTGGTGGTTGCCATTGCGATGCTGGCGAGAGCCAGTGAAACGCTGGCTAATTCAAAACTTTAAGAGAGAAGCGTGTACCATGGGACCGATATTGCTAACAGTTGACAAGCTTTCTGTACAGTATAACATCGGAGAAACGACGGTAATGGCCCTGGACGAGGTTTCTTTTTCCCTGGAAAAAGGGGGCAGTCTGGGGATTATGGGAGAATCAGGCAGCGGCAAGACTACCACTGCCATGGCGCTTATGGGCTTACAGGACAAGGCAGCCATAACCGGCGGACAAATATGTTACGGGGATGTCGACTTACGGCAACTGTCTGAACAGGGTTGGAATCAATACCGCTGGCGGAAGCTGGCCATTGTTTTCCAAAACAGCCTGGATGTTCTTAATCCGGTGCTGACTGTATTTGAACAGATTCATGAATGTCTCCGGCGGCATACTGCTCTGCCGCCGGCTGCCGCCCGGGAAAAAATTGACCAGCTTTTGCGCCAGGTCGGACTGGCCTCCTCCTGTCAAACCTGTTATCCGCATCAGCTGTCCGGCGGGATGCGGCAGCGTGTGCTGCTGGCTATGGCTCTCTCCTGCAGCCCGGAGGTGCTGATCGTGGACGAACCCACCAACGCCCTTGACGCGGTGACAAAAACAGAAATTATTGACCTCCTGGCAAAGCTGCAGCAAAAGCATGGTTTTGGCCTGATTGTTATTTCTCATGAAATCCATACTGTCGCCCAGCTTACCTCCCGGCTGCTGGTCCTCTACCAGGGGCGGGTTGTCGAGGAAGGCTTGACCAAAGACATTCTGAACCACCCGATGCATAATTATACCCGGGGCTTATTGCATTCTTCGCCGGAAATGAATCCTTACCGGGATATGTGGGGTATTCCCGGGGAAACGGAACAGAATCCAAACCGCGGCTGTCCTTTTTATGCGCGGTGCAATCAGCATATTGACTGCTGTATATCAAACAAGCCTGATCTCAATTATGTCGCACTGGAGCGCCGGGTTGCCTGTAACCGTAGCGGGATTGTAACCCTGCTGCAAGGCATAGAGGTAAATAAAACCTATACCTGTAAAGGAAATTCTCTAAAAGTTTGCAATAATTGCACCCTGGAAATCCGGTCAGGAGAGATTGTTGCGCTAATCGGTCAATCCGGTTCCGGCAAGACGACATTGTCCAGTATTCTTGCCGGAGTATTGCTGCCTGACAGCGGTGAAGTCATATTTGAGGGGGAAAAAGTAACGCTTAACAGTGTTACCCGTAAAAAACAGGGTATCCAGATTGTTTTTCAGGATCCCTATTCAGCCATTAACGAACAGTTTACGGTGGAACAGGCTGTCCGTGAACCTCTGGATATTTTGCGGCAAGCAGGCTCTGCTGCAAAACTACGGGAAATTGTCGGCGCTGCCCTGCTCAATGTCCAGCTCCCTGGAAATGATGAGAGCTTTTTAGCCCGCAGATGCCATACCTTAAGCGGGGGGCAGCGGCAGCGCGTGGCGGTGGCCAGGGCGCTTGTCATGGAACCGGCGCTGTTAATTGCCGATGAAATCAGTTCCATGCTGGATCCTTCTACTCAGGCAAATCTTTTACGGCTGTTAAAGGGACTGCAAAATCAAAAAGGGTTTGCCATGCTGTATATTACCCATGACCTGGCAGTCGCACAAAAAATTGCCGACAGAGTCTGTGTTATGTATCAGGGTAGTATCATCGAAAAGGGCAATGCAGTGGATATCTTTACCAGGCCGGTGCAGCAGTATACCCGGAAGCTGGTAGCAGAAGGAAGCATGCCTTATCAAGCAATATGGAGATGAAAAAATGTTAAAAAAAATAAAGAAAAAAAGAGCTTTACTGGTAGCCCTGGCGGTCTGTTTACAGGTTTCTCCCTGGGCATATGCGGAGGAAACCGTCCCCGATTTCGCGTTGGAAACAATTGTAATTACCGATAGCAAGCTTGTAGGGGAAGGCGAAGCAACCAAAGTCACCTCTTTGAATATCAAAGACAAAATTGATGCCGGGCAAATCAACAGTATCACCGATCTGCTGCAGGATGTACCGGGTATAACAGTAACTACCAGCCCGCAGGGCGGAACAACAGTGACCCTGCGCGGCGTAAGCGGCGACCGGGTGCTGGTAGCCATCAACGGCAATGTAATAGACAGCCAGGGCCCGATAATGCGGGGACGGGCACTGGAGTGGGACTCGCTGCCGGTAAGCAATGTCAAAAAAATCGAAATTATCCGGGGCGCCAGCTCGGCGCAATATGGCGGCACCCTGGGCGGGGTCATCAATATTGTGACAACCGATACGCCGGGCGAAAATAAAACCTATCTCAAATCCAGCTTTGGCAGTTATGGCGACAGGAAAACCAGTATAAGCAATCAGGGGACCACCGATAATAGGAAAATTTCCTGGTCTGTCAGCGCCGACAAGAAGGAAAGCGACGGATTTTACCGCAACAACTTCAAGGACAGTGATGATATAAATCTGAATCTGACATACCGTTTTACCGACAACCAACGGCTGTCGGTAGCGATAACCGACAGCCACCGGGAAGAAGGAACCCTGGTTGGCAACAATGCAAACCCGAATAACATTAACGGCTGGAATCCTCATTATCCGACAGTGCCGATAGCTCCCTCCAACAATATGGCCCCTGCGCAACAATATTTGGACGGCAGCTTCCGGGAGTTTGATACCAGGAACTATTCTGTAAATTATTATGAAGGCAACTGGAAGCTGGGCTTGTATAAAAATGTCCAGGACCGGACCGATCATCTCCGGACTCTGAAGTCAACAAGTATTTCAACTATGACGACGGAAAATACCGGGTATAACTGGCAGCAAAGCCGCCAGCTGGGAAACCATAAGCTGACCTTCGGCCTGGATTCCAGAGAGCTGAAATATAAAACCACCACCAGCCGGTTTGAAACAGAGCTTAACGGGTATTACATTCAGGACAACTGGCAAATGGACGACAGGGTGCTGCTGGGGTTAGGTTTGCGTTATGACCACTTTGAAGCCGACAATACGCTCACATCAACTAATTATGCGGATAAATCGAAGGTAAGCCCCAAGCTGAATGTAACCTATAAGCTGGCATCCAATGAATCGGTGTATGCCAGCGCCAGCCAGGTATTTAAGGCCCCTCCCCTGTCTGAGTTTTCGAAATGGGCGAGTAATTATTTCGCGACAGGGAGTGACAATTACAATAAATACGTAAACGATAATTATGGAGGAGACGCAAGCAAATTTACTCTAAGCGACTGGCAAAAAAAGATGGGTGTATTGGATACAGAAAGCGGCATGGCCTATGAGTTGGGCTGGCAAAAGCAGTTTGACGACAGATTCGGCGCTAAGGTCACAGGCTTCTATTATGATATTGACAATTATGTAACATCTTATATGGGTGGCAGCATAAATTCACAGCCGCCTCCCTACAACCTGGGCAACGCAAAAATCCATGGACTGGAATGGACAAATGATTATCAGTTTTCAAAAAACCTGGGATTGATCTTCAGCTATACCACCCAAAATGGCAAGAAGAGCGGCGACCGCTTTGACCCAACCGGTACAAAGCTTGACAGCATCCCGAAAGGAACTGTGAACCTGGGGCTGCGCTACAATGACTATCAGGGGTTCCGGGCCGCCCTGGACGGACAAAGAATCAAGCCGGCCCGGAATACAAAGACAGACAGTTATACGGTATTCAACCTGGGCATGTCATATACTATGAAAAAGGACCAAACCGTTGCCCTGGCCGTTAATAACCTGTTTGACACCGATTATGAGCAAACAGACGGCTTCCCTATGCCGGGAAGAAATTACAGCCTGTCCTATCAAATCGGGTTTTAAATTCAGTTAAGCAGCAAAAGATCAGGAACGCCTTGCACCGTTAATGGCGTTCCTGACCTTTTGCGCAGGAAGGAGAAAGTATGCTGCGTCGTTTTGCTTTATATTATCGCCCGCATTTACCGCTGTTTTTTCTGGATTTTTTCTGTGCGGTTCTTATGTCAGTCCTGGATCTGGTCTTTCCCCTGGCCGTGCGGCAGGTAATTGACGATATTCTGCCTGCCGGGGATATTGCCCTCTTGCTGTGGGCCGGTGCCGGCTTGCTGGTTATGTACCTGGTGAACTTCGGACTCCAGTATATTGTTGAATATTACGGGCATGTACTTGGCGCCAAAATAGAATATGATATGCGGCGGGAATTATTCGAACATGTGCAAAAGCTTTCATTCCGCTATTTTGACAATACCCGGACAGGCCATCTTATGTCAAGAGTAGTCAATGATTTATTTGAGATTTCGGAGTTTGCCCATCATGCCCCGGAAGGCTTCTTTATTGTTTGTGTCACCATGCTTGGCAGCTTTCTGATCTTACTCACCATCAACTGGCAGCTAAGTCTGATTACATTTTTGTTTGTACCGTTTTTGCTGTGGTTTACCCTGGTGCGCAACAAGCAGTTAAAGAAGACCTTTCAGGCTATGCGGCTTACCATAGCAGATATCAACGCTCAGGTGGAAGACAGCATTACCGGTATCCGGCTGGTCAAAGCCTATACGAATGAAGCCTATGAGCAGGAAAAATTCATGCAGCGAAACAACGATGTGTTTACTGTGCGGAAAAAAGCCCTGCGGATTTTCGGATCATACCACAGCGGGATAAATTTTATGACCAATCTGATTCATCTGGTGGTGCTGATCGCCGGTGCCGGCTTTATCTATCTTGGGCGCCTGACAGTCGGTGAATTTATTGGTTTCTTACTTTATATTGCCCTCTTTTTCAATCCCATCCGCCGGATTGCGCTGCTGACGGAAATGTATCAAAAGGGCATGGCCGGCTTCCGGCGATTTACAGAAGTTATGGATCTGGAACCGGATATTGTCGATGCGCCGGACGCCCGGCAGTTAGGCAATGTCAAAGGAAAAATTGAATTCAGAAATGTAACTTTCCGTTATAATGACAAGAAACAGGTACTGGAAAATATCAGTTTAACAGTGCCACCGGGGACAACGGTAGCGTTTGTCGGCCCATCCGGCGGCGGCAAAACAACCCTGTGCAGCCTGATTCCCCGTTTTTACGAAGTGGAGCAGGGCTCTATCCTGATTGATGGTCTGGATATCCGGACAGTAACACAAAAATCATTACGGGAAAATGTTGGTATTGTGCAGCAGGATGTGTTTTTGTTTTATGACACTATCCGGGCCAATATTGCCTATGGACGGATTAATGCCAGCGATGAGGAAATTATCGAGGCTGCCAGAAAAGCAAATGCTCATGAATTTATCACAGAACTGGAACAGGGATATAATACCTACATTGGTGAACGGGGAGTAAAGCTTTCCGGCGGCCAAAAACAACGTATTGCCATTGCCCGGATGTTTTTGAAAAACCCGCCCATCCTCATTTTGGATGAAGCCACTTCCGCCCTGGATAATGAAGCGGAATATGTGATTCAGCAGGCGCTGAACAAGTTATCCCGCGACCGGACAACTCTGGTAATTGCTCACCGACTGGCTACTATCCGGAATGCGGACAGGATTGTGGTGCTTACCGATGAAGGCATTATCGAGCAGGGCACACATATGGCATTACTAAAAAATGAAGGATTGTATGCCCGCCTGTACGCCGCCCAGTTTAACGGGAATTTGCCTGATACAATTGCGTAAATTCAGGGATATACAATGATCCCATTGGCCTCAATATGATAAAACTCTTTTTTCATTTGTTTATAAATTTCATATGGATTAATATCCGTGAATCTATCGGGATACATGGCTTTTACCATATATAGCATCCCAATAATACTGCCCTCCGGAGTGGTACCAATATCTGATGCCAGTAATACTACTTTGTTGTTCTTAACTGCAGTTAACCGGCTCCAGCCAGGCCGGGAGATTACATTGTCATAAATGGCCTTTACGGCTGTATTGTCTGTATGTCCTTCTCCCATTGCCTTAGTGTTGCCGGAAACCGTTTTTACAATAACCTGTGGATTCTTTTGCAGCACCCATTCTGCACTGACTTTTGGGTATTTTACATTTTCCTGGCCGGCAATATTGAGTCCACCGGCTCTGGTAACCATTTCATCGCCACCTGCGCCCCGCGCTACAGTGCCGTAATCATTATAACCCTCAAAATACACAGTAACCTTATCCTCGGGTTTAATGTCTTTTACCCTGTCTTCAATAAGCTTCCGGTACGTTATGATAAAATCAACATACTTTTGCGCCTGCACTTCCTTCTTAAACAGTTTCCCTAATGTAAGAATCTGGTCTGGCAATATCGAGGGCAGATAAAAATCGAAAAAAAACACTTTAATCCCAGCGCCCTCCAGTTGCTTTATCTGCGCCGGATTCATATTACTGTCTCCAATTACAGCATCCGGTTTTGCCTCAATAATCTTTTCCACATTAGGCTGGCGGAATGTCCCAAAAACCGCCTTACTGGCTGCCGCAGGCTCTAATTGCTGAGTACTGTCATTCACACCGATAACGGTATCGGCAGCGCCTACGGCTGTAATCATATTAAAGGTCGAAGAATTAAGGACAATCACTCGTTCCATTTTTGCCGGGATTGTGATCTCCCTGCCGGCTGAATCTTTGATTGTTGCACCAGTTGCCAGAGAGCCGGCAGATTGTTTAGCCATCTCTGTCCGGTTACAGCCGGCCAGCAGCATGGCAGCCATAACCATCATCAGAACTGTCCAGAGTGTTTTCTTAGTCATTTTTTATATCCTTTCCAAGGTTCTGATGTCCCAATTGAACAATAGTTCCAGACTGAATAAATGCTTCAACGATAATCTCTAAAATTTGTGGGCCAGTTCCAGATAAACCGTCCGGGAAGGAGTCAGATAATAACTATAATATTCTCGATCGAATACGTTGTCCACACTCAGAGAAATCGTTGTGTCTTGTGTCATCTTATAGGATACTTTAGTATCTACCGTAAAATAAGATCCATAGTAGCCGTACCCGCTTTTACCTCGTTTAACAGGGTCATTGGTCTCACTCACATAATTACCGCTCAGGCCAGCTTGCCAACGGTCTTTTTCATAATTAACACCAACTTTAAATAACTGCCTGGGAACACCACTAATTTGATGTCCTTCATTTTCAGGAGCTACATCGCTGCTTATTACTTTTGCATCAGTATATGTATAATTAGCAAAACTGCTCCAGGCATGGTCAAAACGCTTATTTAATCCAATTTCAAATCCGTTGATTCTTGACTTTCCGGAATTGATAAATTGTTTGACTTGTGTGCCTGCCACTTTAGATGTTTTTTGATCGACCGCATCAGATACATCGCTATGAAAAATATTTACTTGAGCCAATACCGTCTTATCTGCCTGATAATCAAAGCCGATCTCATAATTTGTAGCTTCTTCGGGTTTCAGATTCGGATTACATTTATAAATAGTATTGTTGCTGTGATCTTCCCAGTCTTTAGCTAATTCATATATATTGGGTGCCCGGAATGCCTTGCCGATAGAAGAACGGAGAGTAAGTTTATCGTTCATCTGATGAACTACGCCTATTTTAGGATTGAAACTATTTGCTTTAGTTTCCGGTGTTCGTGTAGTAGTTCCGGCAGAAGAAGTATACCCATCATAGAAGCGCCAGTCATCATATCGTCCACCTAAATAAACGGTAGTATTATTGCTTATCTTATGTTCATCCTGGATATAGAACGAGTGGGTTTCCGTTTTTCCCCCAATATCCACATTGCTGGCAAAAGAATCTCCCTTCTCTGCTCTGCGCGAATAGCCAACCGTTATAAGGTCTTTATCCCCTTGTTGAAAATTATACTGCACTTCTCCCTGAGTAGTCTTAGAAGGGTTACTGGTATGTTTATTGCTGGATACATACCAATAATCTACTTTCTTTTCTCCATAACTTACTTTTAAAGAACTCGTGTCACTTAATTGATTTTCATAGTTCAAGCCCCAGTTGTCTTCATTTGTTTCGCCGTGGTCTTTATTGCCGGTGTAGAAATATTTAAAATCGTTGCTTCCTCCATACAAGCTTACTTTGCTCTTATCATCCACGTGATACACCAGTTTGCCGTTATATAATTCCCGCTTCATTCCATTGTCGCCGTCCTGAGGTTTATTAGGATTAATGACATAACCATCAACAGAACTTTTTTGCGCTGTAATAAAATAATCAAAGTTACCGCTACTGCCGCTGGTATAAAAAGATTGACTACCGGTTCCCTGCCCTCCGATACCGAGGCGAACTGCGGATTCTTGCCTGGCTTTATCTTGGGTAATGATATTAATAACACCACCCATAGCGTTAGAGCCATACAGCGCAGATGCCGAGCCTTTGATTACCTCAATTCGCTCAATATTGTCGGTAGGAATATTAGCAAGGTTAACCCCGGTATTATATCCATCATTAATGGGTTGCCCGTCGATCATGACAAGCACTTGTTTTTGTTTGCCAAATCCCCGCATGCCAATCATATCGGTATTGCCCATAACACCTTTGCTTTGGCGCACATAGATACCGGTAATACTTCTCAGCGCATCGTCCACTCTTTTAATATTTTTCTTATCCATTTCCTCTTTGGTAATAACTTCTACCGCTGCCGGCACTTCTTTTACCTTCTTCTCTGTTTTAGTAGCGGTAACTACCACTTGTTCCAAAGCAAAGTTGTATTCCTCTTCTGCTGCTGCCGATACAAGATTCAAAGATGACAGTGCCAAACCTACTGTTAATGCTAAGGCCAAACTGTTCTTTTCCCATTTCTTTCTCATTATTTCTCCTCCATCATTTTCAACGTTTATAAGCGCGATTATCTTGCTTTTTTTAACCTGCCGGCTCTCCAAGCGGCTCAATTGGTATCACATAATGACCGTGTTTAGTCTCAATAACAGCGGCAGAAATATTATACACTTCCCGCATATTGTCTTCAGTAAGCACTTGCTCTGGCTTTCCCGCCGCATAAATGCTCCCCTGCTTCAGCATTACCAAGGTATCGGAAAAGCGGGCTGCCAGATTTAGGTCATGTACAACCACAATAACTGTCCGCTGCTCGGTCTCAGCCAATTGCTTAATAGTTGCAAAAACCTCCAGTTGGTGTCTGACATCAAGATTGCTTGTCGGTTCGTCAAATAGAAATATCGCAGGCTGCTGGGCTAACGCACGCGCTACAAATACTTTTTGTTTTTGCCCGCCGCTTAGCTGGTTAAGCGGTCTTTCGGCCAAATGCGCTATTCCTAAAAAATTCATAACCTGCGTAACCACCCGAAAATCCTCATCACCCACTTCCCAGATTACATGCGGTTTTCTGCCCATTAATACCGTTTCCAGTACAGTGGACGAAAAAACATCGTTGGTGTTTTGCGGAACATAGCCTAGGGCTTTAGCTAATTTGCGTGAGTTCTTCCTGGCAATATCCTCACCGTCTAAATGTACAATCCCGGCTTGCGGCTTCAATAATCGAACCATACATTTTAGCAGCGTTGATTTTCCAGCTCCATTAGGACCAACGATACTGACAACCTGCCCCTGTTGCACAGTTAAACTGACATCCTGTAATATAGGATGACTATTATAGGAAAAACAGACATTGTGTACAGCAATATTCATGGCATCCACCTTTATCTGGGATTTTCAGTAAACTTTTTTCCTCAAAAGCATATAGAGAAAATACGGACCTCCCAGTAAACCGGTCACAATGCCTACCGGAATCTCCACCGGTGAAACAATCGTCCGGCCTACCGTATCTGCACAAAGCAGGATGAGTGCACCCATAATACAGGAACAGGGAAGTAAGAAGCGGTTATCACTACCAATAATCATCCGGGATATATGGGGCGCAACCAACCCGATAAACCCGATAATACCGGTAAAGGCCACTGTGGCTGAAGCAGCCAGCGTTGCCACCGAAAGACAGATGAACTGCAGGCGTTTTATATTTACCCCCAGATTGGCTGCTACGGCTTCACCAGCCGAAAGAGCATTCATATCCCAGGCATAGCTCAACAAAATCAGCATACAAATGCTCACAAGGGGCACTAACAATCCCACCGCTTGCCAGGTTGCTCCCCACATACCTCCCATAAGCCAAATTACAAGATCTTTTAACGCTTCATTGTTGGAAAAATACTTTAACGCCGATACCCCTGCAGAAAAAATGTATCCTAAGGCAACCCCGGCCAGCACCAATGTCGCCGGCGAACTGCCTTTCATTCGGGCAAAACCAATAATAACGAAAATCGTAATAAAACCGAAGGCAAAGGCATTGAAAGCAATAAAACAGGGACCTAAACTAGCAAAACTGCTCCCAAATAACCCTTTTCCCAATACAATGGCAACAGCTGCGCCTAATGATGCTGCCCCTGACATTCCTAAAGTATATGGGCTTACCAGCGGGTTATGAAGAATACCTTGCATAACAGCACCAGCCCCCGCCAGGCTGATACCGGTGAGGACAGCCAGTAGTACGCGGGGAAGTCTGATTTCCATTATAATCGTATCAGCCAGACTGTTAGCATATTCATACCGGGTCTGAAACAGCTTGTTGCTGATAGCCTTAACTACATCGCCAACATTGATGGAGGCTGTACCTATCGAAATAGAAAGCACGACCAGTGCTGTCAGCAGCAAAAACAAAGTTGCAATAATAAAATATTTTTTTCCTGTCTGCCTGGTATATATAGCTTTGAGTGTTGCTGTATCGGCACAAGAATAGTTGCTGTGTGGTTCTGACAGAACTCCCCACCTCCCTTTGATTGCTTATCTGTATACACCTGCAAACCGATCTTACAAAACTGTCCTGGGCACAGTGAATGTTCGCTCTCCGAACTTCTTCACCACCCCTCCCCTAGCGTGCCGGTTTGAAGTGGTGGGTGTGCTGGTGATTGTGGCTATGACTATGTTCATGCGGATGTTTATGGGCATGCGCATGTGACATAACCTCTTGCAGTTTTTTCCGGTCGGAACCAACTTCCTGAAAGGGCTTCTTCCGCATGCGGTGCATAAGCGCAAGCTCAACTACCTCGGCAACATCAGCTTGCTCAACCTTATTCCGTCCATGTAATGCTGCCAGCGCTTTAGCGGCTTTCAGCATGACTAAGTCAGCCCGGTGGCCGTCTACCCCCATCTGAATCGCAATATCGGCGATACTATACAGGACTTCGGCATCATAGCTGACTGCAGGTAAAAGCCGTTGCGCCGCCACCATTTTTTCCCGGAGTTTCCCCTGCTCGGCTTCCCATGCTGCGGCAAACTCCTCCTGATTATCTTCAAAAGCGGTGCGGCGTTTGATAACCTCTACCCGTTTTTCCGGATCGGCAATTCCCTCAATGGTGACACACAAACCAAACCGGTCTAAGAGTTGCGGTCTGAGCTCACCTTCTTCCGGATTCATCGTACCGACAAGAATAAACTGGGCCGGATGCGAAAATGACACACCTTCCCGCTCTACGGTATTAACCCCCATAGCGGCGGCATCTAAAAGCACATCCACAATATGGTCGTCCAAAAGATTAACTTCGTCGACATACAGAATGCTCCGGTTGGCCTCAGCCAGCACACCGGGTTCAAATTTCTTTTCGCCATATTTGATGGCATGTTCGATATCCAAAGTACCTACAACCCTGTCCTCTGTCGCCGATACCGGCAAATTGACCACCTTCATCGGCCGTTTAGCCCGTGGCAGTTCTTCCCCATTTTCATAGCGTTCATGGCACTCAGGGCAATAGGTCAGCGGCTGATCCGGGTCACAATGATAAGAACAGTCGGCGACTACCTCAATTTCCGGCAAAAGTTCGGCTAACGCCCGGACAGCCGTTGATTTGGCTGTTCCTTTTTCACCGCGGATGAGTATGCCGGACAGACGGGGATTGATGACATTGAGCATCAGCCCTTTTTTCATGTTTTCCTGACCAACAATAGCAGAAAACGGATAATTTCTTGGTTTATGATTGTGCACAGTAATTATCTCCCCTACCAAATAATATCAGGTTAAGCTAACGCTCCCCGAACAATATCCACCAGACTGTCAACCTTTAACTGTTCGATAGTATAGCACTCCCCGCCAAGATGGGCGGCCAAATCCTGAGCCTTACCAAAGGACAGCAGTCCCTTTTTTTCAGTATCAATAACAATATATTTACTATTGAATTCTTCACGCATACTCTCAGCCACCCGGTACGCTTCGGCCAGCGGCTTATCCGCCGCCATGGCGGCATTGGCCTTGCCGTCAGACAAAATAACGACAATGGGACACATATGAGGACTGCGCTTCAACTGCTGCCTGACCACTTCCTGCGCCTTCATCAGCCCTGCCGCCAGCGGCGTTTTGCCACCGACCGGCATTTCCACCAGGCACTTTTGCGCCAGTTCCACACTGTTAGTTGGCGGCAATAACACCTCGGCCTGGTCGCCCTTGAAAGCCACCATACCTACTTTATCCCGTTTTTGATACGCGTCCTGGAGCAAGGATAAAATAGCGCCTTTGGTTTCAATCATCCGTTGTCTGGCCCCCATGGAAGCGCTGGCATCCACAACAAACAGCATAAAGTTACCAATGCGTTTCTCCCGCACTTTCTCACGGATATCATTTGTTTCAATAACCAGTGCCATGCCATTCTGCTTACGGCTGCGCTGAAACGGGGCCGCTGCGCGAATGGTGGCATCAATAGCCAGATCGTCCCGTTCCCGGCGGCTGGTACTGCGCACATAGCGGCCAACACTTGCATTGGTTTTGGTGCGTGAACGGCGGCCGGAGCCCCGGCGTGCCTGGCGGTCTTTATCCATCGTAATCCGTTTGATGGCAAAAGGCCTGCCAATGGCAAAGACCATCTCGGTGGACGGCTTGGCTTTACCGTTACTGTCCCTGTCCGCATCGGTATCTTCCTGCTGCGCCTCCTCTTGCCGGACAGCAGGCGGCGGTAGAGACTGTTTATCCTGCGCCTCCGGCGATTCATCCGCTTTCTCTGCCGGGGCAGGCTGTTCTTGTTCCTGCTGCTGCGGTGTTGCGGATTCTTCCGGCGGTTCACGGCGGCGGTGCGCCAGCACCATGGGCGCAATATCATTCACATCTTCTTCTGTCACTTCCCGGTGTCCACGCCAGGCCGCCAGGCTAACCGCAGCCCGCGCCAGCATAATATCAGCCCGGTGGCCGGCTGCATACGCTTCAATACACAGCCGGCTAATCTTTGTATATAGTTGCTCCGGCAATGTGATCTCAGGCAACAGTTTTCGGGCTGTAATCACCTGCGCGCGCAAAGCCGACTGCTCTTGCTGCCAGGCCTCACGGAAAGCAGCCGGATCTGCCTCAAAAGCTTCCCGGCGTTTCATGATCTCCACCCGCGCCTCGCGGTCTGTCAAGCCGGCAACCTCTGCGCATAAGGCAAAACGGTCCAATAACTGCGGTCTAAGGTCACCTTCTTCGGGATTCATTGTTCCTACCAGGATAAAGTCTGCCGGATGGGTGATGCTGATCCCCTCACGTTCAACTACATTAATACCACTGCCAGCCGCATCTAACAGCACATCCACAATATGATCATCCAAGAGGTTAATTTCATCAATATAGATAATGCCCCGGTTAGCCTCTCCCATCAGGCCAGGCATAAATGCCCGCCGGCCGGCTTTAAGGGCTTGTTCAAAATCCAGGCTGCCAACCACCCGGTCTTCGGTAGCCGATACCGGGATGTCGATAACAGGCACAGGCATGGTAAAAATCTGCGGCTCTGCCGCTCGGCTGCGGCAGCCGCCGCAGGCTTTGCCGGTATCCTGCGGGTCGCAATGATACGGACAGCCTGCCACAGCTTCCATATCTGGCAGTATTTCCGCCAATCCCCTAACAGCCGTCGACTTGGCAGTGCCTTTTTCACCCCTGATGAGTATCCCGCCCAGCCGGGGGTTTACCGCATGCAGCAGCAGTCCCAGTTGTAAATTTTCCTGCCCGGCTAAGGCCGCAAACGGATATATAATTCTACGCTGTTTACTTAATTTTTTCATGTTCTCGCCTCAACTTCATTATCGGTACATGGACGGCACCGGCAATGTGTTAGTCATTTAGCCAGCTTTGCTTTCCACGCCGGCACATCATCGGCCGTAATAATATCCACGCTTCCCCCCTGATAATCGCCTGCTACATCGCCCATCCGTTCTTCCATCCAGCCTTCAATCTCCATATAGGTATCTTTCAAATTGTCAAGCACTTCGGGGTCAGCCTCCCATAATCCCCGTTCAGCCGCTTCTAACAAACGGCGGTTGATTTCCTCCATTGCCCAGGGATTATTCTCCTCAAACCACTCACGCATTTCCTGATCCAATACATAGGTCCTGGCCAGATCATCAAACACCCAGTCGGCAACCTCGCCGGTGGTGGCTTCCCAGCCATATACATGGGTAACGCGCTTAGCCATATCGCCGGCGCCTTTGTAGCCGTGCCGTTTCATGCTGTCAATCCACTCAGGATTTAATAGCTTGGTCCTGACGATACCGTTGATTTCCTCTGACAAACTGGTAACCGCCGGGCGTTCCGGGTCGCGGGTATCGCCAAAGTAGGTCTTAACTTCCCCGCCGGTCTGCGTCCGGGCGGCGGCCGTCAAACCACCGTAGTAGGAAAAGTGACAGCAGCAGCCAAAAATGTCATATTCATCAGTAGCCGCCTTGTTGTAAGTCAAATCCACGGTGGTCAGTTGACGCTTGAACTGTTCGGCCGCCGACTGGCCGCCGCGGTTTTTGCCATAGGCATAACCGCTCCAGGCAATGAAGATATCGGCTAAGTCGTTCTCGGTTTTCCAGGCTGACGCATGGATTGCCAGACTTACTCCCGCGCCATAGGTATTGGGCCTGCTGCCAAAAATCCGGGCTGTGGCCTGTTCCCACGCCTCAGGGGTATTTGCCCCAGCTTGTTCCAGTTGCTCCAGCGCATGTTTGCGTACATAGTTTTGCTCACAGGATTCATCCAGCCCGGCTACCGCCCGGATTGCCTCATCCAGAAATTCGATAATTCCCGGATAACAATCCCTGGTCACACCACCGATGCGGAGTGTCACATCAATCCGTGGCCGCCCCAGTTCTTTGAGTGGGATAATGCGAAATCCTTTTACCCGCCCACCGGCAATCCATTGAGGTTCTACTCCCAACAGAGCCAGAATTTGGGCTACCTGTTCGCCGTCTGTCCACATGCAGTCAGTCGCAAACAGCACCATGCCGCAGTTTTCCGGCACCCGCCCGGTGTCTTGCTCATGCCGGGCAATCAAGGCATCGGCTAGTTTCTGTCCCACTTTCCAGGCCGCCTTGGTCGGAATCCGCTCAGGGTCGGCACTGTAAAAATTCCGCCCTGTCGGCAGAATATCAGCCCGCCCCCTGGTAATCAGTCCTGACGGTCCTGCGGGAATATAGCCGCCGTCAAAGCCATGCAATAAACTGTCTATTTCCTTTGATGCAGTTAAATTGGCATCAATGTTCTTTATCTTCTCCTGCCAGTACCCCAGCTCTTCAACTTTTGGCAGATTGACCAAATGAGTTCCCATCACCGCTTTAGCCAACGCCAGCAATTTAATGTCTACACCACTCACCGCCATGTTGCCACCTCTCTGCAATATCAATCAATTAACCAGCAATTTCCGGACAAATTCCTTGACATAGCTGTTGGCATCATCCAGCAATGCGCCATAATTCTTGCCAAACCCTTCATGCCACTCATGCGGGTTGTCCTTTACCCGGTCATAATCAAGACCCATGAGGTCTACCACCAAGCGGGTCAAGGTACCCCGGTCGCCGGCATCATGCTTAAGTACTGCCTGGATGAAGCTTACCCGGCGCTCGCCTGCGGGAATGTCACCAAATATATGCATGCCGTCTTGATGCATCCGGTTTTTCAGCCTGGTGATCAGCCCATGCAATTTTTCCACTACTCCGGCAAAATCATCATGGTTATGGCCGATATCTTCCATTAGCCTGGCTTCCACCGCTTTGTCCATAATCAGATGCTCCAGTTCATGACTGCGGGCGCGATCGGTATGTTTTGCCTCAATGTATTGATCTAAAAAGCTCTCCAGGTCTGCTATCTGTCCATAAGTTGCAGCCTCCACCATAACGGTCTGCATATGCCCGATAAGCGCTGCATAGCCACGCCGTTTGGCAATTGTCCCTTCCGGCGGGTTATCTGTGTTGTAGATATACAGGTGAGGGATTGTCCCTAAAGCAAGCTCCGGAAAACAAGTTTCTGAAAGTCCTACTGATTTGCCTGGCAGGAATTCCAGATTGCCATGGGTGCCGACATGTACCAGGACATCGGCGCCCCACATATCTTCTAAATAGCGGTAGGTGGCGACATATTGGTGGGTAGGCGGGCATTCCGGGTCATGCAGCAGCTTACAGACCTGACCGTCACAGCGCGGCCCGGCACAACCCCGTTTGGGCTGACAGCAGATAACGACATTGCCGTATTCCACCCCGGTAATCAATATTTTCCCTTGATAAACCATGGCGGCAGGCACACCGTCTTTTTCTTCGCCCGGCGGATTACCCCAGGTTCCAATCATGGCAGCTTGCGCCTTGGCCGGAAACTTATCAAACCATCGGCGGTATTCACTTTCACTCAGGTATTTGATAACCCCGCCCTTTGCCACGATTTCTTCAACCGGCGTCCAGCGAAAGTCCGATATGGCCTTTGTTTCCATGATGCGGTCAATAATCTCTTTGCCCGATTCCGGCAGATTATTGACAGAATAGCCGGCGCTCCGCATAGCTGACATAATACGGGCCACGCTCTCGAGGGAATCCAGGTTGGCGGCGCCGCCAACCGCCAGTTCTGTACCATGGCAGGGACTATTATGCAAAATAATGGCCACTTTCCGCTCTGACGGCAGCTTCACCCTAAGCGCAATCCATTTTTTTATCCGCCGGCACAAATACCTAATCCGCCCCGGAATGGGCAGATAAAAATCCAGGGTTCCGCCGATGCTTTGCTCCTCAACCCGGCTCAGCGCAGCAATGACAATAGGTTCAATAACACCATTGCACTCCGGCATGGCTACCGACATCACCATAGTGGGACCGGAAATCCCATAAGGATCAGCCCGCCACTCTGTCTCTGTTTTACTGTAGGTCAGCAGCCCCTTGATAATGGGTACATCCAAACATCGAAGTAAAGCATCACCGCCAGGTCTGGCTGTTCGCTCTGATTCGCCTTGTTTAACGAGCAGAAAGGACTGGAGATTAATTAAACAATCAATCACCGGCTTGTGATTCATCATGAAATAGTTATGTATGACAAAAGCATTATCTTCCGAACCTGTTTCGACATCTTGCCGTCCGGTGCTGAAAGCAGGCAGTGCGTTGTACCCCATTTCATCCAATTCCCGTACAAGCGCTTCAATCACCTCGGTGTTATGATTAACCCACAAATGCCGGTAAAAAAGTATGCCCACTGTCGGCCTGCCTGGACGGTAGGCGGGGCAGTTCTCCATAAAATCCACCGCATCTATATATAAACGCTCACTGCCAGGATAAAAAATCCCCTGCCAGGCAATTTCTTCCGGCGCTAACACGGCAACATTGGCACCCAGCACTTCTTTCATAATATATAAAAGTGCATTTTTGGCATTTCCTACGCCGCCTAAGGTTAAATAATGCTGTACAGTTAAGGCCACATTGGCGCCAACAGTATTATAAACAAGAAGGGCCGGATCATAACCAAAAGCGATTGCCGGCTTTTGCTTGGTTAAGTCGCCGACTTCCTTAGCGATTTCTTCCCACACACCACTAGTGGCAGGAAACAAAAACAGTACATCAGCTTCTAAGCGCAGATAATCAAAAAAGGCCTGCCGGTAATTCATAGCTTCTAACTCACGAATGCTGCACATCCTTAGCTCAAGGCCGGCGATATCTTTCACCGCCGCCGCTAAGGCCGGCATATAGCTTGCCCACATAACAGCTCCGATTTTCACCCACATCTCCCCCTTATTACTATGACCTTACAAACTTGCAAAAGCAGTCGTCGCAAAACCCTTATACCGGATAAAAAATAGCCATAACAAATAAACATACCCGCTTGCTGCGGGTGCTGTTTACCTTCATGGCTAAAACAATCCCACTATTTTTCAATTATTGCCTGAATAGGGTGCAGATTTCCCTAACTTAGCTGTTTTTAATCGTAGAAACCCAACAAAAAAACCACGAAAATTACAGTCCCATCTCTGAGACAATAACCTTCATGGTCAAGTTACGCAATGTTCCCAGGTTATTTACCAAAATACCCTTAGCACTGATATCTTCTGCAACCGTAATAGCAGCTTCAGCTACTAACTATGTTATAGTTTACACATACTTGTTTTTTCTGTCAATATAAAAAGATAAGTAGCAAACGGTAGTGGCTTTATCAGAGATTACTTTCATTCATCTGTTGAGCTTTTTGCAAAAAATAGAGAAATTGCTTCTAATGCAGTGCCAATATTTTAAGACCGTTCCAGTTTTCTAGCCAGCAAAAGAATAAACAAACCGCCTAATGCTCTGCCCTAAACAAGGATGCTTTCCTGTAATCTGTCACTTAGATTATATGACAATTGGCTGAGACAAGAGCTTACATTGATCTGGCTGAGTGAAATATGTTTTGGCACAAATACCGATATAGGTGAGAAATTGGCAATTCCTTTTATTCCTGCTTTAACTAAAATATTAACCACTTTTTGCGCTTGCTTTGGGTGCACATTAACAAGTCCAATGGATATATCCTGCTGTTTTATTAAGCTGGACAAGGTTTCTAACGGCTGTATTTTTACATTAAGTTCAGGAATTTTGTAACCATGATTGTTTTTATCCAAATCAGCAACAGCAACAATTTTAAAGCCAGGCGGCAAAAAGCCATACGAGTTTACTATTCCCTTTAAAGAGATACCTGCACCGACAAATAACACCTTCCATTCCGTATTATAACCAAGAATTTCTTTAATCCAGGACAAGAGAAAGTTCACCTCATAACCGACTCCTTTTTTGCCAAAACCACCAAAGCAGGCTAAATCACGGCGAATAAGCGGCGAAGCAATGCCGGTACGCTGACCAAGCCGGGTAGAAGCGCAAATCCTTTCCCCCTCTTCCTTCATTTTTTCTAAAGTATTATAGTATACTACCATTCTTGCAATTGTGTTTTTCGATACAGTTTCCCGTGCTCTAGTCACCCAATCATCTCCTTTACTTTTTTGATTGAATAAAAGAAAAAGGCATGAAGCCGCGGCAAATTACCGTTGGCTTCATACCCACGTTTATATACCTATAATTTTTTTCTAAAAAGATGCTGCAATACATAAATTTCCAACTTATGCATCACGGTTAAACTAAGGTTTCACCGCTCTAATAAAATAACGATCCCCGGTATCAACTATCTGTGTCACTTGATATCCGGCAGTTGTCAGCCAGGAGCCTACCGTTTCTCCCGACGCCAGGCGGTCATTCTTGACAGCCTCACTGTCCTTGTGGATAGCATTGACTTGCTGCCTGGAAATATCGTGCATGATGACCAAAAATCCGCCTTGCCGCAGATGACTTTGCATATGAGTCATGAACCCTTGCTTATCCTTGATGTGCGGAAAAAAGTTAAAACATATTACAGCGTCAAATAAACCGTTCTCAGGTACAAACTCCATAATATCGACAACAGCAAAAGTAATATCACCAAGGTGGCCGTATTTTTCTTTAGCCTTAGCCAGCATATTGGCGGAAAAATCTACTGCCGTAATTTGTCCGGCAGGGCCAACCGCTTCTTTGATGAAAGGCAGCAGTACACCTGTGCCGCTGCCGGCATCCAGCACCGCAAACCCGGGCTCTAAGTCAATCATTGCTACCAGCCCGGCAATCTTGTCAACATCCACTGCTCGTGTATTATCCCATTTATCAGCAATCTTATTAAAAAACTCGCATTCGTTACTCATGTACCTTCACTCTCCTAAACGCCCCCGGGACTGCTTCCAGCTTCTTGACAAGCAACGGGACAAATAGTAATTGTATAACCATCTTTGAAAGGCTTTACTTATCTCAGCTTAAACACAACCGCCAATGTAGTAAAACACCGAATAGCCTGTCCGCTGCCTTCGTCCTTGGCAGGAACAAACCGCCATTTACGGACAGCCTGCAGGGCTGCTTCATCCATAGAGCCCCGGCCGGAGGAGCGCGCCAGGCGAACCTCTCCGGTCCGGCCATTTGCCAACACCTCAATTTTTACGCCCACGGTGCCGGTAAATCCGTCTTGTCTGGCATCATCCGGATAGGCAGGCTCAACCTTGCTTAATATCTGTGGCGCTGATATCCTTCTGGGTGCCGGAGCCGATACGCCGGTCCCGGACGCAGCCAACGCAGGCGCCGCCTCGCCTGAACCGGTGCCTGCCGGCGCAGCCGCTGCGGCTGCCGGACTAAAGCTTTCGGTTACAACCTCGCTGGCAGCCACATTTGCTACCGGCTTTTGAGCGGCAACTACCGGACGAACGTCAACCGGGGTCGTGGGCTTAACGGCAGTATTAGCCTCCTGCGGCATAGCCACCGGTACTGCGGCAGCCTGCTCCGGGGCAGTCACACTGCTGATAAGTTCCATCTCAATATACTCAGGTTCTGCCACTTTGCTGAATACACTGGTTCCCAGCCAGCCGGCCCCGACAAAAATCAAACAATGAATAAAGCAGGAAACCATCAGGGCACGCCGCCAATATAACTGTTCTGGCATAACATCACCTCTGTGCCTGTTCGGTAGCTACGGCTACTTTTTTCACACCCAGCGCCTTAAGCTCGTCAAGAACCTGGACAACCCTGCCATATTCGGCTTGTTTATCTGCCCGCAAAACAAACGCAGAATCTGCCTGGCGGACTAACTGGGCTTGGATACGGACTTTAAACAGCTCAGGCGGAATCTGTTCCTGTTCAACATAAACCGCACCGTCCCGCGCAATGGTAATCGCGACATTTTTCGCCACATCTGCCTGCGCTGCCGAAGCCTGGGGCAAACTAACAGGCAAGGTCCGTTGCTCCACCATGTACAAAGTACTCATCATAAAAAACACCAGTAAAAAGAAAATAATATCAATCATCGGAATAATCATCAGCTTGGGCTGGCGCTCTACTCTCAGACTACGCAGTTTCACGTCGGTCACTCCGTCTCTTAGCCTCAGTCAATACGGTACCGCCCTGCTCCATGCCGGTAATAATCCGATCAAGCCAGTGAGTATAACAGGTATGTACAATAAGTGCCATAACGGCTACACACAGCCCGGCTGCGGTAGCCACGAGCGCTTCGCCCACCCCGCCGGTAATGGCATGCGGCTGGCCTGACTGAATTGTCATGATGTTAAAGGATGAAATCATCCCGACAACGGTACCTAGTAAACCCAAAAGCGGCGCCAAAGTAACAATGGTATCAAGATAACCAAGCTTTTCTCTTAGTTTAGAAGCAGTCTGAGCTGCAAAACCGGTCATGGTACTTTCTAAATCACAGGCATCAAAGTGAATATTGCTCAAACCACGCGCCAGCATGGCAGCCGTTACACCGCCGCTAGTTTCACACACGCACTGCGCTCCCGTCCAATCATATTTGTCAAGTTTGGGCGTCACTTCAGTCAACAGTATGTTGATGTCTGTAGCCGCTTTACGGTAATACAGATAGCGTTCAACAGCAATGGTTACGACCATGAGCGAACATACAAGCAGCGGATACATTACCAGACCGCCTTTTTTGAATAACTCAATGCTGCTAATAATAAGTTCCATAATACCTCCACAGATTATCTTATACTCAAACTTATTGCAAATAACTCAAGCGCCACCCCCAAAAAATAAAAACCACAAAGAACTACGGTTCTTAACCGTAATACCTTCATGGTTATTGGTTCACAGTATGCCACTTTACTTAAAATAGTTACCGCACAGCTTTCTTAGCTGCATTTGTTAAAATAATAACATAATTCTTATTGGTTTGACAAGACAAATCAGCTGAAAAAAATACCACTTTGTCAACTGCCTTTCAGATACAGCGCAAGCCCGGCCCCCGCTACCACCATGGCCAGATAAATGCCTGTCCCCACAAGGGTAACCGTGGTCCCGTTTTTAGCGCCAAAAATAGAAAGGTTAGCAGGCAATACCTGCGATAAACCATAGTAAACATTATGAAAAAACGAGGCGACCAGCAGGACAAAGATAACATCCTGAGAAGCCAGCGCCCCACTGTGCAGCAAGGTTCCGGCCACACCAATGGCGGCAATCATGGTGGGTATCCCGGCGATAATGACCAGCACCCCGGCAGCCGTAAGCTTAAACCAGCGCAGGAACGGGTCAAGCCCGCTTATCAGGTCTTTAATAAAGTCTGTATGCATGAGGAAGCCGAAGGCCAGGGTAATGGGCATAAACACCACGGCAATATCCCAGAACTGCTGGAAGGCTTTTCTGCCTGCGGCAATCAGGTCAGTCTCATCTGCCGCTGCGGCGCAGTTTTCCTGCTGCTCCTGCCACTGATCTGCCCCGTTTTTCTTGGCCAGCAGCCTGTTCCAGACAAAGCCGCTTATGGTAGCAAGGGAGCTTATCCCAATATTGATGAAAAAAAACGACAGCCCCAGCTCCCACCCCAGTGAGGTAACCAGAACAGGACTAAAATAGAAAACCGAAAAATAGATGCTTGTCGGCAGTGAGCCCATTACATACACAGCCATCAGGGTATTTTTCGATATCGCGCCGCTTTTGCCAAAATCGGCCAGCATGGCATTGGCGGCAAAACGGTTTAACAAGCATAACATAAAAAACGGTCCAAGTGCTTCCGGCAATTTCCCCAGGGCGGTCATCGGCCGCGTGAGTTTGCTGAAAAAGCGGAAAAACTTGCCGGTTCTAAGCACAACACCGCAATAACACCCCAGGAACATGGCCGGCAGAGCTATTTTCCACATAGAAAGAACATCGGTTAATGCTAACATTATATCCATAGTGAGCATGATCGTTTATATCATATCCTCCAATCATCGGCCACCTGCCAGGGGTGGATTGCCTACTTCTCCGTCAATACAAACCGGAAGATATACGACTGCTCATAAGATGCCTTCATTTTGTCGGCAATACATAAAAAGCCGTCTTCTTCACGGGAAATGTCAATAAATCCCTGTGTTCTGCGGCGCTGAAGCTCCACCCGGAATCCCTCGGCGGCAAAAGTCCGGGTAATAAAATCCAGGGTATGGGCATTGGATTCTACCAGACTGTTCCGGTTAATCCATTCAGTAAAACGCTGCAAACTGGGATTATCGTTCAAATCCGTGTAGGTGGCATAATAGACCCCGCCCGGCTTTAACAGCTGCTTGATTTTCCAGGCATGGGTTTTCAGGTCTTTAATCAGGTAGATAACAGCCTGGCTGACAGCCAGGTCAAACCGGTTGACAAACTGTTCCGGCGTAGTTGTCGCAACATAGGTTAACGGCAAATCCCCTTTGCGCGCGTTGGCAACAGCAATCGATTCCTGCGCCAAATCAATGCCCATGCCCTCCTTAAACGGCTTGACCTGGTAAAGGTGCCGCAAAAAGCCGCCCTGATTGCAGCCAAAATCTAGTACCGTCATTCCGGACAGATCCTGTTCCTGGATCAGGTGAATCACTTCCCGCCAGCCACGCAGATGCCGGTCTTCCATTTGCTGCTCGCCCTCGGTGCGATTCTGCCACCATACATTATAAAGCTTGTCCTCTTGTATCATGGAATGTCGCCTCCCATTTATATTATTGAAATTGCAAATCACTTGTCAATACATGAGCTTCCGTGGGATGGATACGGAAATTCCGCAATGTTTTCTTATACGCATCCACATGTACATAATAATTCAAGAAGATGGCCGGAATCTCCTTGTCAATAATCTCCTGCGCCTGATAATAATCAGCCTGACGTTTGGCTGGGTCGGTTTCCCTTAAAGCACCTTCCAGCAAGCTGTCCAGTTCCTTATTCACGTAGTTGGGCCGGTATTTCGACATGCTGGTTGAACGGAAATCCTCAAAGGCAATGGACGGGTCCGGGGTAAAGGCCAGTCCGCGTGCCACCAGCACCATATCAAAATTCTTAGATGCCATGGCTTTTTCCACAGCACCGATATCAGCCACCTGAATATTGAGCTTGATGCCCACAGCGGCAAGCTGTGCCTGGACAACCAGGGCTATATCGGGAAGCTCCGGGCGGCTGCTATAGGTAATCAGATTTAATTCCAGTTTTTTGCCTTGCTTTTCCCGGATACCGCTGCCATTGTCCACCCAGCCTGCTTTATCCAGTAAGGTCCTGGCTGTGGCGACAGAATGTTCACCGGCTTTGATGGCAGGATTGCCCCATGGCAGATTGTCGGGGAACATCCCGGCGGCGGCTTTGCTATATCCCCCCAAAACGTCTTTAACAATAGCCTCCCGGTCAAGAGCATGGTTGATTGCCAGACGCACCTCCCGGTCGGCCAGCCCGGCTTGCTCAGTATTAAAATAGATGACCCGCACCCGCCCCACAGGGCTGACTGCCACCTGATAGCCGGCCTTGTCCTGAAGCAGCTTGGCATTGGCCGGAAGGACATTGCGGATGAAGTCAACTTCACCGGACTGCAGCGCCATGAACCGGGTTTGAGCATCAGGATAATGACGGTTAATGACCTGCTTTATGTGCGGTGCACCCTTCCAATATTCAGTAAACCCTTCGGTGACAATGCTTTTGTCCTGCGCCACCTGCATGAATTTATAGGGGCCGGTGCCGATCAGGCTGATAAATTTCCCGTCCACCATGGCTTTCTCGCCATAGATTGACGCCTCCGGCGTAGCCAGATAAGCAGGCAATGCCACCACAGGCTTCCGGGTTTTTATAAGAATTTCATGGTCGGAAACAATCTCAATACTGTCAAGGGGAATGGTTTTAGCGGTTTCGGCAAACCGTTCCACCGCCAGCTTGACACTTTTGGCAGTCATCAGGGAACCGTCATGAAATTTCACATTTGGCCGAAGCGTAAACTTCCAGGCGGTGGCGTCAATGGCCTGCCACTCCAATGCCAGCCCCGGCACCAGCCTGCCGTCAAAATCCACCGCAACCAAAGTTTCCATAATGCCGCTCCGAACCAGAAAATACCCTGATTTAACCGGGTCGGCAATTGGCATCTCAAAATCCCACCCCACCTTTAAGGTGGTATTGGCCGGGGCGCTGGCCGGCTTGCCGCCGCAGCCGGCCAGTGCGGTTAACGCAAATACCAGCAGTACGAATAAGCACATTTTCTTTTGCATCGCTGTTGTTGACAAGCTATCTCCTCCTTTATCCAATTAAATGACAGGCCACCTGATGGATGGAACCAATGGTTCTTAAGAGCGGTTCCTCGACACGGCATTGCTCGCAAAACTCCGGACACCGGTGTTGCAGCGCGCAGCCGGAGACGGCGCTGCCATTGCCTGCCGGCCCGGTAAGCAGAGTCCCCTGCTTGCGCTGCCGCCGTCTTCGAGGGTCGCCGGAAAGCGTGGATGACAGCAGATAACGGGTATACGGATGAATGGCCGCAGCTAATTCGCCGGCAGGTAATACTTCAACAATTTTCCCTCCCAGCATAACGGCCACACGGTCGGCTATCCGCCTGACCACATGCAGGTCATGGGTAATAAAAATATACGACATGTTAAATTCGTCCTGAAGCCGCAGGAGTAACTCCACAATTTGCGTTTTCACAATGCTGTCCAAATTGGATACCGCCTCGTCGCATACCACCAGAGCCGGATTGAGCGCCAGGGCGCGGGCAATATTCACACGCTGCAGCTGCCCGCCGCTGAATTGATAGGGATAGCGGCTTTTGTATTCCGGTTTAAGTCCTACCACAGTCAGCAGCTGTTCTACCTTTTCCGCCAGTTCCCGGCTATCCCCCGGATGGTAATTGAGCAGCGGCTCGATAATACTCTCGCCCACCGTCCGGAGTGGATTGAGCGCCGCATAAGGGTCCTGGAAGACAATTTGCAAATTGCGGCGCAGCTGCCGCAGTTCTTCCCGTCCGGCGGTAGTTAGCTCTACGCCGTCAAACTGAATTTGACCGCTTGTGGTTTTCTCCAGACTCACAAGACAGCGTGCCAAAGTGCTTTTGCCACAGCCGCTTTCGCCCACAATTCCCAGGGTTTCCCGGCGGCCAACCGCAAGCGAAACATTGTCTACCGCCGCCAGTACTCTCCTTTTGGCAAAAAGACAATCCCGGACGATATAATGTTTTTTTAAGTTAGACACTTTCAATAAAGGCTGACTCACATTTTTTCACCTCCAAGCAATCATCCCTGCACTTAAACGGCTTGCAATAACTGCCTGGTATAGGGGTGCGCAGGATTTTGAAACACCTCAAAGACTGATCCGTATTCGACAATCTTTCCCTGCCTCATGACTGCCACTTCATCGGCAATCTCGGCAACTACCGCCAAATCATGGGTAATGAACAGCATGCCTGCACCGTACTGCTCTTTGAGTTCCATTAATTCGTCAAGAATATGGGTCTGGGTAGTGATATCCAATGCAGAGGTTGGCTCATCGGCAATCAGATACCGCGGCTTCAGCAACAGCGCCATGGCGATCATTACCCGCTGCTGCATACCACCGCTTAGCTCAAAGGGATAACGGTTGCATAGTTTAACCGGTTCGGGCAGACGGACACGCCGCAGAACATCAACAGCCATTTCCTTAGCGGCAGACTGGCTGACCTCCCGATGTGACAGTACCGTCTCTGCAAGCTGAATGCCGATGGTCAGCGAGGGGTTTAACGAATAACACGAGTTTTGAAAAATAATAGAAATATCCTGTCCCCGCAACAACCTCAGTTCTTCCGGCGGCAGGGTTAAAAGATTGCGCCCGTCCAGGCTGATCCGGCCTGTCACAATTTTTCCCGGCGGCTCAATAAGTCCCAGCAGGGACAACGCTACCGCCGATTTGCCGCAGCCGCTTTCCCCTACCAAACATACCGTTTTTTCCGGCGACACGGCAAAGCTTACCCCGTCAACGGCCGGAGTCACCTTACCTGTCTGAAAATAATAAGTTCGTAAATCCTCAACAACCAGTGCCATAGCCCCATTCCTTTCCCGGCCTACTCCGTCATGCCCCGGGGATTGAGCGCATCCCGGAGTGCGTCGCCAAAAAGATTACAGGATAATACCACCGTGGCAATGGCCAGCCCCGGAAACAGCATGACATGCGGCGCCGCCTGAAAATAAGGTCTGCCGTCATTAAGCATGCTGCCCCATTCCGGTGTTGGCGGCTGGGCTCCCAGTCCCAGAAAAGAAAGGCCGGCTACCGCCATAATCAGTTTTCCCATATCAAGAGTTGCCAGCACAATCACCGTCCCCAGAACATGCGGCAAAATATGCTGATATAAGATGGGTATTGTTTTGGTCCCTGCCGCCCTGGCCGCCATAACGAAATCTTTTTCTTTGGCTGCCAGCGTCAAACCGCGCACAATGCGGGCATAACTGACCCACCATACAGCCGCCAGTGCCAGCATAACGTTAACCAGGCCGGCTCCGAGAAAACCGGCAATGGCCAGGGCTAATATCAGCAGCGGAAAAGCCAGGATAGTGTCGACAATGCGCATAAAGATTTGATCAGCCATCCCCCCGGTATAACCGGAAAACATGCCCACCGGCAGACTGATGACAAGCACACTGGCAAGCACAATACCTGCCGCCGCAAGGGAAACCTGCGCACCATAGACCACCCGGCTGAAAATACAGCGGCCAAGATGATCGGTGCCGAAAGGATATTGGGCACTGGGATTTTGCAACCGGGCGCCAAGCTGCACTGCCAGCGGATCATGCAAGGATAAATACGGAGCCGTTAACGCCATACCGGCAAAAACCAGCAGTATCAGCAAGCCGCAGATACCTGCTTTATCCTGTTTTAGACGCTGCCAATACATAGACCAAAGGTTTTGTTTCATTGCTCCTGCCCACCTCCTAAGCGAATCCTCGGGTCAAGGCAGGAATAGAGGCAATCGACCACTACATTTACGGTAACAACTGCCAGGGCCGAGAAGAGAACATACCCCTGAATCACCGGATAATCACGTCCCTGGATACTCTCCACCGCAAACCGCCCCAATCCCGGCCAGGAAAATAAAGTCTCCACCACAACACTGCCGCCCAATAACTGCCCAATACTGATACCAAACCAGGTCAAAACCGGCAGCAAGGCATACCGGAGCGCATGGCGGCCGATAAGCCACTTTTCCTTTAGCCCCTTGGCTCTGCCCACCCGGATAAAGCCCTGGGACAGGGCGTCCAGCATACTGCCTCGCAATAGCCGGGTATATGCCGCCAGCATGCCGAAGCCCAACGTGGCTGCCGGCAGAATCAAACCTTCCCAGCCACCGGCACCGGCGATGGGCAGCCACTGCAATCGTACGCCAAACACATAGGCCAGGAGCAGCCCCAGCCAAAAGTTCGGAATAGACGAACCTGTCAGTACCGTAATTCTCCCGATTAGATCAAGCCAGGTTTTAGGATACAGTGCCGTAAGCACACCCAGCGGCACAGAAAATAGCAATGCAAACGCCAGTGAAGCCAAGGTCAGTTGAACAGTAGCCGCCAGTCTACTGCCCAGTTCTTCCGCAACCGGTAAGCCTGTCCGGTAGGATATGCCCAAATCCAGGTGAAGCGCGCGGAATAACCAGCGCCCATAGCGGATATATACCGGATCATCAAGCTGTAGTTGTTGCCGCAGGGCTTCTACAGTCTCCGGCGGCGCCTCCACCCCGATAGAGGTCAGTACCATTTCCGGTGTATCCCCAGGCACCAGCGCCATGAGGCCAAAAGCCACCAGGGAAATGCCAAACAATAAAATAATAAAGGAAATACCCCGATCAATAAAAAAATTTACCGGCACAACCCTTGCTTCCCCTCCCTTGACAGCCCTTTCCCCTTCCACCAAAGGGCTCACACCTTGTCTCTAAGTCCAAAACCAGATTACTTCGAAGCACAAATAGCAAACATCGGGGTGGGCGTATACAGCAGTTGTTCCATTTCGTCATGAACCAGGGGACTGATATTTTCTTCAATTACTACCTGCTGAAAACCGCACCGGCGGAAAGCCTGCTCATCCCATAACGGACGCTTTTCATAAGTCAGCGGTAACTTGCGGGCAATGGCTTCATTCTCTTGCTGCTGCGCGGGTGAAGTATTGTGCCTGTAGCCTTTTGCCATGGCTAACGCTACATACTTGTCATGCTCAGCCTGAAGTTCCGGATCACTTAGACGCAAATGCCAATTGGCATCGAAAACCAGTACTTTGCCTGTTGGTTTTAACAGCCGGTGCCATTCCTGATATACCTCCAGCGGGTTAGGCAGCAGCCAGGTTACATTTCGGGATACAATCAAATCCAGACTCCCTTCAGGCAAATCAACGGCATGCACATCGGCTTTCAGGAATTTTATGATCTTTCCTGCCAATGCCGCATTTTTCCGGGCTTGTCTCAGCATTTCCTCACATTTATCAACAGCAGTAACCGAATAATTAAGTCCGGACAGCAAGATGGCGAAAAATCCAGGGCCGGTTCCCACATCCAATACCTTAAGATTATCCTGGTCTCCGGCATACTTACGCAAAAGTGATTCCCATGCCTGTTTTTTCCGGCAGGCCATTTCCCGTTGTACCACTTCGTTGTAGCTGTCAGCACGTCCATCCCAATAAGTTTCAATACGTTGTTCCAACATAGCGCCTCTCCCCTTTTTTGCTGTTATTTTCAAAAATAAAATGCAGTATCCTTTACACTCCCGGCAATAAAAAACCACGAAGGGCAGGACACTGTAGTCCGGTTACCCTTCGTGGATATGTCTTACTTATTCAATTCTTTGATAATAGTCCTATAACTAACAAAACCAATCTTCGGATCGGCATTTGTTAAAAGTATAACGTATTCCGGACGGCAGCGCAATAGCCTATTATGAAAAAATTCTAAATTAACACATCATTGCCGTTTTTACTGTTTATGAGAATTGATGCTATGTGCCACCATGCCGACAATGATCACGGCAATGCCTGCCAAAGAGAAGCCTGAAGGTATTGGCGCCGCCAAAAACACTACCTCTCCCAAAATAGCGAACACCACTTCACCTGCCTGGGTGGCTTCAACAGCGGCCAGCTTTTTAGCGTCCCCGTTAGTCAGGTCGGTGGCGTAAAAAAACAGTACTGTTGCAATAATCCCCGAGCACACGGCAACAAGCAGCGATTGTACTATCTGATTCCAGTCCGGCAAACCGACGGTGACAGTACCGTAAGCAGACAACAGCAGCCAAAATGGCATACTCGCAAGGGTCATGCCTAATACCCGCTGATACACATCCAGCTTGCCCCGGCACACCGCCATCATTTTCCGGTTACCCAGCGGATAGGCAAAGGCAGCAATAAGGACAGGAAAAAAACCTGCCGCCAAATCACCCAGGGCGGTATGGCGGGCCGCCTGCATTTGAATAAGCACAACCCCCAGTAAAATAAACAGGGATGTCGCCAGTTCCCTTAGCGGTAAACCCAAACGACCGGCCCCCTGCGGTAGCGCTTTCTGAAAGAAGACCGGTACCAGCAAACACCCCGCAACAATGGTGATTTGCCAGGTTCCCGCCACCAGCCAGGCCGGGCCGTAGGCGGCGGCAAAACATAAGGGCGCATAAAACAGCCCGAACCCGACGGTACTCCATAGCAGCCACGCGCCAGGCCGGGCTCTCATCTCGGCAAACAATGCCTGCAGATTTTGCCTGGACAAAACAAGCAGCAGCAAAAACGGCACTGTAAACAAATAGCGCAAGGAAGCGCTCCATATCCAGCTGCCACCGGCCAGGTCCATTGACCGGTTCAGTACAAAAGTGGACGCAAAAAACAGTGAGGCTGCAATCCCAATAACGATCGCCTGCATTAATGATCACTCCTTATAGCTGCCAACTGCAGGATCACAGCAAGATACTCCGGCTAAACTTATCCGGCAAACCTATTTTCAGCGAATTCCAGAAGGATTCGCTGCCCATCCCTGGTTCTCCTCCCGTTTGGCTGCCAGATTATTTTTCAGGCTGCCGGCAGGATTTCCGGTTACTTTGTAGTAATTATTAACTAGAAAACCATGCTGGCAATAAGAATTCCGGCGGTTTTCTACCATCTTAGTGCCAAAATATAAGGAGGATCCGTATGAAATCATTAAAAGGAACCAAAACTGCAGAAAATCTGATGAAAGCATTTGCGGGTGAATCACAAGCCAGAACCCGTTACACCTATTATGCTTCCACTGCCAAAAAAGAAGGCTATGTACAAATCTCCAACATCTTCACCGAGACTGCCGATAACGAAAAAGAACATGCCAAGCGTTTCTTTAAGTTTCTGGTGGAATGCTTAGACGGTGAAATGGTTAACATCCAGGCCGACTATCCGGTAGCCTGGGGTGACACCAAAGCCAATCTTAAGGCTGCCGCCGAAGGCGAAAATGAAGAATGGACCGACCTGTATCCCGCCTTTGCCGATGTGGCCGACCAGGAAGGCTTCCCGGCTATTGCCACGATTTTCCGCAATATCGCCGAAGTGGAAAAACACCATGAAAACCGCTTCAAAAAACTGTATAACAACATCGTAGAAGGCACTGTCTTCAAAAAGCCTGCTGCCGTTCAATGGAAATGCAACAACTGTGGTCATATTCATACAGGCGAACAGGCTCCGGAGCTGTGCCCGGCCTGCGCCCATCCGCAAGCACACTTTGAAGTGTTTGTGGAAACCTACTAATCGGCTTAGCCAGCCAAATAACAACCGGCACCCTGATCAGGGTGCCGGTTGTTTTATTTGCTCCAATTACTTGATCTCACGTACCAGACGCATGCCGTTCAGCGTTACCAGCAAAGCCGCCCCGGTATCGGCCAGCACGGCCAGCCAGAGATTGACAAAGCCGAAGAAGGTAGCAACAACAAACAGCAGCTTAACCCCCAGGGAGAAACTAATGTTCTGTTTGATAATTGACACTGTTTTGCGGCTGAGTCTCATGACATAGGAAAGCTTGCTCAAATCGTCCGATAACAGCGCAATATCTGCGGTTTCCAGCGCCGTATCCGAACCGGCAACCCCCATGGCGATACCCACATCGGCTGTCGCCAGTGCCGGAGCATCATTTACTCCGTCACCCACCATGGCCACACTGCCATATTGGCCTGCCATGTCTTTTAGGGTTGTCGCTTTATCAGCCGGTAACAGCTCGCCGTAGAAAGCGTCCAGCCCCAGTCTCCCGGCGATGGCACCTGCCACCCGGTTATTATCGCCTGTCAGCATAACCACCTGCTCCACCCCGGTGGCCTTGATGGCGGCTACGGCCTCAGCGCTGTTATCCCGCAAAACGTCGGCTACCGCAATCATGCCGTAAACTTCCTTGTCAGTTCCCACCAGCATCACGGTTTTGCCCTGGGCCTCCAGCAGTGACCAGCCCTGCTCGTGGGCAGTAAGTTCATGACCCAATTCCTCAAAGAGTCTCGCATTCCCCACATATACGGTTTGCCCCTCAAGCTCAGCCTGGGCGCCCCGGCCAACAAGCGCCTGGAAGTTAGCAACCTGCGGCAGGCTATGATTGCCTGCGTGAGCAACAATGGCCTGCGCCAGCGGGTGCTCCGACCACTTTTCCACCGCTGCCGCCGTACGCAGCAGTTCCTCCGCCGCCAGGCCTGACAACGGCAGCACATCAGTCACTTTGGGCTTGCCAACCGTTAACGTACCGGTCTTATCAAAGGCTACCGCCCGGATTTTCCCCATTTGTTCCAGATATGCGCCGCCTTTTATCAGCACCCCATTGCGCGAAGCGTTACCAATGGCTGATACAATGGATACCGGTGTGGAAATAACCAGCGCGCACGGGCAGGAAATAACCAGCAGGACCAGCGCCCGGTAAAACCATACATCAAAAGGTTCATGAAATACAAACGTCGGCACCAGGGTTAGGGCTACGGCGGTCAGGATGACTGCCGGGGTATAGTATTTCGCAAAAACATCCACCATTTGCTGCAAGGGAGCTTTCTTGGCCTGGGCTTCCTCCACCATATGCATAATTTTGGCCAGGGTAGAGTCTTCCGCCAATTTGTCTACTACAATTTCCAGAGCCCCTTGCTCATTGACTGTACCGGCATATACATTGCTGCCGGCCTGTTTTTCCACAGGCATGGATTCACCGGTTATCGCAGCCTGATTGACAGCGGAAATCCCGCTCATTACCGTTCCATCCATCGCAATCCGTTCACCCGGCTTAACAATAATGACATCACCAACGACAATTGCTTCTACCGGCAGCCGCAGTTCCTCACCATCGCGTTTTACCAAGGCCTCGCGCGGCGCAAGTTCCATGAGCGCCCGAATGGAGTCCCGGGTCTTATCCAGAGTGTAGGCTTGCAGGGCATTTCCCAGGGAAAAGAGAAAGACCACTGTCGCCCCCTCGCTCCATTCACCAATGGCTGCCGCACCAATAACGGCAATTACCATAAGAAAGTTGGTGTCCATGGTCATGCTCTTGAGTCCGTAAAAACCGCTTTTGGCCACATGATAACCGCCGATCAGCATGGCCAGGACATAGGCGGTGATTACCGCCTGTTCATTTACTGCCATCCAATCCATAACCATACCGGCAGCCACCAGGACACCTGACACCAGGGTGGCCAGCATCCGCGGCTTTTGCCACCATGCCTGTTTATCAACAGCCGCCGCTGCCGGTTTACTGCCCTCAACCGCCTCATAACCGGCTTGCTCCACGGCCTGGATAATCTCCCTCACCTGGCAGCTATGCTCTACCGCCATGTTGCCGGTGCCAAAATTCAGCTGCACCGCACGCACTCCGGCCAGAGCAGCAACGCGTTTCTCCAGTTTAGCGGCACAATCGGCACAGTCTAAGCCGGAGATACGGAAGACCGTTTTTTGATAACCCGGCGCAGCCTGTGCCGCCGGACTCACGCCCACGCGATAGCCAAAGCCGGTAATCACGTTTACAATATCAACATCCGCCAGCCTGGCGGCATCATAATTCACCTTCAGTTTCGCGGCGGCAAAATTCATCTGAGCGTCCACTACCCCGGTAAGGCGGCGAACGGCTTTTTCCACCTTTGCCGCGCAATCGGCACAATCCAACCCGTCAACCAAAAAAGTAGCCTGAATCAACTGATCACTATCAAGGGCGGCAACACCGCCTTCACTGACGGCCGCGGCTGCCTCTCCCCCACAACAGCCGCAGCCGCAATGAATGTCATCTTGTTTCTCCATTTTCCTACCTCCTATCTTCATGAGAAATATGCTCTAATCCCTGACACATCAGGGAGATTACATGATCATCATCCAGGGAATACAGGGCTTCTTTGCCCACTTTACGGAACTTCACCAGTCTGGCGCCGCGCAGTGTGCGCAGTTGATGGGATACTGCCGACTGGTTCATCCCCAGTGTTTCAGCAATATCACATACACACATTTCGCCTCTGGACAACAGGTGCAGGATTCTAATCCTCGTAGGGTCACCCAGTATTTTAAACATCTCGGCCAGTTCCTGCACCTTGTCGTCCTTCAACATGGCGGCTTTGGCCAGACACACAGTCTGCGGATGAACACAGCAGTCTTCACAAATATCTTTAATGTCTTTCTCTAATACCTTCATGGTAATTCCACCTCACATCATGTGATTATATGTTCATATGTTATTCTATGATAGGTTTCACAAAATGTCAATTAGAAATTCATAAAAAAAATCCATAAAGGCTGGAACATAACTGTCCCTGCCTTTATGGATAAGCTCAAATTTGCTTTTCAATTAACCGGCCTGTCGGCCCTGCGCGATGCTAAAACCCGGCAGGCAGAACTTCCAGCCAATATCCGTCAGGATCGGAGATAAAATAAATGCCCATCTCCTTGTTTTCGTAACAAATACAGCCCATGGCCTTGTGGTGGGCGTAAGCTTTGTCAAAATCATTGGTGGTAAAGGCCAGATGAAACTCGTTTTCCCCCAGCTTATACGGTTCTTTGCGGTCTTTAATCCAGGTAAGCTCCAGCTTATGCGGTGTTTGGCCGTCGCCAAGATACACGATGGTAAAACCCGGTTTTTCAATGCGCCGGGTTTCGGTAAGCTGCAGCGCCTCCTGGTAAAAAGCCATGCTTTTTTCCAGATTAAGTACATTGATATTGTTGTGAGCAAAGGTAAAATCCATAAAATATCTCTCCTTTATTTAGCGTTACGGGTTTGGGTGCCACTCTGCCACATATTGTTTAAGAAGCTGTGAATATCCTTGCACAGAACGACACCATGCCCGGTGCAGAAAAATTCAGGCCGGTAAGCAAGCAGCCGGCTAAGTCCCTGCATAAAAGCAGCAAACTCCTGCCCGCCGGCAGCTGCCTGCCCGGCCACATACTGACAAGATCCCCGCTTAATAGCCTCACTATTCGTAACCAGCCGCCCCTCAGGCAAAGCTTCGCCAAAGTAACAGAAAAAGTCGCCCACAAACAGCGCCTGCGAGCAGTGGTCGTAGATAGCCACCGAACCCGGCGAATGAGTATTGACCAGCACCACGTCCAGCCCCTTCAGGCCGGCGGCGGCAAACATGCCTGCTTCAGCCTGCGGGGTGAATTTGGCAACCTGCGCGGCCAGCGGCGATGCCAGCATGGGCCAATCAGCGCTATGGATAAACTTTTGGGCATTGGTAAACAGGGCGGCTCCCTCGACATGATCACGGTGTCCATGGGTCAAGAGCACATGGGTAACCTGCTCCGGCTGTATCCCAATTTCGGCCAGCGCCGCAACCACAGCGCTCTGGTAAGCCTTCAGTCCGGCATCCACCAGGATAACCCGGCTGTCCTGCTGTAATACATACATGTTGCTATAGGTCATACTATCCCAGGTAGTGGTATCCTCAACAGCAATTACATAAGCACCGTCGGTTAACCGGGACATTATATAATCCATTTTTCTCACCGTCCATGTATTAGTTGTGTTATATATTACCATGTTATACCAAAGGGAGCAATGGGAATCCCTGTACCGCAGCTCCCGATTACTGTTCCAGGACCGGAAACATGACTTTGAATACGCTGCCTGCTCCCACACCGGAGATTATTTCAATTTTCCCCTGATGCCTTTCGACAATACTAAGGCTAATGGCAAGTCCCAGACCGGTATTGCCTGATTTTGTGGTATAAAACGGATCAAAAATCCGTTCCCTTTGCTCCGGCGGAATGCCGTTGCCCTCATCCTTCACATATAAAGTAACTGTGCCGGCTGTTTGCACAGCACCGATGGTTAATCTGCCGGCAGGCTGCATGGCTTCGATACCGTTATAAGCCAGCTGCAGCACCAGTTCTCCTATCTCGGCAGCATCCAAGGCCAGCAATGGCAAATGTTCGGGTAACAACAATTCGGTTACAATGCCGTTCCTGGCAGCAGCCTGCTTAACAGCCGGATACAGGTGTTCAAGTATGTGGTTAAGATTTTCCGGTATCCTTTTAATGGCTTTATTCTGAGCTAAGGATAATATACTGGTTATTACTGTTTCAATCCGGTGTATTTCCTGATATATAATACATAGTGAGTCACCGGTACAGTATGTTGATTTTTTCTCTTGCAGCTGTAAATAGCCTTTAATAACAGTCAGTGGATTTCTAATTTCATGCGCTACTCCAATAGCCATGCGACCAATCAGCTCCTGGCGGGAACTCTTAGCTGACTCATCCTCACTCGCCTTTGGCCAAATTATCTCCACCACAAACGCCCCCTTGCATCCAAGCCTTATTAGTGTCCTTATGACACTAATTTTCGCCAATGGTTCCCAAAATCCCTTCCAATTATTGTCTTATGGACACAATAATTGAATCCGGGGCGTAAGCGCGTTATTGTAAGCAGTAGGTAAGGAGCGTGGCTTATGAGAACTCTCGGAGAAAAAATCAAACAATTGAGAAGTAAATTAACCCAAGAAGAATTGGCAGCCATTCTTAAGGTCGAACGTTCCACATTAGCTTCCTGGGAAGTTAACCGCCGGGAACCGGATATTGCCACACTATGCCGCATAGCCGATTATTTCCAGGTAAGTATCGACTGGCTTGTCGGGCGTACCCTGGAACAGGAGACAGCTTCAGGCAGCCGGTTTTGCGAAACCACCGGCGACTACCATGCTCCGGCTGTGGACAAAGCCTGGCACGAAGTAATAGCAACCGCCCAAGCCTATGGATTTGACCCCGACTCGGTTCAACAGCTGCTTAGATTAAATGCCAAAATAGCCGCTGCTTTGCAGGCCAACAAATTGAAATAGTGCTTGGTAATACCAAAGGGATACTCGCTGCCCGCCCGGGCGCGAATATCCCTTTTTTTCCTTTGAGCGCAGTTTCCCCTGCCCGGCACCAATCAGGCACAGCCCTGGCATCAGGCCTGACAGGATAACCGGACAAATAGTAATTAATCCTTGAAATGCCAGCAGATTAGGACTAATATAAGTACATAAACCGCAATACTTCCCTCCGGCAGCGCCGGTGAACAGTGCAGTGTTTACACTTATTGAGATGTAGGAGTTGTTGTTTTATCATGTTTGCCGTACTAAAAATTTTCCTCACCCTGGGACTTATCGTATTTCTGCTTAACCGTAAAGTAAAAATGGGCAATGCCATGCTGGCCGGTTCCGGCCTGCTGTTCGTTTTATCCGGCCTTACCTTGCAGCATTTAGGCACTGCCCTAAAGAATCTGGTCAGCAGTTATAGCACCTGGGAAATACTCTTTGCCCTGTATTTTGTCATGTGCCTTGAACACCAGCTGCGAACCAGCGGCATTATCGACGGCCTGATGGTAACCTCCCGCAGGCTGCTGCGAAGTGACCGGATTTTGCTGCCGTTGATGCCTGCTTTTCTCGGATTTTTACCCTCCTTGGGCGGCGCCATCTTTTCCGCGCCGCTGGTAGAAAGCGCCAGTAAGCCTTTTAATCTGAAAGCCGAAACCAAGACAGCCATTAATTACTGGTTCCGCCATGTCTGGGAGTTTAGCAATCCTATTTTCACCAGTATGCTCCTGGCCAGCCAGCTTTCCGGCATACCGCTCAGCGCACTGATCGCCAATATGGTGTGGGTCACCGCCCTCTCCTTAGTCATTGGCTGGCTTTTTTTTATTACGCCGCTCAAAAGCCGGCAGATCACACCCCAGACGGCGGCTGCCACTGAGTCCGGCAGCATCGACGATACCGGCTACCGCTATATCGCGCTGGCGACAGGACCTATTCTGGTTAACTTTGTGCTGATTGTGTTCCTAAAATTATCGGCAGCCCTATCCATGGGGCTGGTGGTTGCCGCCATGGCACTGATTCTGCGCCAGCCATTACAGGAGGTCAGCGCAATGCTGCGCCACGCCCTTGACCGCAAATTGTTGTGGGGTATTGCCGGTATTCTCTTTTTCCAGCACATTTTACAGCAAAGCGGCGCCGTTCAGGAGATCGCCGCATTGCTTAACAGCTTAGCCGTCTCCAACGCCGTCATTATTGGCGCAATTGCTTTTGCCGGCGGTATCCTGACAGGCACCGCCCAGGGCTTTGTCGTAATTACTTTCCCTTTCCTGCTGGCACTGGCCCCCGGTGATATTAACCTGGTTATGTTTTGCTTTGTCGCCGGCTCTGCCGGGCAAATGCTCTCCCCGGCCCACCTCTGCTTATTGGTGACCCTGGATTACTTCAAGGCCGATTTTCTCAAAACCCTGCGGCCCATTGCCTTCCTGGAAGTGATTCTGGTTGCCGCCGCTTATGTTGTGGTGTCATTAACGTAAGCCTGTGAGAGCTGCCTGACAGTATATAAGTAAATAAAAAGCCCCTGTTACAGCCGGTTATAAACCAAGGCTTTAACAGGGGCTTTCTTCAACTCTACTCATTCTTCCAATAGGATTTTCAACATTTTTTCAGGATTATTGGCAAATTCTTTCATGACCAGATAATGCTCTGTCTGTCGGTAATCAATCTGACACAGGCCCTGCGGCGTCAGTTGAATGATCATACTGTCCGGATAGGCCATAACAATGGGGGAATGCGTCGCAATAATAAATTGTGAGTCTTGCTTAACCAGTTCATGTAAGCGCGTCAGCAAAGCCATCTGCCTGATAGGCGATAAAGCCGCTTCCGGCTCATCGAGGATATATAGTCCATTACCGCCAAATCTGTTTTGGAACACAGCGAAAAAAGATTCGCCATGGGACAGCTGATGCAAAGATTTCCCGCCATAGGATTCAACAATCCGCCTGCCCAGACCGCCTGCCGAATCCAGTTGCTCAATGGTTGTCGCCAGATTATAGAAACTCTCCGCCCGCAAAAAGAAGCCGTCGCGCGGACGTTTTATCCCTTTGACCAGCCGGATGTATTCATTGAGGTCAGAATGAGATGCCTGCGTGGTGAAAGTAAAGTTGGCTGTTCCCCCTTCTGCATTGAAGCCCCAGGCAATTGCCACCGCCTCCAGCAGAGTCGACTTGCCTGTCCCGTTCTCCCCCACAATAAACGTGACCCGGGGATGAAACAGCAACTCATGCAGGCCGGAAATTGCAGGCAAACAAAACGGATAGGCATCAAACCGCCTGACCTTATCCCGCAGCAATTGGACGCTGCGAATATATTGCTGGCTGTTATGCAACACTTTACCACCCACTTAAGCTGCACTGTACCATCCTGCTATCTACAAAACAATGAAACTTTCCCGGTAAACTGACCGGATGTTTAAACGAACCGAAGAATTTCTTCCAATGGTTTACGGGACTTCTTTCGCACCGTAAGATCTGCCGGATATCCGACTGCAATTAACCCGCCTATATGTTTTTCCTGCGGGATGTTCAGCAATGATTTGATTATCTCTCTGTTATATACGCCTAAGATGCAAGTACCGATTCCTTGTGATTCGGCTTCCAGACAAAGATAGGCAACCACCGCTCCAATATCGCCGGGAGCAAAATATTGGCTGTCCACAAGGTTCTTTAGCTGGGGCATTAAATTTGCGTGTTCTTCAACCACAACAAAAAAAGCTTTTGCTTTGGAAATATAGTCATTTACTCCAAGCTGCTGAGTGCATTCTGCTATCTTACCCACAATTTCCGGGTTTTCCACAATAACAAAACTCCAGGGTTGCCCATTACAACCAGAGGGGGCCAGGCGGGCCGCCTCAACACATTTGACCAGCTTTTCGCGTTCTACCGGTTGATCCGCAAAATTCCTGCAGCTTTGTCTCTTAAGACATAAATCCATAAAGTCACTCATTTTAATCGCTCCCTTCTTTCAAAGCCCTATATTACTCTTAGTATATGCTCAAAACCTTTTGATTAGGATAGCATATCAGACATGCTTGAAACCTGGAGTTGGCTATTATATATTCCTACTTCCACTTTAAAACCGTTTTTCCTGTTACGCATTGTTCTGTGAGCATTATTTTTTACGCTTTTCTTCGAGTACCACAAGCTTAACTTACCGGCAATCCGGAGCAAATAAAGTTATGTTTACATTAGAGGTGCTAAGATTAGGCTAAGTTCTATTTACAAAAGGTAGTTATTAGGGATAAATCGGTTGAATTTTTCGTAAAGATAGCATATACTATCTTCAAGGAATGCATTGATTCCAATGCATTCCTGAAAGGAGCATGACTATGGAGCTTGCCAAAATCACAATGCGCGGTCAAATCACGATTCCCGCTGCAATACGTAAAAAGCTTGGCGTAAAAGACGGCGATAAAGTTGTTTTTATTGAGGAAAACGGACGCATCATTATGGGCAATGCCGCTATGATTGCCCTTAAAACTGCACAGAACGCTTTTGCGGGGGAAGCGGAGCGGCTGGGCCTAAAAACAGAACAGGATGTTGTGGACATGGTAAAAGGGGTGCGCCGCGAGGTTTGGGAGAAACGCCATGCGCGTGATGATTGACACCAATGTCCTCATATCGGCGTTGCTGTTTCCAAGTCAGCCGATGAATACACTAATTTACAAAATCATGATGGAGCACGAACTTGTCCTTTCATCCTATGTTGTAGATGAATTGCTGAACGTGGTGCGCCGCAAATTCAAAGATAAGCTGGAAGCAGTTGATTTATTGTTGAGCCAGCTTCCCTATGAGCTTGTTTACACACCCGTGCAGCCGAAGCCGGGACTTTTTGAAATACGCGATGAAAAGGATTATCCGGTTTTGTATTCGGCAATTGTAGAAGACATAGACGTATTTATCACGGGCGACCGGGATTTTGACGGACTGGATTTGGAAAAGCCGGAGATTATCAGTCCTGCCGAATTCCTCGAATTATATTAGGGTACTTTCTAAAAAAGACAAGCGAATAAAGACTGCAGGAAGCCAGCTTTGGCTTCCTTTTTCGTGTTCACATACTAGTACACCCTTTTAAGCACGATTCTTGCTTACACTAGAGGTATTAAGATTAGGCTAAATTCTATTTACGAAATCGTTAGAGACTATGCTTTATGTCCTTTCATAGGATTCATATAGACTTACTCTCAGGCAAGTTGACAAAATAGGACCGTCCCCATGTCACTCCAGTCCCCATGTCACTCCAAAATAGGACCGTCCCCATGTCACTCCAATGTAAGATTAGGCTAAGTTCTATTTACGAAATCGTTAGATAGAGGGGCTATGCTTTATGTCCTCTTTCATAGGATTCATATAGACTGACTCTCAGGCAAGTTGATAAAATAGGACCGTCCCCATGTTCAAATCATACCTGTCCTGCAAAATTTTTCAGGGCAGCACAACGTGACGGTTCTCCCGTCATTCTGAAGGGTCTGTAAATAGTTTTGTGCTAATCCCCTTTATATAATTTGGGCAACAGACCTAAGAGTACTACTAAAGTCAATTGTCCGATTAGGGTTTGTAAGGCTCGTTGGTAATGAATCAAATATAATCATCCTGTCACTTCCTACAACATATAATTTTCCTGCTTCATGGTAGATTTTCCATAAGTATGAAACACTTGCCCTATCATACTCTATTACTTTTATCCAAAAGGTAGGATTAGCAACATTGTCAATATTAGTATAGTAGACAATAGTTCCTTTTTTAGTCCCACCGAAGCTTCCGCCTAAAAGAATATAAACATGGTTACTATCTACTATAAGAATATCTTGAAAGAACGCATAGTCAGGCATATATGCTGTTTTATTTATAACTATTGGAACAACAGTAAGGAAATCTACGGCTAAATCAATAATTTGTAAGCAAGTAGTACTGTTACCTTGCCATCCCCCATCACAGCATACATATAGTTTATTATCAAAAAATTTCATAGAAAGAGCGCCATATGCTGACAATTTTATATATCCCCTTGTCATGAGGAAGTCCTTTGGAGAGTTTACCATAAACTTAACAACGTAACTATCGCTACTAGAAACATAATAGAAACTATCCTTAATAGTAACAATAGCATACATATCTTTTATCGTTTCATGTAGACTAGAGTTTATAAGCGGCGATACATCAGCCCAAACTCCATATTTACCACTAGGTACTATCGAAGATATCTGTGACATACTTGATGTTTTTATATGTCATTTTAACGAAATATTTATTATATTGCCTACTTGCATCATAATCCATTAACTTAATAGTATCACTCGATACAATATAGTAAGTTCCGCTAAAATCACTTCCTTGTGGATTCGTAATTGCCGCTGTACTAACTCTAGCATCGCAGTATACCTCTGAGTCTAAACTCCATGAAGAATGAGGTTTAATAATTTGAGACGTATTAAAATTAACTGTTGACAGTACTATACGACCCTCCCCATCTGCGTGTAAGAAACTAACTACATACCTGTAACCTGATGTTGCTGGAGTAACAACATTAGTTTTGTAACTATAAGTGTCTGATGACAAAGTTCTGTCTCCGTGCAGTGCGGCAACTGTCAGATTATAGTCAATATACTCACCCATTGTAAAAGCAAATAATGGTGTAATTCCTGGTTTAACGGCAGTTTTCAACACTGCGTGTGTCCCTCCGTTTTTACGCACTCTAAGCGGCGATGCCAGCGCATCGGTAGCTGCCCCTAACTTTGCATATACAGTTGTCTCTCCGTCTTTAATTGCCAATGCCGAGTTGCCTGTTTCATTTAGAGTAGTATATAGATTAATATCGGTTACCGCTCCCGCTTTTTGTACGTGTAACTTCTTGCTATATGGAGCCATTTCTTCCCCCACTTCATGTGTGTTATTGTAAACGCCAAAGCAAAGGACAGGTACTGTAGCCGCTTGTCTGACACAATACCTGTCCTGCAAAGTTTTTTACATTCTTATGCTATCCAAATATTCCCACCAACATCACCTATTGGGATGTTATTGGCGGTTGTTGCTGTTTATGTTTTTCCGTGATTTGTCGTAGTATACCTCCTATACTCCAAGGTTTAGACGATTTGAGTAAAGGTATCAATAATTCCAGTACTCAGAGTTTTAACCGGACTTACAAACCCTATTGGCAAAGAGTCAAATATATGTATTCTATTACTTCCTACAACATATAGCTTACCTGAATCGTTATAAATTCCCCAGAACCTAGCAGCCTCTACGTTTACAATAGTCTCAAATACCTTTGACCACAAAGCAGGCTAAATAATACTGTCAATAGCCGTATGGTAAACAGAAGTATAGCTGTTAACAGCACAACGGGACGGTTCTCCCGCGCTTTTGAACCTCGCATACTTCCGTCAAGATATCCTGCGCTTCTTTGTCCGAACACAAAAGAACCATCCTGTTGTGTCCTGTCCTTTCATAGGGATTCACATAGACTGGCTCTCGGGCAAGTTGACAAATAGGACCGTCCCCATGTCATACTTTTAAGTATAAAAGAAACGGTGGTAGTATATCCACGGACATAGATTCTCCATAGGTTCAAATGACCATTGACCATTACTACCAGATATCCTTACTTTAACACAATCAGCAGGCAAATTTATGACTTTGTTTGTAAATTTGCCTGCCCTTTCTCCATTACCAATTTCAGGAAGAGAGGTGTCATAGCTTGTGTCGTATATAGTTCTAGAGGTACCTGCTATATTAACTGATTCAATTCGAACAATAGACATCGTCATTTCATCAATAGACCATGCATAGCCACTTGTTTCTCCAGAAATCATAATTGATACAGGGGTTCCAGGTTGAGGAACTGCTTTATCCAACCAACCGTCAAGTATGGCACCTTCTGAATAAAAATTAATTCCTGCATTAGACCAAGGATAATGAAAAGACCAACCTAAAGCATTAAGAGCGGCTAAATTACCGCCTGCGTAGTTGTATTGGTCTATCAACTGACCAGACAAACTAGCCTTTGTCAAAACGGCAAAAGTATTGCCGCTTTTCTTAATGCGGAGCGGCGAAGCGTTTTGGTCTGAAATTAACCCTAGTTTTGCGTATAGAGGAACAGCACTATCTTTCAATGCAATGTACCCTTGACTACCACCAGAAGTAACTTCTCCGACAGTGGTATACAATTCAATGTCCGATACCACTCCCGCTTTCCGTACGTGTAACTTCTTGCTATATAGAGCCATTTTCCCATCACTCCATGTGTTTTATTGTAAATGATAAAGCAAAGGACAGGTACTGTGGCTTCTTGTTTGACACAATACCTGTCCTGCAAAGTTTTTTACATTCTTACGCTATCCAAATATTCCCGCCAACATCACCTATTGGGATGTTATTGGCGGTTGTGGCTGTAGTCGCTAAGGTAGCCGTAGTTGCTGCCGTTGCTGAGTCAGCGGCAGTTGCACGGGTCGCGGTTGCCGCATTGCCGGTTATGTCGCCGGCGATTTTTCCGTTGGCATCACGTTTGACAACTTTATTAGCTGTTGCCGTTGTTACCGCATCGGCAAGTGCCACCGCTCCGGCTTGTGCCGCCGTTACGCCATGGGGATTATTTTGATTTGCCTGATGCCCTGCTGCTGTATCCAGGGCTGTCTTTACAGTTCCGGTGCCATAACTAACCGCGCTGGCTGCATGGGCCGCACTGGTTGCCCCGGTATGGGATGTTATGGTTGCCGTTACCGCCCGAATATCGCCTGGTAGATTTGCAATTACCTCATTGTCTGCCGGTGTCGTTGTATATGCCATAATTTATCAACCTCCATATCCTTTTACTCGATAAGTTATTGTCCCGCCTACATCCGTGCCGTTAACCGCGTTGACCACTTTAACAACAGCACTCGCCAAGCCGACAGAGATTACCTCGGCCCGTAAGCCTGCGCCAATTACTGTTGGTGTAAATACCGGCGTATTACCCGGACCCGATCCGCCTAAGAAGGTGCAGCCGTAGTTTACCGTTGTCCCTCCGACTGCAATAGCTGCGCTCCCGGTCTTTTCCACATCATCCACATCGGCGGCTACAGTAAATGTGCCGACCTCTATGGGATAATTCATCTGGTCAGCCGAAGTCAGAACCGCCTTAAAATCGATATATTGTGTCGTTAACGTAATCGGCGCGAAAATCTTCCAATCATCAAAGCTGATTCCATCCCGGCTGTGGCGGAACCACAGCGCCGCCGAATTTCCGGCACTGAGTAAAGCTGTTGAAATAAAATCGGCAGCCAGATTAATCTTGCTTAATCCCCCAAGATCTTTTCTTGCTGCCAAATATTCGCCTGAGGTTTTACCGTCCTGTAGTTTTAAAACTGTAGAACCGCCAACCTGATTGCATTGTGTCGACGGATAATCGTTGCACCGTCCCGGAAACGTAAGGCAGGTATAATGCGATGATCCAAACTCTGTATTGGTGTGGGTCCCGCTTTTCAGTGTCAATTCGTCGAAACGTAAAATCACGTTTTTCGGTGTTAAGCCGTAAATGGCTACCTCCGCGGTCGCCGCATCCTCACTGTAATTGCCGGCGTTGTTTATCGCTTTAATATGGTAACGGTACGTCATTTCCGTACTAACCGGAATAGATAGCTCGGTGCCGGTTATGCCTGTTTGGATAAGCGCACCATTATTGAAATTTGTTCCCTGACGGATTTCATATCCCGTTACATCTGTCGCGTTATTCTTGTTCCAGTAAAGATAAACATAATCACCGTTTTGTACCGCTGCAAATCCGGTTGGGGCAGCCGGATACACGATTGGAGTGATATTCACCGTTGCCGGGTTTATTGATTCGTTGCCGGAATTATCGACAGCCGTAACCCGGAAGGAGTGGCTCCGGCTTGCGGTTGCATTATAAGTATAGCTGGTAATCTGAGCCAGATTTTCAATAACTGTCGAGCCTTCCCGGATTCGATACCCGGCCAAATCAATATCACTTACCGGCGGCCACGACAGTTTGACTTTTGTTAAATCTGTGCCATCAAGTGTGGCTGCCAGACTGGCAACATCTGAGGGCGCAACGTCTTTGCCGGTAACTTCTACCGCCAAGGACACAACCCCGGTTGAGGTCACACCGGCATAATTAATAGTGCAAACCTTTACTAAATAAGTCGTCTGGGTTTTGACGCCGATAATGGTAGTACTAAGAGCAGTTATGCCGGTCTCCCATTCAGTCCAGGTCTGACCATTGTCGCTGCTGTACAAAACTTTATAGCCGCTAACCAGCTTGTCACGCGCAATACTCCAGGATACATTCAAATTAGAAACCATCGTACCGTCTTTTTGCCGGTAGGTTTCTTCGGCCACGCTCACCTTGTTGACTTCGGTTGTTGGCTCCAGTTCGCTGTAGTTGATTTTCGGTATATTCGTCGCTTCCATATAGACTTCTTCAATATATTCAATGCAGGAGATTTTGCGCCGCAAATCCTGATCCCGGCTGATGCTAAGTACTCTGAAAGGCTTGACCACTTTGTTGGTTTCACCAAAGCTGTATAGGTCCCATTGCTGTGGTACAAGAGAAAGCGGGGCGGTAAGCGTCACTGTATCGGTGCTGATTTCCTCCGGCACGGCCTGCACGCCGACGGTAACAATACTTTGGACATCCTGGGCAGCCGTGGCCGCCGGGTTGGTAATCTGCACGGCGACCGCATAGGATTTGCCCGGTTCTAAGGTTATCTCACGATCAAGCTGGAGCGTGGTAGCCGTTGCAGCCAGCAGCCGGCCGGAATATCCCCACTGCGGCACATCATGCGCCAGCAAAACCACATCATTAATCTGGCAGGCAATGGCGTCAATGTCTGCGCTGTGCTCTACTGTCCGCTGCAGATATTGATTGAGCCGCAGCCGGTATTTTCCTTCCCGGTAAGCCTGGTCTACAGTGGTAACACCATCCAGCATAATCTGAGTGATGTTGGGCTCGGTCGTCCGGTCATAGTTATCAGCGTAGACCGTAATAATTTCCTTCTGATAGGCTTTGTCCTTGTTGGCAAAGGTGATCTCTATTGCATTGGCCCGGTCCTTCAGGCCGGCAAAGGTTTCTTTGAATTTGTCGGTAAGAATATTGCCGACCGTAAATAGCTGTACCGGCTCTCCGGGAGCATCACAAACACACCCGTACCGGGTGCCCCGCATAATAACCTTGCCGCGGCCAACACCTTCCGGCTTCTGCAGCGAAGTCCAAAGATCGGTCGCCGTGTTAAAGATATAATTAAAGGTCAGGCTGCGGCTATCGCAAAATTCCGCCCAACCGGCGAAATCCCGGTACACTGCCCGCGCTGCCGGAGTACCCTGAATAACAAACTCCAACTCGCCGGTATTGACGTTTTTAATTTGCCGGCAGCGATGAATCATATCATAGGCCGCCCATGCCGGATTGGTAGCCGGTTTTTGTTCATAGTTACCACTATCGGCATTCCATATCCAAACCTTATTTTTGGTTTGCAGCCAGGTTATGCTTGGCATTCCTCCGCTTAACTGATTTGTCGCCAGCGCCTTGATGCCGACAAGCACTTTGCCGGGACGGGCAAAATCGTCATACATAATGCTTGACAATTGCGTCCAAAACACACGGGTGGCATAACGGTTGCTCGTACCGCTTTTGGCTACGCATTGAACGCGCACCTCATATTTTGCGGCAGGAAGATGGTCTACGCGATAGGTACGAAAAAAGGTAGTATTTTTGGCTGCCGAAATAACTACATTGCTATTTGTTCCGTAGATAAAGTTACTCCAGGCGGAGTCCCCGACCTTACGGAACTGGGCTTGCAGCGTGACCGAAGCACTGCCCAGACCGCCGTTATCCTGGGCATAATATAACCCGTAGGGAAGCTCCAGGGTTATTTCCAGGCCAGCCACTGCACTTCCTTCGGTTTGCTGCGTGGTCCAGGTATTGTCCACATTTAATTCATAAGCTAACGCCTGATCGACATAGCTGTCGTTAAAATTGAAAATTACCGGTTGGTCATTCGCTCCTAACCGGGTTTCGACACCAACACCTTTGTAATAGGCTATTGGATTGTCATTTATCCGTATGTCGCTAATACTGTCAATCGGCCCTTCACCGCCACACAGCAAGATATTCAGATACTGCTTGTCGCCATCGCTTGATACATGCTGGGCAAGTACCTGTCCGGCCGTCCGCATGGTGCCATACGTTACCGCCAGGGCGTTGCCCTGGTCGGTCAGTGGTTGCGAATTGCTCCAATTGTAGGTTGGATTGGTTTCATAGGTTTTCTGGTCAGCCTTAGCCGCCGGAAACCAGTGATTGATAAGGGTGCCGCCGATCATACCGACAGCACCGGCAGCCATTCGTCCCCAGAATCCTCCCCATGATTTTACCAAACCGCCAATAGCAGCACCTAAGGCAATCGAGGCAATCGCCCTGAACCAATCTCTGCCGCTTTTGCCGACAACCGGACAGACGGCGATCCAGTCATCTTGATTGACAAGCTGTTCTTTTGCATTCTCGACAACATTCCCGCCAATACTGACAACAAATTCATCCAAGCCCATAATGTAGGGCTGAATATATTCATAGGCCGTTTTCCCGGGAATATGCCGGCAGGTATGAATTTCCTTGTCAGTATGATTAAACGGGTTTTTCAGTACAGTTAATGTAATCATTTTTTCACCTCCGGTACATAAAATCCTTCGATACGATTCGCCCAGGCGGGATTGTCGATGCGGTCGATGTTGACACCGATTCGCTTGCGGGTATGTATAAACCGGCCCTGACCGATATATACCCCCGTATGGTCACAGTAAACGGTAAACCGGATAACAACAAGCGCCGGAACGGGGATGTCTCCTTCACACCTGCGCCACCAGGGCCGCTGCTCATTCACTTCACTGTGAATGCGGCTGGCGTCTTCACAAGATATTTTGTAATCAGGCAGGGTAATCCCATATCGCCTGAATACTTCTGTGGACAACCCCCAACAGTCAAGTCCTACTGTTGGATTGCGTCCGCCGTCGATAAAAGGCAGGCCAATTAGGTCCTCAACGTGTTTACTCATACTACCCCCAAATAAAAAATCGCCCAACGGCGATTTCGCTTATGAGACTTTCATTCTCTATTGTCCATATCGTTCGGCAGTTACGCATATAGTCCGCCTTCCGGGATGCTTGGCTCACCGCCGTATCGCACCGCATTGCCCCGGGCGCGACAAGACTGCAAGGTACCGTCACACGCGGGCAATGCCCCGGCATACCCGCACTCCAGCCCCTTATATTGATCGCGCCAGGCGCAGAAATTTTTCAGCACCCGCCGAAAAGGAAACCGGAGCTGGGTGGATATGTCGGAACCAAGGTAAAAATTTACCCATTTGCTGTCACAGGTGGTTGACTCCACGGTAAAGATTTCTTCCACCTCAGGCAACGTATTGTCAAGATGCTGGGAATGCACCACTCTGAGCGTTACGGTAGTACCCGTCAGACCGTCGTGTTTTTCCACATAGGCCTGCACAATTTGCGTAATGTTGGAAACCTGCAGCGGTACAGCCTCCGGTTTGCCTTCAATATCTTCAATGATTTCGCCAAGTTGAAAGTTAAAGGCGGTCCAGTTATAGCCATTCCATACGATGTCTTCATTATTGCGTACCAGCCGCAAAGGTTCCCCGGAATTGGGAATAGCGACTTCCGCCAGCAACAGCCAAACACCGTCACTGGCAAGCAGGCTTTTTTCCAGCATACCGGCAACTGAAAGGTTAAGCATGTTACACCTCCTGGATTGTCAAGGTGCCGGAATAGTATCCCGGCGCCGATAAGTCGAAACTAATGTCCCCGCCGGTGAACCGGACGGAAAACCGCTGTCCGGAATAGCGGTCATCAGGGACGGTTGGATAATGCCAGTCAAAGACTAAGCTGCCGCCATAAACTGTCTTACAGTAAAAATCGCGCAAAGCCGCATAATCGGCGGCAGGCAGCGCCGTCCATTTCAGAATGAATTTCAGCGGCATGCGGGTAAATTTGACCCGGGAAACCACCAGTCCATTTTCCATTTCGGACTGTAAGGAAGGGTCTTTGATTTTGGTTGTAAAGGGGTATACCGGTTGTTGAATAGTAGGAAACTGTGCCATTACTTTTTACCTCCTCTAATTATTTTATTGGAATTTTGCCCAGAAGTAAGGCTATTGAACAGCAGTGGCAGCATCTGCGAAAGATGCTGCCACTGCTGTTGGCCTGCTGTATTGTGGAATAAAAACAGAGGATGGTAGAAGTGTCTTTTCAATTCAAGATCACAGCACCAACCTCCCACGTTTTTAGCTATTTTACTGTTAGTTTGGGGAGTTACATAAAGGCATATGCTACAAAATTTCAACTTTTCGATTTTTCTCTGGACTTCGTTTTGCTATTATACTTTAGACCGTATAGTATAAATAAAACTCCCAAACTGCCAAAAATAGCGATCACACCAAGTAAGTTGCCCATCAAACCTGCTATGCTGCGGTATTCCTGCCCTATAAAGATCGTTATACCAATAAAAATCAATCCCACTCCTGCGAGAATATAGATTATGCCAACTATTTTCGCCCCTACTGCATATAGCTTTCCAAACAAACCTGTTTTCGATGGAATCTCAACATACGGCGGAATTTTTCCGCCGGTATAATACCCAGGGTTATATTGGTTATCCTGCCATTCTTTCAGTTTATCAATTGGATTTTCGTGCTCTTTATACTTTTTATGTTTTTCACCCAACTTTCCCCCTCCAGTCTGGCAGAATTTTAGGCGAAGTTCTGCAGCAAATTAACTGAAATCATATTTCAACATCTCAACTTTTGCATTTTGCTTTTGACTTTACGGTTTTTATATACTTCAGGCCCGATAATATAAATAAAATCCCCAAACCGCTCACAATAATACCAGCAGCCAATGCTTCAAAAAAATTTCCTCTCCAATGGTGTTCTTCCCCAATTATCCAACTTACTTTTACCGCAATAAAAATTAGAGCTGCTCCGGCTAGTATTTCAAGCGGTCCAACTATTCTTGCCCCTATTTGATATACTCTTCCAAACAAACTTGTTTTGGGCGGGATATCAACATATGGCGGAATTTTTCCGCCGGTATAATACCCAGGGTTATATTGATTATCCTGCCATTCTTTCAGTTTATCAATTGGATCTTCGTGCTCTTTATACTTTTTATGTTTTTTACCCAACTTTCTCCCTCCAGTCCGACAGAATTTTAGTAATCACTTCTGAGTTCTACCGGGAAAAAATCTCTTCTAATTTTTCGGCCAGAGACTTGTATGAACCATCTTTGCTTATTATAGTGGGCGACATCGGTATTTCTTGAAAATCTGATGCACCCCAAAATCCAGAATGTCCTACTTCCAATCTGTCGCCACTATATACTTTGGGATGTACGACAAACTCTCCATATTTATTTATGGATATAAACGCCGTGAAGGGATCATTTGCATGGGGAGAGTCGAGAGTTAAACGAAACGTCCGATTACCTGTCAGTACATTCAATGCTCCCTCATAACCAGTCGCTGACGGCATCACTGTTTTACCGGCATTTTTCTGGAAATAATTACTATTTAGACCAACCTGTATAATAATCCTGCTTTCATTGTCTTTTTCCTGCTTAATTACTTGAATAGGAATAATCTGCAATGCTTTTGCAAGTGATTCACCCGTAGCTAGTCCCAGTGCCCACTTACTCACCATCCCCACACCTTCTGCATTAGGTCTGTGCCTGTAAACAATTTTATCTCCTGCCTCTATAATTGGCTTAACTTCAGAATCTTCCACAGCAAAGCCGGAAACAAACTTTGAAAAACTAAAATCTCCAAAAGTGGTGTTGTATGTGTCAACATTCCGCCATCCGCCTGAATTCATATCAGTTCCACTCCATGGCACATATATATTATACGTTTTTCCTTTATAATTGACAGTTGTATAATCCGGCACTTTTTTGAAATATACGGTATTGTCATCTCTATCTGCTTCCACTACGACTTCATTGAACCAAAGTTCCTTTTCAGAACTGCCCGGAATCGTAACAAGTTTGGCATATTCAATAAAAGAATCCTGAAAGATTTCTTCCTGTCGATCACATTGCTTTATGTCATCAGGATGCACCCTTCCGGAGGCGGTTACCCTCCAGAATCCAGTTCCAAGTCGATTTCTTCTTAACATATAACCATCTATACGGTTTTGCTGAGTCATTATTGGGTTAATAAACACCGGATTCTGCGGAGCTATTCTAGCAAATATGTTGTTCCATATACTATACCAATCATACGATGTTGCTCTGGGCGCAGTGACTATCACCTCAGGCAAAGTAAACTCGGGTACTGTTTGATCGTTAAACTGCTGATTTGTATTAAATTCATCACTCATATATCCAACTCCTTCCAGCACAAGCCCTTTATTACACCAAAGTCCTGTAAATATGATGGTTTAGCTAAAACCAATTTACAGGACTTTTTAAGGGGATTGATATTTATAAAACCTAATGGGAGACTTCCTATACTACAGCATAGGAAGCATAACCATTGACCAAAGTGGTTACTATGGTACTGCCGCCGCTGCCGGTTCCATAAAATGCCTTAAACGGCAAATGAATATAGATACCTTTGTCGCTTTCAATGCCGGGTGATGTTTGCTGAAAAATGACTTCTTCCAGGAAAAATTGCAGGCTGTGAGCGCCACTGGTGAACTTGAAGGTTAGCGAAGATTTTGTATTATTAACCGCCTTATAGAGCAGCACCGTATCAGCAAAAAACGCCGTGATACTGCCGGACACCTGGAGAATACCTTCAGGCAGGTCGGTGCGGCAGCCGTTGCCGCCAATGGTGTAGGTATTGCCATTCAGGCCAAAGTCTGCGTTCAGGCTGGCTTCAGTTACAATGGCCAGTTGCGTCCCGCTTTCTTCAATCGACCCTTGAAATTTGCTGAATTTTAGAAGTTCAAGTGTAGTTAGTGAGGATGCAAAGGGCGCAGCGCTAACGGTACGTTTCGCACCGATAAGATAAATATTAGCCGTTAATTCATCCTCACCGCCGTAGGCAAAAGCAAAATTGCTTACTTTGCAGCCGTTAAACATTTCATAGGCTGGAATATCCGGATACTGCTGTTCCAGCACCAGTGAGGGCTGACGCTTAGTCCCTTTGAATATATGGGTGTAAAGACCACCGGAGCCGGTAGTCGTCGGGGTGCCAAACATGGCCTGCAGCCAAAAGCCGATACCGACTTGATCGATAGGTACAACAATACTGCCGAATATATCGGTATTGCCGATTGCCGGCCGGAGCTGGTCACGCCGGCTGCAGATGGTAGCAGAATGTATCAGGTTTTGATTAATTGCCAGTCTTGATTGGTTAAAAGGCATGTTATAGCCTAGGGGAGAGGCCGGTGTGAGTCCATAGGCAGACTCATAACTCAGTGCCAATTGAGAATTAACCCCTTTTGCTCTTGGCATAAATAAAACCCTCCTTAGAAATTGATGCTATAACCATTCACAGGTGTAATTGTTACGGTAATATCCATTCGTCCGCAAAATTGCGGGAAATAGGCAACAGGCTCAATGTTGTAATGTAACACACTAATCGGATTGTCGGGCCTTATCTGCGCAAGTTCGAGATAGATCAATTGTCCAAGGCTGTCACATTCCGCTATGCCACTATATTCTGTCAGATTACCGGTTACCACCACTGCAGGTTGCGATACCATCCAGCTAATCGTGAGTTTATACGTGTACTCCTGCAATTCCAGTCCTTCTGATTTAGTTCCCGGATAAAGAATAATCACCGGGCCATCAGTTACTGCCGGCGGTGTTTTGCCATTGATGCCGACGAAGATGTTGGGCGGTTTGTTATAATGGGCTGTGCAAAAATCCCGTATCGGCTGGCTGGCCTGCAGGGCGTCCCGCCAGACAGTAATGATGTCGCTTAATTTCAATGTTGGAATCATGAGATTGTCTCCTTTCTTTACTAGCGCTTAGGGTGTCTTGTCCTGATTGGCTGCATATACTCCCATTTGGCAAATGGCACATTTGCCGGTGGTACCGGTGGCAATCCACCAGGCGCATGCCTCCTTCATACATTGGCAAAAGAAGGCCGAACTATTTTCAGGTTTAATACAAAGTAACGGGCAATACATGTTTCTCACCTCCTATTCTTTATCCGTACATAAATGGCAACAACCGGTGACTTTTTTCCTGGCCTCAAAACCGTATCCCTAGACCGGCTCCATAGTGCTTACCATTGGTCGTGCCGCCAATATAGCCGGTCATTTTACCGGTAATATTCCGCTTCAATCGCCATTCGCTCCCATGATTAGACCAGCCAAGCTCCAGTTCGTTCGGCCGATTAAGGCTGTCCTTTTCCGCCATCCAGGCAAAGCGCTCTTTGTCCAGCTCCGCTTTTAGCCGCTGATTGAAAAGCTCGGTAAGATCAACCTGGGCCTGTAGCTGCTGGGTTATCTGTACCGTACCGTTCTCTCCCAGGGTGACGGTCTCGGCTTCCCTGGCATTTTTGAGTTCATACTCCTGACCGTTTACAATGACATAGACCTTGTTATCCCGATTAATTAGTCGGGTGACTTCGCCTGGCTGGTCTGGTTTAACGAGCACATATTCTGTTTGCTTCTGGGTTTCACTCTTGATGCTGACAGGTGGCAGTTCTTGATAACTCACCTGTGTCTCGGTTCGGGGGAAAAAATAGTAGACAATACTGCCTCCCACCAGGCAGCCCAGAATAAAACCAATGATACCCCGCCAGTTAATCATCATATTGGGTTAATTGATTGGCGGCAATTGTCAATAAAATATCACGGGCATAATTCGGATTGGTTGCATAGATCGGAGCCAGCGTTTGCACGAAAGTTTCCAGGGAGGTATTGTCAATATGCTTGACATACACCGGCTCCTGGGTCAACAATAGGCACCAGTCTTCAATTGCGTCCTCTAAGGAGCTATACAACTTGAATTTATCCACAATGCTGACCAATTCACCGTTATAATACTCCCGGGTCCTCACTTCGGTAAATAAATCACCGGCTACAGCTTTTCTGCCAAATATATTGTAGTCGCCGATAGTATACCGGCCCCAGCCGCTTTCAATAGCCGCCTGGGCAATACACACACTAGCATAGAGACGGTAGCTTCTGCAAATGCGTTGGGCAGCAGGGGCAAGCCGGTCAATAAATTCATCAGGTGTCATTACTTTAACCCTCCCAGTTTTGAACGGATAAAGGCCAGCAGCGGGGTAAGTCTCTGTACCCCGGCATCCCGAAGGTTTTCCACAATGCTGACCGCTTCGGTCGCTGCTAAATAAAACCATGCTGTTCTTAAAAACACGCCGTCGCCCCCGGTCATACTGTCGACTTGTACAACGGCTGCCACTAAGACCATATACAGGATGATTTTACCGGCAAACTTTGTTTTCATCATTTCCGATGTGATATATCTGTTGGCAAAAGCCTTTTTCATACTCTGAATGCATTGCCAAAGGCCAGCCTGCGTCCGGCATATTCCCTGATCAAGCAAGTATTTGTGGGATAAAGACAACCATTTTGTCATCAAATCAAGCAGGATCAGCACGATAAAGGCCGCCAGGGCCGTCCCGTGGCTGCCAAAGAAAAAAGACAGGGTACCGGCCAAAGAAATCTTGACCGGTGCTACATCCAGTAATGAATGGGCGGCTCCTTTTACCGCTTTGCACACTCCTTCTGCTATATCTCCCAACACATAAACCCACCTCCATGAAAAAAGAGCCCTGCAGGCTCTTTTTAAATTTATTCCCATTGTTACAAATTTTCCGGGCTATCCATATGCCCAACACTCAACATCGCCGGACTAAAAGTTGGTGCTGGAATAGACGGTATTATAATTATTTCATAACATCTCCCCCTATTCTTTATCCGTACAGAATAGGAACCTTTGGGATAAACCATTTCCTCCATTGCACATATTTTTTATATTTGATACTGAATTTTTCAAACCTCATATACTGCAGTCTGCATTGACAATCAATCCGCTTAACACTCATTTCAATTAACTGTCACCCAACATTGTGCTATAGGCAAATTCAGAAACTCATATGCCCGAATTCGTTCATTCGATAAAATTTCTTATTGCTCCGTCGCCAGCTAATATCAAGGGTATTTAGCTGAGAGTGAATCTTTTTGGCTTTTTCTTTGATCTCTGCTTCTGTTAATTCCGGATTTTGGCGGCGGTAGGCTTCTTCAATTACAGATAGTGTGTAATATCTCATCATACTACCTCCCGGTATTTTTTATCTTTGCTGTCTTATTGGCATTTAAATAATCTGTTATAAACACAAATGCCCGCTTCATGTTGTATTTTAGTCTGGCTGTATTCAACTGAAGGTCAAGACAAATTTCTGAGGAATTGTGACCTGACTTTAGCATATTGAGAATTTTTTGTTGCAGCGGTGATAATATTGCGATACTCTGATCTACATCAACTAATGTGCATAATATGTCTTCTTTGGTATTGATAGCAGAAGCCGAGCGAATTTTATCAAAATTGACAGCAGTTACTTGCACAATGCTGTATAACTCTTCATAATGCTTGATGATGCTCGTGATTTGCTCAACAGTGTATTCATTGGTTCTTGTCCGTCTATCATCACAGTCATGATTCATACTATCCCCCCCTATTCTTTATCCGTACAAGTTGGGATACTAAAAGCTACAATATCTTCAAAATAAGTTAATATTTTTTAAAAATTCCATATCCCGGATAACATCAGGCTAGTTTGTCCCGTTATATACCATGAAAAAAAGCAGGGAGTAGGCCACCGGCCTCTGCCCTGCTCTCATACTAATTGCCAGGCCATCCTCATAATGCTCTGCCTTCCGCTAATGGATCGATCACCATTAAAAACAACCTAATAATCTGTGGAATAAAAAATCCCGGCTATTATAATAGCCGGGAAAGAAATATAAACACTTAATAATCCCCTCCCTATCGCTCGTAGGTTAAAGCGGTGATTGTCAAACAGGCAGTTCTCCTGGCTCCGGATCCTTACTCGCCCAAACCTTCCCAGAATATATATTCCAGTGGTATAATCTTGGGTTTGCTCCCCGTTACAGTGGCGGGACCGCGCCGGTTTTACACCGGTCTTCCCTATTAAGCCCCGTAGGGCACCTGCAGCAGTATATATGAAGTTTATTATATTTTATCACAATATGTAAAAATTTGCCATCGCCATTCTATTATTCTAACAAATTGTTATATATGAAAAACCGTCGTTCCCCATGTTTGGTTTATCTCCTTGCGCGACAGGATTTTAAATTATTTCTCAGCATGCCAGTCAAGGGATAGCTCCCTATCAAAAGAAGTTAGCGGCTACAGTAATCCAATCATCTTCCAATATGGAATTAATACACAAACACACATTATATAAACAACGACTGTCAGCGGAATTCCCAATCGTATGACTTCTTTTTGTGTATACATACCATTTTCTTCACCTTGCCCTATTAGCATACTTAATTGTTGGAAAGGAAGAATATAGTGGATTCCAACAGCCGTATATACTAAAAATACAGTAACTATTGGATTTATACCTATTGGTTGTGTAAACAATAACAATGCCGGAATTGCAATACCCATAACCGCGATTACACTCCCCAACGCCATATGGATGGCAATTGATACTGTAGCAATAAATGCAGCTAATATATATATATTTCCAGGTACTGTAGAAGGCAGAATCGTTTGAGCAATCCAAGCATTCATTCCAGTAACTCCACCAACTGTACCAATTGTTATGGCGGCAGTCAAAAATAATAGTATATGAATCGGAACCTCACTCCAATCTTTAGGAGTAAGAATACCACCGACTGCCGGAAGCGCCATACCCATTGCAATTATTAGAGTTACCCAACCCAGATGAATACCGTGAATCGAATCTGTCATCCAAAAAATTATTGCCAAAAAAATCCAAATAGCTGTGCGAACTTCTAACGGTTTCATGCTACCCATTGAGGCAAGCTTTTTTTGAATCTCCTCTTTATTAAGAGAAACTTCTTTACTTGGTTTAAACAAGAATAATATTAAGATGCAAGTCAAGATGCTCGCAATAATATTCGGTGGTCCCATATAAATAAACCAGTCGATCCAACCAATAGCTTTGCCGGTTGCCTGAACTGCAAGAACGTTAAGTACACTATCACCAGTTAAAAATATCAGTGAAACCGGAACAGAAGCGGCAAAAACAGAAAAACCAATTTTAACTGCATCTTCCTGCGGAATGTCGGCGTTTTTAACTATAACAGCCATAACAGACATGATGAGAAAAGCCCGAGGCCATGGATGAGGAATTAAAACGCTTAGAATAAAAGTAAGTAGAAAAGTTGAAATTATAATACTTCTGTAAGAATCTACAAACTTCAAAATAAAGTTATACGCAATACGTTCACCTAAGCCAGAGGATTTAACCGCACCTGCTATCAGGTATGCACCAATCACAAGGTACATTATTGGACCACTCCAAGGAGCGAAAATAACCGAAACCGGGGCAACATTAAATACTACCAACAATGCCAGATACAAACCGGCAGTAAAACCAGGCTGAGCAATTTGAAAGCCCCAAAAGGCAACTGTCATAAAGGTTAATGCCAGACACATTTTACCTGCTGCACTAAGTCCGGCAAGTGGCATTAAATGAATTCCAACGGCTAATAATATGCCGACTATTAGACCAATAATTGGTTTGTTTTTCCCCACTCTACAACCTCCCAAGTAAATATCAATTAAAATTGAATTGTCTCATCCTTTTTAACGACAGCGGCAGACGCAATTGGTTACCGGCTGGCGCCACACTTTTTGATTTTGGCTTTGTAAACAGTTGTATCGCAAGTATCATGCCACTCTTTTCCCCCGATTGACAAAAGGCGGCACTGCCTGAGAAAACCCACATGTAACAAGGAATTCAGCCTTACTTCCCCAGCAGTTATAAAAATTGCTTTACCTTGATACACAAAAAACCTATTTCAATTATGAAATAGGTTTTAAACAATCGTCTGTTCAGAGCATGTATACTCCCTATTGCATTTTTGCAATAGCCTTTTCCAAAATTGCAATATCCGCATACAAGCGTTCCCGGAGCGCGGTTTTGGCATAACAAAAGCCCCTGTTACAGCCGGATAAACCAAAGCTGTAACAGGAGCTTTTTTCGCGTTTTTTCTATACAGAGTTATGCTTTTGCCAGGCAAGCATACCGCCTGTGAGCACATAGGCTTTTTCAAAGCCTGCCTTTTTTAATATCTGTGCACCGGTAACAGCTCTGGCTCCCGAACGGCAAACCACTGCAATATCTTTGTGCTTATACTCCTGGAGTTCACCAAGCTTTCCGGTTAATTGCCCTATCGGCAGATGGACAATCCCTTCAATAGACCCAAGCGGGCCGGTAAGCTCCTCTTTTTCCCGCACATCCAGCAGCAGTATGTCCGTCTTATTTGTCTGCAGCCGGTGCTTTAATTCCGGTACATCGATATAGTCGACTGCCAGCTCGTTTACGCCTTTTTCCATAGTTCCCTTGATTTCACAGGCAGGAGTGTCGACCGGAATCCAAGCGGCATTCGGGTCCTTGGCACAGGCGTAATTGGCCTGCAGCACATCCTTCATCCAGTCTGCCGGGCCAAGGCGCAGGTCTTCAAGGTACTGAATAAACTCCTCTTTGCTCCGCTTTTGCAGATGCGGATTGCTGACCCTCTGTTTGCCCAGGGTCGACGGCTGGCGGTCCCGGTATTCATGTGCCGGATATACGACAAGACTGTCAGGCAGGTTGTCCAGCTTGTTTAGGCTCTCCCAATGGTCGGCCGGATTACCGCCCGGCAGGTCGTCCCGCCCTGCACCGGCATCGTCCAGGAACAGGAAATCACCTGTCAGCAGTTTGTCTTCCACCATCAGGCTAATGGAATCCTGCGTGTGTCCGGGAGTATGGATGACCTTAATCTCCAGCCCGTTAAACCGCAGAATGTCACCGTCTTTGACCCGCATACTGACACACCGGGGCGGGGCATTCTCATGCATCACATACTCACAGTCGGTTGCATCCCGCAGGGCTGACCCTGCTGAAATATGGTCGGCATGAATATGGGTGTCAATAACATGGGTTAAGGTAAAGTTTTCCTCCTTTAACAAAGCAAGATACTCGGTAAAATGATCAATTACCGGATCAACGAGAATTGCCTGCCGAGACTGCTCGTTAACCAGAAGATAAGTACGACAGGCGTGTGGATTTAACTGTTTAAATAGCATAAGCTCACGCTCCCTCTGTCAGTATGTTGCTTATAGTATAGCATTTATGGCGAAAAGTTCCAGCAAAAATCCGGTTGTCTTTGGGAACAGGTTTACTGTGGTATAATAAGAGCAGTACATACTTAGGAGGTTTATTGCCGTGGTCGTTATCAAGTTAAGAAATACCGTTCAGCCAACCCCGCCTGACAAATACAAAACAATTGACGAATTTTTTGCCGATATGTATGATTACGGAGAAATTGTTTTTGCGTATGGTGAACAAAAATATATTGTCACATACTATGATAACAAGCTCTCTATCGCAGAAAGTGCCGCTCCGGACAACCTGCAGTCATTTGCATCACCGGAGGAGTTTGCCGCCACTTTTGAGCTTGCAGGCAGCAAGTTCAAAGATATTATTGCCGAAATCGATATCCTGATACGGTAATCACTGCTTGCCAAGCACCTTTCGCCAATTATGTGGCAGAAAAAAACTCCAGCCTTGCCACCGGCAGGCTGGAGTTTTTTTGGCCCGTAAAGGCTGCCTACTATCCTTTGGGTTTGGGGGGCAGTACTCCCGGAGGATATCCCGGCAGTTGCAGCATAACTTCCCGGTCGGCCATAACCTTGACGGTAATTCTCAGTACCACCGACACATCAAAGTGACGGGTGCAGCAGTGCATTGGTTTATGCGGCTTGCAATGGTGATGATGATCATGGTCGCAGTGGCAGTCCGGTTTGCATTTGTGAGGAAACTTATGCTTTTTCAGTGTCTTCTTTTTGTGCTTATGATGGTAGTTATCGTCGCAATCGCAGTCGTAGTCACAATCATCGTAGTCATCGTCACAATCGTGATGATGGTGGTGATGATCATCACAGTCATAGTCATAGTCGTCATCGCAGTCGTCATACTTGTGCCCTTTTTTCTTATACCATTGGGCCCGGGTATGCTCCTCGCAGGCATAATCGACAAACTCCACCATAACACTGGCATCTGCATCCATTCCCCGCCTGGCCCCTCTGATGTCGGCATGAGCGGTAAAACGAACAGGCCAGACTTCTACCGCATGCACCGGCTGGCGCGGCTTGCAGGCAACATACAAAGCCTTGACCTCAAACTGGCCTCTGACAATCACTTTGTTAGGTACAATATCAACGCTGGTAATACACAATTTTTTTACAAAAACATCAACAATCTGTTCAATGGCAGGTTTGTGGCGGGGCACCACTACATGAACATCAATTGATTTTTGGACATCTCTTTCTCCCAATACCTGCTGAACCACAATAGATTTCGGGCCATACCCTGCAGTGCAGTAGTTGGGGCGATCCCATGGTTCTATATGTGTCATTGTTACCCTCCTTTCGCGTCCTTATAACATATATATGCAAACGGACAGAATAAGACACTAACCAAAGGTATACTCTTTCCCGGCTGCCGTACCCCAAAGCCGGAAAGTTTGCGCGGCAATCAGGGTAAACTAGGCAAAAATAATTTGTTTTCCCGCTCTTAAAATATTGCTTCTTACCAGCGATATTGCAGGAGTGGAGCAGTTCTGTGTTGAAAAATATCCAATCTGGTCAAAACAAAAAAATTGCCAGCCAGGTACTGTCTAAATTTAATATAAATTACTGAGGTGAACCATGCTTACTTTTGACGTACTAGTCATCGGCAGCGGCGGTGCCGGGATGCGCGCCGCCCTGGAAGCCGTGCGTCAGCAGGGCCTCTCCGTCGGCCTGATGACCAAGATGTTTCCCACCCGTTCAGCCACCGGCTGTGCCCAGGGCGGCATCAACGGCTCGCTGCAAAATGCCGACCCCAATGATTCCATAGAAAAACACATTTTCGATACCGTGAAAGGCAGTGACTACTTAGGCGATCAGGATGCCATCGAATACTTTATTGCCAGCCTGCCTGACGCCATCCGGGAACTGGACTACCTGGGCGTACCGTTTTCCCGTGACGGCGAGGGCCGGATTGCCCAGCGCAACTTCGGCGGCGCCTCTTCCCCCCGCACCTGCTTTTCAGCCGACGTAACCGGCCATGTTATTTTGCACGCGCTATACGAGCAATGCCTGAAGCATGGGGTAACCGTTCTGGCCGAATGGTACCTCCTCCAGATTGTTACCGACCAGGGCAAGCTGTGCGGCGTTGTCGCCTATGATATGAAAGGCGGCCGCATCGTCCCGGTTGCCGCCAAAGCCATTGTTGTGGCCACAGGCGGGGCCGGGCGCATGTACTGGCTGCGGACCACCAACCCCTTTACCTCGACAGGCGACGGTATTGCCGCCTGTTTTGAAGCCGGGATTCCGGTGAAAGACCCCGAATTTGTCCAATTCCACCCCACCGGCCTGGCCGGTACGGGCATTCTTATGTCCGAAGCCTCCCGGGGTGAGGGCGGCTATCTTCTCAATAATCAAGGCGAGCGTTTCATGTCCCGCTATGCGCCGGAAAAAATGGAACTGGCCACCCGTGACCTTGTTTCCCAGGCCATTGAGACAGAGATTAAAGAAGGCCGCGGCTTTGGTGAAGGCTTACAAGCCTATGTAGAGTTAGACCTCCGGCATCTGGGCCAGGAAAAAATTGTGGAACGCCTGCCGCAAATCCGGGAGCTGGCCATCACCTTTGAGCAGGTTGACCCCATTCATCAGCCGATCCCCATCCGGCCCAGCTGCCACTATTCCATGGGCGGCATTGATGTAATTGACTACCGTACCTGCGCTACCGCCGTGGAGGGTGTGTTTGCCGCCGGCGAAGCGGCCTGCATCTCCATCCATGGCGCCAACCGCCTTGGCGGCAATTCGCTGGCCGACATTGTAGCCTTCGGCAAATTTGCCGGACAAGGGGCCGCCAATTGCGCTGCCGGGCGTCAGGCGGTAAATAAAGAAGCGGTCCTCCAGGCGGCCGCAACCTGGGAGGCTAAATTCGAAACCGTTACCAACAGAAGCACAGGCATCACGGTGAACAGTGTCCGTGACCGTCTGGCCGAAATCATGTGGAACAATGTCGGCGTATTCCGCACGGCTGCCGAAATGGAAGCCGCCCTGACGGTGGTTGACAGTCTGATTCAGGAATATCAAGCCGTCATGGTACCTGATAAGAATAAGCTCTATAACACCGCCTTTGTCAACTACATCGAACTGGGCAGCATGCTGACAGTGGCCAAAACCGTTGTGCTCGGCGCCCTGAGCCGCAAAGAAAGCCGCGGCAGCCATTGCCGGGCCGATTTCCCCAACCGCGATGATGTGGGCTTCCTTAAACACACCCTGGTGTCCAGGGAAGGGCAAGCCTTCAATATATCTTACCGGCCTGTTGTCATCACCAACTATCCGCCGGCAGAAAGGAAATACTGATGCGCCAGATAACCTATAGAATTCAGCGATTTGACGGAGTCAAAAGCTTTGAGCAGGAATATAGTTTTCCACATCAGGCAGGCAAGACCATTCTTTGGGGCCTGATTGCCATCAAAGAAACCCTTGACCCTACACTGGCCTTTACCGCCGCCTGCCGTTCGGCTGTCTGCGGCGCCTGTGCCGTGCGCATTAACGGTCAAGCGTTTCTGGCCTGCGAAACACCGCTTGACGGCATCTTAGACCGTTTTGGCAATGTGCTTACCATCGAACCTATCCAAAACTTCAAGGTCATCCGTGACCTGGTTGTGGACTGGGAGCCTAAAGCCCGGCGTTTGGCAGAAGCGAAGACCTGGCTGGCTCCCAAAGACGAATTTACCGCCAAAGAGGGCTGCCGTCAGGCTGCCGCCGACTTCAAAAAGATTACCGGCCAGATTAACTGTATCCTGTGCGGCGCCTGCGCCTCGGAATGTTCTAAGCTCAGCGCCAATGCCAACGATTTTCTCGAACCGTTTACCTACTCCAAGGTCTGGAAGTTTATTGCCGACACCCGTGACAAGTCGGCCAAAGAGCGCGTCAAAGCCATTGTGGATAAAGGCTTATGGAAATGCATGCATTGTGTGGAATGTGCCACCAAGTGCCCCAAGGGCCTGATGCCTAATATGGATATTTCCCGTCTGCGTCAGCTGTCGATAAAAATGGGCTATACCGATAATCCCGGTGCCCGTCATGCCCTGGCCTTCCTTCAGGATGTGGAAGCCACAGGCCGTCTGAATGAAACCAAGCTATCGGTAAGAAGTATGGGACTCCTGGGCGCTATGACCAAATTCCCCTTTGCGCTTCGTCTTGTCCGCCGCGGCAAGCTCAATCCCCTGCATTGCTCCGGCAAAGTCAAAGGCCATGAGCAAATTGCCGCCATCCTTAAAGCAGTAAGGGAGAGTGAACGCTAATGAAATACGCATTTTTCCCCGGCTGTGTGCTGGAAGGAGCGGCAAAGGAAAATTACATCGCCACAATGGCTGTTGCTAAAGCGATTGGCATTGAGCTTGTGGAAATTCCCGGCTGGACCTGCTGCGGCGCTTCCCATGTCCAGGATGTCGACGGGTTGGCGGCCACAGCTATCAACGCCCGCAATATTGCGCTGGCCGAACAAATGAACCTGCCGCTGCTTACGGTGTGCAATACCTGTACGTTAATGCTGCGCGATACCAAGGCGGCCCTGGATACCGGCCTCAAAGAGCAAGTCAACTCGCTGCTTTCCCCCACCGGCCTTGAGTACCAGGGAACCAGCAATATCACCCATCTGCTGTGGGTGCTGGTAAGCGACTTTGGTCTTGACAGGCTGCAGACCTTTGTCAGGAAGCCCTTACGCGGCTTGACGGCAGCGGCTTACTACGGCTGCCATATTCTGCGCCCGCCGGTGCTGATGGATTTTGAGGACCATGCCCGGCCGCAGTCTCTGGAAAAGCTGATCCTGGCACTGGGCGCTGAGCCTGTTGATTTTCCGGCAAGGCTCAGCTGCTGCGGTTTCCATGCCACCTACACCGCTGAAGCCGACCTGATTCGCATCACCGGCCAAACCAACCAAGCGGCAATAACAGCCGGTGCCGACTGCCTGGTAACCCCTTGCCCGCTCTGTCAAATGTCCCTGGACATGAACCAGCCGGAAGGTCAGGCAGCCGTACAGTGCGGGCAGCAAATTCCGGTACTCCACCTGGCCCAGTTAGTAGGACTGGCCCTCGGCCTGTCGCCGGAAGAGCTGGGGCTGAACAGGCATGTTGCCGGCCGCGAGCTGATTAAGGCGAAAACAGCGGCTATGAAATAAGCATAAATAATAAAAACGGTCTGAACCCTTTTCCATTTGAAGGGTTCAGACCGTTTCATTATGTTCCCTCCGGATGAGGCACTGTGCTTTGGGCTGTTTTATATACTGTCCTGATCGTATCTAAACGCATTCCAGCAAATAAACCGCTGCTGGTGCCAAAAATCAACCCGCGGCCGACAGCCTGAATAATTTGCTGTACACTGTGCGCAAGCTCGGCCGGGTCACGGTCCTCCAGCAACTGTGCCGGGTCCAGGTTGCCCCACAAACATAAGCTATGCCCATACTGCGCTTTTACCGCCCCGATATCCATTCCGGCCAGGGCTTCTATGCATTGCAGGCCATCAAAGCCGGCAGCCACAATGTCGTCAAGCAGGGCCGTCAGGTTGCCGTCAGAATGAAAGAACACCGTTAACCCCTGCCGCTTGGCATATTCAAGCTGGCGGATCAGCGAAGGAAATACCGTTTTGCTCAAAACATCCGGCCGGACAATGGGTCCCCGGGTATAAGCAATGTCGTCGGCAAGCAGGATGCCGTTTATCCCGTTACCGGCCAGCCGCTCAATTATGGCCATATTCAGGTGCTCGACAGCGGCCATGATATCCTGAAAATCACCATGACACCGGAACAGCTTGACTACCAGGTCCTCAAACCCCAGCAGCCTGCAGCCCCAGCCCACCGGCCCGTCCAATACCGCAAAAGTAAACAGACCGGTATCCACCCATTTTTTCAAGTCGTTAAAGACCGCATCCCGGGCACCGGGAACTTGTTTTGCCGGTAAAGCAAAGCAAGGATGCAGGCATATGGCATCCAAGCCCATTGTCTGCACAAAATCCAGGCGATGGTCAAATGTCACCACCTCCCGGCCGTGCATAGCCTGTACCAGCTCATCGCCAATAACCAGCTCGGCGCACGGTGTCCGGTCAACCGGTAATCCCTTGATTGCTGCTGCAACCCTTGTCCGATGATCCATAATACCTCCCCCACTCCATTTGCCACAAACGCGAAAATGCCAGCGCCCGGCAAATTGCTCATTATAAATACTTTCTCCATAAAGAGCAAGCCTACCTGCTTATTGCATTACAGCAAAAAAACACAAACAAAGCCTGAACCGGTGCGCTTCCACCATGGTTCAGGCTTGTCTCCGGCTACAGTTCCTTAGTCTCCGATAGCTTAGCATCAAAAATTCTACCGGCCAATGATTCCGGTTCTTATATACCTGATTAAACGTGTCAGCTTGCCACAGTTCCAGTCATCGGCGACAGTACGATCAGGGGCCTCGGAAGTATGTAACAGCTCTTCCGCTCTTGCCATTGCCGCCAAGTGCTTATTGGCCAAAATGCCGCCCTGGGTTGGCAGCTTGGCGTTTGGGCCATGCTCGGGTTTAATTACCGTACGTGATATCCCTGGTTTTTGCATACCATTTCCCTCCATTTTTTTCTACGTATCCGCTCAAAGCTCCCGTTGCCGCAGACGGCGTAATCCGTTAAGGCCAACTGCCCATCTGCCTGGCTTGGACTGCACTGGAAGAAATTCACTTCCCTTCACTTTTATAATAGTACTCTGATCACAATATTACAATACTTATAGTATGACCAGTTGCAGCAGGCATTAACAATCTTGCGTATTACCGGCATTTCTGCAACAATCTATTGACTGGTTTAGAACCCGGTGATATAATTATTGATTTATTTGATATTTTCCCGTAGTTGTGTTATACTTAATCGTACAGTTACTAGGGGGTGACTTCATGTTTCAGATTGGTGATAAGATTTTTTATCCGATGCATGGCGGAGGTATCATTGAGAAAATTGAAGAGAAAGAGATTTTCGGGCAAACACAACTTTATTATGTTGTGAATATACCTCATAGAAACATGCAGGTAATGCTCCCCTTGGATAAGACAGAGAAACTGGGGATGCGGCCAATCGTAGATTCAGCCCAATTGGATGCCGTGCTGAGCACAATCCATGACGACTGCGAGACTGCTCCGCCAATGAATGATACGCAAAGACAGCGGCTGAATATGTCCAAAATCAAAACCGGTGACATCTACGAGGAAATTGAGGTAATACGGGATCTCCTGCGCATCAGAAACAAGCGCAAACTGGGAATGGCTGACAAGAATATGCTTGACAACGCCCGGCAGATTCTTATTAGCGAAGTCGTGCTGGTAAAAGACATTCCCCTCGAGCAAGCCACTCATATGTTAGACAAAATGTTTGACGGTGACTAAGTAAATAAAAACAGAAAGACCTAAAACGCGCTGCTGCCGTTTTAGGTCTTTCTGTTTTATGTGCGTAAAGTAGCCACAAGTCTCCCGGGTTTTAGCAGCAGTTGCAGGGCAGCCTTAGGCTGGGTTACCACAACATCGGCTTGCTCCAGGGTTAGCCGGTAAGCCCCTTCAGGCCCGATAACACCAACAGCCAGGGCGGCTTCGGCAAACATCGCCATATCGTTGGCGCCATTGCCGAAACAAATGGTATTGTCCGGACCGCACCTTCTGATAAAATCCCGTTTTTGGTCAGCCTCCCGGCCTTTGTCAATAATGTGAAGCTGTATCCCCTCCACATCACCTAACTGCTCCCGGACCAGGCCAAAGGTATCTGCCGTCAGTACAGTCACCTGGACTATTGCCCCAACCTGTTTAAGCAATTCTTTTATTTCCGCAGCAACAACGCCATCTTCTGCCAAAGTGCCATTATAGTCAAAGACGGCATGGGTGAACCTATACTCCCGGCCATCCGGCAGGCTAACATGGATCATTACCCCTCACTCCTCGTTTCTTAAAATGCCAAAAATTCCTGGGTCAGCGGGTCCTGCGGCTGTTCTAGCAGCTGCGCGGTGGCACCGGTTTCAATGATTCGCCCCTCTGACATAAAAATTGTCTGTCCAGCCACCCGCCTGGCCTGGGCAAGATTATGCGTGACAATAATAATGGTTAACCGGGCACTCAATTCCAGCAGCAAGGCTTCAATCAGCCGGGTGGATTTAATATCCAGGCTGGAGCAGGGTTCATCAAGCAGCAGGACTTTGGGATGCACCGCCAAACTCCGGCCAATGGATAACCGCTGCAATTGCCCGCCTGACAATTCCCTGGCAGGCGAATGAAGTTTATCCCTGACCTCATTCCATAAGCCTACCTGAGTAAGTGTGGCTGTAACCACCTGCTCCAGCTCGTCCTTATTGTTCACACCATAATATTTTGGACCAAACAGGATATTTTCCCTGATACTCAGCGGCAGTGCCACCGGCTTTTGCAGAACCATACCGGCCTGCCGCCGGACGGCTGCCGGCTCGCCGACACTGTATACGTCCTGGTTGTCCAGCAAGATGCTGCCGCTGGCCCGAAACCCCGGAACCAGCTCAGCCGTCCTGTTGATGGACTTTAACAGCGTGGTCTTGCCGCAGCCCGACGGTCCGATAATAGCGGTAATATCGGTGCGGCTGAAAGCAGCCGTGACGCTATGCAGCACTTGTTTGTCGGCATAAAAGGCGCTAAATTCCCGGATGTTAATCATGTGAGGTCACTCGCTTTCCGTACCGGCTGCGCAAATAAAAACTCAGCAGGTTTAGTGCCAATAAAATCAATACCAGAACCAGGGCGGTTCCATAAGCCCGATCCAGCGAAATATGCTGGCTGAATAAGATATATAAATGAAAAGGCAGCGCCATCACCGGACTGAACAGGTCAATGGACCCGCGGGACATAACCACCGCGGCAGTAACCATGATGGGGGCGGTAGCCCCGGCAGCATAGCCCATAGCCAGCAAAACGGCACTCAGCAAATGCGGACTGGCAATAGGCAGGATGACCCGCTGCAGCAGATACCGGCGCGAAACTCCCAGCGAAGCGCCCACCAGACGGTACTCATCGTTTACCGCCTGCAAAGCATCCCGCATCAGCACAACCAGCGTCGGCAGAATCATAATAGCCAGCGTAAGTCCGCCTGACAACAGGGAAATCCCGAACCCCAGCGTAACCACAAAAAAAGCATAACCAAATAAGCCTGTTAAAATTGACGGAATGCCGATCATGGCCTGGATAACAAAATTAATGCCATGAGCCACCGCCGATGCCTTGCCATACTCAACCAGATAAATGGCGGTTAACAGCGCCGGTATGGCGGCCGCCAGGCTGGCAACGGCGACAAGGCTGACTGTCCCGAGGATAGCCGGATAGATGCCGCCTTCGGTTCCTAAAATCAGTCCCTTGGGAGCAGCAGTCAGAAACTCCCACGACAATGCCCCGCCGCCGCGGGCAAGCAAGAGGCCTATGATGGCCAGCAGCACGGCAATAACGGCCAGTCCGGAACCCCATAAACAAATTCGTCCCATTAGTTCCTCCCCCTGCTGTTGAAATAATACATACTGAAATTGATGGAGGAAACAAAGAACAGCAAGACAACCCCTGCGGCAAATAAAGCCTGGTATTGAGGGCTGCCAACGGTGGCAGTCCCAATTTCCAGCGCAATGAGGGCCGAAAGCGGTTCCCCTTTGCTAAACCAGGAAAGCGGCAAGGTAAGAGTGTTGCCTGCAAGCATAAGTACGGCCATCGTTTCCCCTGCCGCCCGGCCAAATGCCAGCGTAACGGCGCTGACCATATGGCGCCCGGCCAGCGGTGCTAAGACCTTCGCCGTTATATACAACTGCGAAACACCCAGCACATACCCGGCTTCCCGGTAGGCTGCCGGAATAGACCGGAAGGCGGCATAGGTACCTGACACAATGTAGGGTACCACCATAACTGCCAGCACCAGTGAGGCACAAAATAACGACTCTCCGCTCGGCACACCAAAGACCCGCTCATACCAGGGCACGATTACGCTGGCTCCCAGGAACCCATAAACCACCGAAGGGATGCCGGTAAGAATATACAGCACGGTACGAATAACGGCAGACAGCCAGCCGGGGGCATATTCGGCAAGAAATATGCCACAGCAAATACCCAGCGGCGCAGCGATAACCATAGCTCCCAACGCCGACCACAGCGTACTGACAAGCATAATAAGCAAGCCGAACCGGGGCGGATTATCCAGCGGCTGCCACTCGCCGCCAAAGAGCAGGGATAGGCCCAACTCCCGCCACAGGGGCAGACTTTCACCGGCAATAAACATATATACCGACAGCAAAACCAGCACCGAGCCTGCGGCACATAGCAGGCCACACCATTTTAGCATTATATCTTTTCTATCACTTAACATAACTCTCTCCGTAAACAAACTCTCTTCCGGGTTCACCCCGTGCACAAGCTTCACAGGCCCGGACCATTGTACTATGCGGTTTGGCAACAAGCCTTGCACTGCCGCATGCGCCGGCAGGCGCACTTGCTAGCTACGGAAAACGGGGGAAGATGGCTCACCTGCGCAGTGTGGCAATCTCCCCCCGCTAACTATCGTTTTAGCAGTGGTACTCTCATTATCGCATGTATTTACTTGGCTTTGACAGGTACAAAGCCCATTTCTTCCAGGAGCTTCAGACCAGTGTCTGACAGAAGATAGTTGATGAACTGCTGTTCGCGCTCATCAGCCTGCGCCTTGGTAATAAGAATCAACGGGCGCGAGATGCTGTATTTGCCACTCACGATATTTTCATTGGTAGGTTCAAAGCCATCGACCGACAATACAGCAATTTTTCCTTTATTTTGGTCAACAAGCCCTGTGGAAACATAGCCTACCGCATCCACGTTGTCCTGAACCTTGCCGGCCAGGGCACCCATTGAAGGCATCTGGATGGCTTCTTTGGCAATCGGCGTGCCTTTCATGACGGCTTCGTCAAAAGCCTGGCTGGCGCCGCCGCCCAGGTCGCGGATAGCCACAACAATGGTGCGGTCAGGCAAGCTGGCATCAAGCTGCTTCCAGGTTTTTATCTCGCCGGAAAAAATCCGTTTCACTTCATCTTTTGTCAGATTGGGCTTGACTTTGACAACCGGGTTCTGCGGATGCACAGCAATGGTCAGGGCATCATAACCCACTGTGTGCAGCTTATGGTTGGGCAGCTTTTGTTTTTCTTCCTCTTTTACTACCCGCGATACCAAACCGATATCCACCGTTCCATTAGTAGCGGCTTTTACCCCAAAGCCCGAACCGCCGGTAGCCACAAAAATCGCGATAGGATCATCGGCAAACGCATCTTTTACCTTTTTCCAGGTTTTATATTTTTCCGTAAAATCGTCGGCAGCTTTGGCCACTACCGGTGCCAGCGTGCTGGAACCACCAATTTTAATAGAAAAGTCCTTCGCCGGTTGCGGCTGATTCGCAGTGGGAGCCGAGCTGCCACAGCCTGCCACAGCAACAACAAAAGCGAGTAATAGAACATAGGTTAACAGTCTCTTCATGGGTGCCTCCTTGGATCATATAATCTATATATTAATTCTATAGATTATGCAGGATTTGTCAATGTCTTTTTCAATTCCCAGACATCAATCAGGGCACCACTTTGCTTAAAAGCCCTGAGTCTGAGCAGGCTTTCGCTAACCTCTACCGTAATATAATTGGGTTCTGCGGCGGGATCATGAAAAAATTCATGCCAGTCCTTGGCCAGGAGGTTCTTGTAGGTTTTGGTACCGCTCCGTCCGGTGGCCACATATACCGTGCCTTGAGCCTGGCCGGCAGCCCTTACGCCGTTATAGAGCGGATAGGTACGGGCATACGCATGGTCGTGGGCGGTAAAAACAACATCAACCTGGTAATTGTCAAAAACCGGGCCGAATACCTTGCGGATGGCAGGGTCGCCCTCGCCTGGCTTATTATTGTATAACGGGCGATGGATAAAGACGATTTTCCATTTTTTCTTGGTGGCTTGCAGATCGCGCTCAAGCCATTCTTTCTGGCGCGCCAGCATATCGGGTACATATTGCCGCTGCTCACCCTCCTGACTGTCCAGCATAACAAAATGCACATCACCGTAATCAAAAGAATATACCTGCCCCTTCAGTCCCGCAGGCCCGTTCGGCGGCAGCTTGAATTGGGCAGTAAATAATACCGGCATGGAAAACACGCGCTCCGGTGTATAGGATTCATGATTGCCGGCTATCGGCATGGCCGGGATGGCAGCGGTAAGCCCTTTAGCGGCGGCAAACCATTTGTCCCATTGGGTGTAATCCTGCCCGACATCAACAAGATCACCGACATTGGTAAAGAAAACGGCATCCGGATTGGCCTGATAAGCATTCCGGGCGGTAGTGCCCCAGACATTATAATTGATGCTCTGTGAATCACCAAAAACCAGGAACTTAAAAGGCCGGGGCGTTGCCGGGGCGGTAGTAAAATAAGCGCTCTGACTCCACCCGTCCGGTCCGCCAACCCGGTAAATATAGCGTGTACCCGGTTTGAGGCCTGTCAGCATGACTGAGTGAATCCCCAGATTACCGGTGTTGGTATGCAGTCCCGTTATCCCTGCCGCCACAGTGATGGCCTGCTGAGGGAATAGCCGGCTGTGAGCGGCTTCGGCATATTGCACCTGCCCGCCGATAACAGCAGCGCCGGTGCGCCAGGTAATGGTCTGGGTTGTTGCAGTATCCCCCTCCCAGGTCAGGGTAATATGTTCCGGTACAGCCGCAGCGCCGGCAGCGGCGGCGGCAAACAGCGCTGAGGAGGCCCCCAGCAGCAGCATGACAATTAAAAGTAAAACAGGCAGCAGTCTTGTTGGCTTACGCATATTCATCCTCCTGATTTTTAAATCTCACCCAGTTCAGCCGCAATAACCCTTCCCAGCACCTTAACCCCCTGTAATATTTCCTCCGAGCAAGTCACCGCAAAACTCAGGCGAAGATACTTATCCGGTGCCTGACGCGGAAAAAAGGCTGTGCCGGGCGTTAATAAAACTCCCGCTTTTTCAGCTTCTTGCACAACCTTTGTCGCCGATACACCTGCAGGCAGCATAAGCCAGCAGGTTAATCCCCCCATAGGGCGGTGGCAAATTACAGCAGGCGGCAAAAATTGCCCGATAGCGGCCAGAATAATCTGATACCGTTCCAAATAAATGCGCCGCACGGCGGCAATATGTTTTTGCCAGATGCCTTTACGCAGGTATAAATCAAATGCCCGCTGAGTCAGGCCGGAAGTGGAGATATCTGAATGGTGCTTGACGGTTAACACCTTGGACACCAGTTGCGGCGGCATAAGCAGAAATGCCAGCCGGAGACCTGGCATAAAAATCTTGGAAAAGCTTTTCAGGTAAATCACCCGTTGATCACGGTCCAATGCCTTTAACGGCACCAATGGCATATCAGAAACATCCAGCTCACTAATATAATCGTCTTCCAAGATCATAGCATGATAGCGCCGGGCCAGTCCAATCAACCGGTTTCTTTTAGCCAGGGAATAGGAGTATCCGGTTGGATTCTGAATGTTAGCCATTACATAAATCAGTTTGGGCCGGAAAGACCTGATTTTCGTCTCCAATTCCTGAATATCCATACCGTCGCTTTCCATATTTATTTCCACAATCTTGGCACCCCGTGAACGAAAGGCTGCAATGGCACCGGGATAAGTAGGGTTTTCAGTAAATACATAATCACCGAAATTTAATAAGGCTTTGGCAATAATATCAATCCCCTGCTGGGCACCGGAAATAATCTGGACATTATCGGCCTGCGCCTTTACCCCCTGTTCTTTCAGGTAGGAAGAAATAGCTTCCCGCAAAGGTTTAAACCCCTGGCTGTCCTGGTAACTGAACGCATTGCCCTTGTCTCTGTCCAATACCTCAATTATGATATTTTTAAAATCATCAATAGGCAGCAAATCCGGCGGAGGCATTACGGTAGAAAAGTCGATACAATCATCCGGTAAAGCCCTCTCCAGCCTGGTAAACGTTTCTACTTCAGGCTCCGGAACGGCAGCTATGTACTCCTCCCCGGTACTGCCGGTAATCTCGGCGACGTAACTGCCGCTGCCGACCCGGGAAAAAATATAGCCGTTTTGCTCCAACAGTTTGTAGGCACCGGCTACTGTCCCGGGGTTGACTCGGAGAAAAGCGGCTAATTTGCGCACCGGCGGCAAAAGATAGCCGCAAGTCAGCTGACCGCTAACAATCAGTTCCTGCAGCGCAGAATATAGCTGAACATATAATGCATCTTTAGCATCTCTTTGTAATTGTATCGATACAAAATCGAAAAAATCCTGATTCATATTGAGTTTTCCTCTCTGCCTTGCTATAATTACAAAAATTTGTTGCCAACACGCCAAAACTGTGTCGGTACAATTATTTTAACACACTCTATCTTTTATACCAAGGGAGGATACTTAATTATGCAAAAACGGTATGAACTCAACAAGAACCTGGCCCAGATGCTAAAAGGCGGTGTCATTATGGATGTCACCAATGCCGAGCAGGCTAAAATCGCGGAAGCCGCCGGTGCCGTCGCCGTCATGGCGCTGGAGCGGGTGCCTGCCGACATTCGCAGGGATGGAGGGGTAGCCCGGATGTCTGATCCTAAAATGATTCGCGAAATCAAAGCTGCCGTTTCTATCCCGGTTATGGCCAAGGCGCGGATTGGACATTTTGTGGAGGCACAAATCCTTGAAGCAATCGGCATCGACTATGTGGATGAGAGTGAAGTCCTAACCCCGGCTGATGATGTATACCACATTAATAAACATGACTTCAAAATTCCCTTTGTCTGCGGTGCCAGAAACCTGGGCGAAGCCTTACGCCGGATTGGTGAAGGCGCTGCTATGATTCGCACAAAGGGTGAAGCCGGCACAGGCAATGTTGTTGAGGCCGTCCGGCATATGCGGACAATGCTGGCCGACATGCGGCGGGTTAAAGCGGCTCCGGCAGAAGAGTTGATGAGTCTTGCCAAGGAAATGGGGGCCCCCTTTGATTGGATACAATACATATGGGAGCAGGGAAAACTGCCGGTTGTTAATTTTGCCGCCGGCGGCATTGCCACGCCGGCTGACGCCGCCCTCATGATGCAGCTTGGCTGCGACGGCGTGTTTGTGGGCTCAGGCATCTTCAAATCAGGTGATCCTGCCAAGCGCGCCAAAGCCATTGTCCAGGCCACTACTCATTATGATGATCCGGAACTGCTGGCTAACATCTCCGAAGACTTAGGCGAACCGATGGTAGGGATAGAAATTGATAAACTTGACCCGGCCGAACGTCTGGCTGCCAGAGGGTGGTAAACTTGCTGACAATCGGCGTTTTAGGACTTCAGGGCGCTGTCCGGGAACATCTTGACTGCCTTAATGCTCTGCCTGATATAACAGGTATCGCCGTAAAAAAAGCTGCCGACATCAGCGCAGTGGATGCGCTGATTCTTCCCGGCGGCGAATCCACTACCATGGGCAAACTGCTGGAGGAATTCAAACTAACCCGGGTTCTGGCCGCTAGCATCCAGTCCGGCATACCGGTGTGGGGAACCTGTGCCGGTATGATTCTCTTAGCCAAGGCTATTGCGGGCGAACCCGGCTGCCATCTGGGCCTTATGGATATTACCGTACAGCGCAATGCTTACGGCAGCCAGTTGGACAGCTTCACCACCACCGTTCTGATCCCCAAAGTATCTGACATGCCGATACCACTGGTTTTCATCCGGGCGCCTTATGTGGTAAAAGCCGGTCCAGGCGTTGAAATACTGGCAACAGTAGCTGACAAAATTGTCGCTGTAGAGCAGTCGAATATGCTGGCCACCGCGTTTCACCCGGAACTGACCAGCAATTTAGAATTTCACCGATACTTTGTTGCCAAGGTTCGAAAGCAAAAGTAAAAACGAAAGCAAAGACAAAGAGGGTACCGCAGCGCTAAGGATTGTTTCCCTGGCAATTTGCTGTACCCTCTTTGTTTTAGTCTATTTCACTTATAAAATACTCAAATCTTCGCCGTTAAGTACCTTTTTCATATTTTTCATAGGACACATTTTACCGCACATCGTACAAGTATCCTCACACTCAGGCATGGATTCCTCCCGGTATCTTCTGGCCTTTTCCGGATCAATGGCCAGCTCGATCATCCGCGGAAAATCAACTTCAGCCCGGGCGGCACTCATTTGATTATCCCAGTCGCGCGCACCGGGAATGCCTTTGGCAATATCAGCGGCATGGGCGGCAATACGGGCGGCAATAATGCCTTCTTTCATATCATCCAAATTGGGCAAACGAAGGTGTTCGGCCGGAGTCACATAACAGAGGAAATCTGCACCGTTGGCTGCGGCAATGGCACCGCCAATCGCACTGGTAATATGGTCATAGCCGGGAGCGATATCGGTAACCAGCGGGCCCAGTACATAAAAGGGAGCGCCGTGGCACAACCGCTTTTCCAACTGCATGTTGGCGGCAATTTCATTAATTGCCATATGGCCGGGACCTTCAATCATAATTTGCACATTTCTGTCCCAGGCGCGTTTGGTTAATTCGCCAAGGGTAATCAGTTCCTCTATTTGAGCGGCATCGGTAGCGTCGTTAATCGAACCGGGCCGGCAGGCGTCTCCTAAGCTTATGGTTACATCATATTTTTCGCAAATATCCAGGAGGCGGTCATAATACTCATAGAAGGGATTTTCCTGATTATTAAGCTCCATCCAGGCAAACAAGAGCGAGCCACCCCGGGAAACAATGTTGGTAAGACGCTTGTTTCTTTTGACCCGTTCGGCTGTTTGGCGGTTCATGCCACAATGAATGGTCATAAAATCCACGCCATCCTCGGCATGACGTTCCACAACAGAGAAGAACTCATCAACCGTGATATCCTTCAAATCCTTATCAAGCATCCCCACAGCATCATACATGGGGACAGTGCCAATCATAATGGGGGACATTTCAATGAGTTTGCGCCGGAATTCCTGGGTTTTGCCATAGCAGCTCAAGTCCATGATGGCCTCGGCTTTTAGGTCGATGGCCTTTTTGACTTTTTCTAGTTCCAGTTCAATATCACAACAGTCTTTGGATACTCCGAGGTTGACATTAATTTTGGTACGAAGTTTTTCCCCGACCCCTTTAGGGCTAAGGCTGGTATGGTGCTTATTGGCGGGAATGGCTACCCTGCCGCTGGCCACCAACTGGCGCAGCACCTGAATATCGATCTGTTCCTCCTGCGCAACAATACGCATTTGTTCGGTAATGATGCCTTTTTTAGCGGCATCCATTTGAGTAGTGTACATATTTTTCCTCTTCCTCCATAAATAAATTTTAGCTATAGCAGAGGCGAGGAACGTGGGCAAGCTTGATTTATCAACAGAAAGCTTTCCTACGGTGGTACTAACCACATCAGGTTCAAGGGTTGGATTTGAATCCTCTCAGCCGTCGGGCACCCCTAGCTATAACTAATCAATGGTAATATTTTACTATTTCTACTTTTTTCCCTGAATTCCTTCTACTGGGTAAAAAGAATTTTATTTAGGTTGGAATATTAGCCAGGAGGTTATGCCTGGTATTCTACCAGGGTGCGTGGATGGCCGATGAAATTCAGTACATCTGATGTAGTCGTTGCCCTAAGTCTCACAGATAAAACAATAGGTATGACCATCAATTCAATACATCTAATGTGTTCGTTGCCCAAGATAACACACTGATAGTCTGCTGTGATTACTAATTTCAATACATCTAATGTGTTCGTTGCCCACATTGACCAGCACCACCGGCGCCACGTTAAACAAATTTCAATACATCTAATGTGTTCGTTGCCCCTCAAGGAAGATGTGTTATACAAGTTGGTTGACGGATTTCAATACATCTAATGTGTTCGTTGCCCACGCTTGCATGTCCTGCGAAAGAGCAGTATGCGATTTCAATACATCTAATGTGTTCGTTGCCCTGAGTTTTAGCCGAGTAAGGATTGACATGGATGCATTTCAATACATCTAATGTGTTCGTTGCCCCCCATTGAAGAATTCTGCAAGAAACTGTGTGACCGATTTCAATACATCTAATGTGTTCGTTGCCCTTTGACGGCTGCTTAGTCACACGCTATAAAAATGAATTTCAATACATCTAATGTGTTCGTTGCCCAATACTGGCAGCGGTCAATATACTTGCCAAGATTGATTTCAATACATCTAATGTGTTCGTTGCCCGGGCAATCACTCAGTTGGAAGACAATGATCACTGGAATTTCAATACATCTAATGTGTTCGTTGCCCCAGGCAAAGTTATCTCCGTACCCTACGGCAGCGTAAATTTCAATACATCTAATGTGTTCGTTGCCCAGGAAGCAATTGAAATTTTAAACCGGCATAAACACATATTTCAATACATCTAATGTGTTCGTTGCCCGGGATCTGAATCGTGAACATTTACGGCATTCTGCAATTTCAATACATCTAATGTGTTCGTTGCCCTCGACTTCTGCCAGAGTTCATAAGCAGCGGCCGCTATTTCAATACATCTAATGTGTTCGTTGCCCAGTTCGACACAGGGTTGGATGACTAGCCGACTTGGATTTCAATACATCTAATGTGTTCGTTGCCCGAACACCGACAATAGCAGAGGAAATAAATAAAGTACATTTCAATACATCTAATGTGTTCGTTGCCCACCGGAACCTTTGCCGTCACTGGCCCGCCACTCGAATTTCAATACATCTAATGTGTTCGTTGCCCGAGACAGCAGGGAAGAATTAGCCGAATTGTATAAAGTATTTCAATACATCTAATGTGTTCGTTGCCCCAAGAGAAAATCAGCCTCTCACCAAAGATCAATCCCCTAAAAACCCAGCATTATTACGGATCATCCCGATATTTTTCCAAGCTAACCAGACTAAATTTCAATCTTATTATAAAACCCTCACCAAGCCACTATTTATAAGGGTTTCTCTGCCTTGTCCATAAAGACCTGCCTGGAAAAATCAAATTATCAGCGATTCCGTTTTCTGGTGATCGGTCCCAAGGACTTCTTCGCCGAAATCGGCTTTACTCTTCATCTTGATAATCGTGATAAAATCTTCATCTTTGTCAATAATTCCGGTAAGTTCACCTTTTAATGCAATTAAATTAGCCGGGGTTATGTGCCCGCGAAATACTGATTTTTGATGATGTTTGAAATATTTCTTGCAAGCCTTGAAGACTTTCTGAACCCGTTTTTCGCCGATGTCGTAAAAGATAAATGCATAATTATAGTTGACGTTGCTCATTGCTTGGCCTCCATATTGAAAAAAGCTACCGGTTTTTCTTCCACGATATACTTAATCAATTTGTATCCATCCAGCCTGATAGCCTGTTTATAGGAAACCTTCCTTTTTAGCTTGCTATGGTCAAACACGCCGTTAATCCGTTCCTCAAACTCAGTAATAAAGGTCTTTCGACCGACTTCATTAAGCAGCGCATAATTCAACTTTTTATCAAAATGCTTCGCTACTGTTATTTTTCTGTTATTTATGCAATCAAAAATCGTCTTATACACCAATACCGGCTTGAAAGTTTCGGATATATCCAGACTCAAAGAATAACGTCTTTCCATAGGTTCATGCAAATAGGAGATCGTTTGGTTAAGATGGGTATGGTAAATCTGTGTCAGCGTTTTGGTATATAGCAGCGTATTGCCGAAAGACACCAGGGCATTAATGGGATTATCAGGCGGCCTTTTAACCCTTTTATTCATGTGAAATTCCTCTGGCAAAATCAGCTTAAAAGTCTCGTAAAACCGGGCCCAAATCTCACCTTCCAGACTCAACAGGTGCTTGATGGTGCTGATACGTGTCAGCAACTCAGGCACATCTTTTTTTAGCCAGTCCAGGTACGGCTTCAATTCCTCCTTCCCATGCCGGTAGTAGTGGTAAAGGACAACATGAATATTGGCAGCAATCCCTGTTACAACAGCTTTGGCAATTGTCATCCGTTTTTCCTGGTTGTCATAAGCTAACGCCTGGGAAACAGTCAGCCTGCCACTAAGCAAATAGTCTTTCGGGTAAAAGGTGCCGATATAGTTTTCATAGTAGCCGAAAAAATGCACCACAATGCCTGCCTTTGACAATATCTCCAGCAACTTCGTACTTAATGTTATATCATTAAAACAATATAGCTCTTTGGTATCTTTAATCGGCAGATACACATTACCGCGTTCACCGCGAAAACAGATAGAGAAATCTTTGCGACTTAAATCACCCTTGGAAAAAATATAGCGTGTCTCTTCTATCATCTCACACTCTCCCCATATGTCAGATATAGCAGTATTCATAGTACGCACACCGCTTACACCTGGCTGTTGACTTGGGTGCAGGCGGAACCGGCGTCTGCAAGAATTCCTCGATTTCGGCATATTGTCTGGTGAGCTGTTCGATCAACGCCTCATTAAGTTCAGTATAATGTACCTTCCTGTCTTGCTTATTCTTTTCCCACACCTCCAGCCGCCCTTTGCGGCTAATGCCCTTTTCAGCCAACCGCATCAGGTAGAACTGGACCTGCGCCATGGCTGCCGGCAGATCGGCATCCGATTTTTTTAGCTCCACCACATACTCATCAGTAATCTTGTCCAGTTTGATATTGTCAATCGCCAATTCCCCGTCTTTCGCCGCAGTAAGCGCATGCAGCACCCTGCCAATCCGCACATCCTCCGAGTTATCTTCCATATTCAGTTTATGATAAAACAGCCAGCACTGCCGGGGACAGTGGATATAATAATTAACAAGCGTACCGGTTAGCATCATAAAAACAATCCTTTCCCCTGCTTCATAAAGGCTTTGCGGTTAAACTTACCGTCCTCAATAAACTGTTCACCGTTTTCTATGTAATAATAGCCGCCGAACTCTTCGTCACACCCCAGGGCCTGCTGCTTATCACTATATACACTGTAGGTAAAATACGACATCTGTTCAACCAGTTGGGACAATTCCACCTTCCGGCGCCCATAGCCCATTGTCTTAGACTGGCAAAGCTCTTTGTAGCGCTGCCAGACAGCCCGCCCGGAGATAACCAAATCCCCTTCTATCAGGTCATAGGCCAGGAAAATCTGATAGGTCGGGGAAATCAGACGCATATCCTGCTCGATTTGCTGATACTTTAGTTCCAGACACTTGGCGTAGGTATAATGGATATTCCGGGCAGTTCTGGCATCACTTACTCTCTTTACATCCTGTAAAATCCGCTCATAAATAGCCTTAAAATCTTTCTGCTGCAATAATTCCGCTATTTGCGGGTTGCTGACCGGATAATTGAGCCGTTCATCATTACCATAGATTTTCTTCGCATCATCATAATTAAAGAAATAGGCTTTACCCCGCCGCAGGCAGGAACGGTTAATCCGCCCCAGAAACTGCTCTTCAGCGTCAGGCAGTGAGATATCCTTGAAGCCAACATCCATATCAATATCCACACCGGCCTCAATCACCTGGGTGGCTACCACAATAATGCTTGTTCTGCTTTTTATCTCTTTAATTACCTTTTTACGGTTACAGGAATTATCGTCACCTGTCAGCTCCACACAATACACATCCGGTTCCTGATACAACATATTGAAAAATTCCCGGGCCGTGTTTTTATTAATAAACTCCACCAATACCTTCTGTCCCTTATGTTCCAACACCTTAGCCTCCAGCACAGCCAACTCAATCTTCTTATGGGCCAGCAAGGAAAAGTCTAATTCCACCCTGTCCCGGAAAAACCGGTTTTGATAGTATATCTGCGGGTTCTTAATCAGGTCGGCAATCACATACGAATGTTCATCCAGCAATAAATCCAGCTTCGGCAACGTAGCCGACATTATGATGATTTTGATGTTGAGCAAACTGGCATATTGCAGCAAAAACAGGATAATCTGCCGCCAGATAGCGTTGCGATAGCTCTGAATCTCATCAATAATCACCACACTGTTACATAATTTGAGCAGGGGAAAACACGGCTCCTTCCCTGTGCTAAACAACGCGTTGAAGAAGTTGACATGCGAAGTGACAACAATCGGGTAATTATTAAAAATCTTGTTGAGTGCCGCTCGCTCATAATCACAGTCCTCATCCGCTTCCCCTGCATCAGATCGACCCCGGCCACCGGCAGGCTGTTCCACATAAATGGGTGTAAGCGAATTAACAACAGCGATTTCTTTGCCATAGGCAAAATACTCTTCCAGCACATCAGCCGTCTGCTCAACCAGGGTGTTAAACGGAAAAATATAAAATACATTGGATAACTGCCGCTGCTGGTCAAGCAGGGTTAGAAACAAATTAACCGACATATTGGTTTTTCCTGACCCGGTGGGAGCTTCCAGATAATACAGGCAAGCTTCCGGCTGCCGGCACAGGTTCTCCTCAGCTTCTAAAAAAATCCGGCAGCGCTGCTCGTTGATTGACCCGGCAAAAACACCAGGGTCCTGCTGATACTGCCGGATACCGGCATAAAGCTTGCCACCGTAATATTTCTGCCTAAGCTCCTCCAGATTATCAATAGTGCAAATATCCACGGCCGCCCCATGCATATACTCCGCCGTGGCACAGTAATCACACGCGGTAATCACACTGAACAACAGCTTATTCAAGATATAAAAAGCCGTTTCGCCGGCAACCACCTTCTTTAGCTGGTCATAGCCCCGGTCAGCCGTAAAAATGCTGTTCTTCTCCAGGTTAAGCTCCCGCTCATACCAGCTGCCTTTCTCCAGACAATCCTGCAGTTTGTCCTTAAAGTCCCCAATATCTCTGAGGCCACTATGATGACGGGCGATACAATAGCTAAAAGCAAACAAAAAGTAGGAAAACTTTTTTCTGTCAGGTTTATCAATTGCATCCAGGTGCTCACACAGATAAATATAAGCAGATAAGGCGGCATGGTTGCGGCTGTCGTATGTGCCGGGAAAAGCAGGGTTTTTTAAGACGTTGCCCTGATAAGACGGATTGATTTTGCCAATATCGTGCTGATAAACGGCATCAACAAAAAATTGATAGATGGCGGCTGTTTCCCGCTCATCACAGCCGCAATGGGCAATAACACGTTTGACAATACTGTCCAGACCTTTTTTCCGGCAATACAGTTCATAATAGTGCAGGCATAACTGGCTATGGGCGGCCAGGGATTCCGGCGCTTTGTCCTTGTCTGTATGGGCCCAGTAGCGGGGATCCTGCAGAAATGTTTCGATAATGCTCATATAAACGTCCTCCCCCGGTTACAGACTCAGGCTTACATAAATTAACCCGCGTAAACAAACAGGGCGGAATCAATCCGCCCTCTGCTAAAAAAAGCATAGTACCCTGGTACCGTCCTGCCATAAATCACCGTTTGCCTGCTTTACCAGGCAATTGGTGAAAAGTATCTGTTGAAACATATAAAAATTATGCTTTGACTGCAGTTCTACCGGAGCCCGCTCAGAAAATATGTATGCCGGTTGGTCTTCCTGGGTTTCCGTATCGTCAATGTCCTCCAACGCACCAGGAAACAGTGAGTTAATGAATAATGGTCCGCGCGAGACCGGCGCAGCCAGCTCACAAACCGTCACCTGATCAATAACAGCCGGAAAATCATTTTTACCCAGATAAGGGATATAGACGCACTTTTGCCCGGTCAAATATGCTACCAGCTTGTCCCATAGATCCGGCGCTACTGTCCCTCGGGTAAGAAATACCGTCCAGGCTGGTTTTTCCAGCCATTGCTCAAAGACCTGCAAATTTCCGCCGACCTCTTTGGAGGCATAACCGACACTATTATTAAAATACTGCACTTTTTTGGTAAAATAACCCCGTTCGGCTTCAGGTATTAACGCCAGCCTAATGCCTGCCAGCTTTTCATAAAATTCCGGAAAACCTGGCTGCTCCTCATCAAATAAGCGATTATTACGATATCCGCGTAAGCCCAGGATGGCTCCCAGCAAGCCTAACAGGGCAATCCGGTGAATATTATTATAGGTAAAATATACCGGTTTATTAACATCCGGTTTGCGAAAACAGGCAGCCTCTCCTGACAAACGAAATTTGACAGCTTGGATGTTCATCATATACGCCTCGCAGCCATTCAGCGATTACCGGCGATAACCCGGCCACATAAATCATAAGTTGTACAAGCCAGGCCGCCTAATTCCACATCGGTGTCCAGAGGATTATAATATACTTCCACCCTGTCAATGGCCTGCTCATGCCCTTTAAGCAGCTCTGCCAGATTTGTCAGTGTAATGGTATTGCGGCCACTTTGCTTGCTGAAATCAACATACCTGTCCAGATTAGGCAAATACAATTCGCTGGTTTCTGTACAATGCACAAACAAGGCAAACTCATTTTCACTGCCGCTCTTACTATTGGTATGAAAAGCTGTCGCTGCCATCAGGCAGCCTTTTTTAAATTTGTCAAACGCCTCCCTGGTATAACCGGCAAACCCTTCAATGCCCAAATCCAGATATTCCAGATAGTTACCCGGATTTACGGCAAATGCATAAAAATAATGGGCCTCATCGGTTACAATTTTGCTGCCTAAGCTTGAAGCCGTAGCCGCCTCTTTCTTTTCGCTAGGATTGCGGTATGGCGAGAGGATATCCTGGCTTTCGATCTGCGTGTCTTCATATTTGTTAAAACCCTGTCCGATTTGTACCGCTCCGGTAATGCTGATATTCTGTTTTTTCTCGGCAAAAGTAACGCCGAAATTCATAACATCAATGGCGGAAAACAGATTTTTCAATACCTCGCGGGAAGGGGTCTTCTCATTGATAACCGTATTAAAGATTTGCTCATAACGCTCCTGCAAATCCCGCGGCTGCAGCTTACCCGCTTCTTCGTCATTGTTTTTTGCTTCAATTTTGTACGACTTGATGACCAGAACCTTTTCCCCGGCAGCCTGCCACATTCTTTTAATCGGGTATTTAAAGGCCTTGTCACTGCCAAAAATAGTGCCATTGGAAATAGTTTTCGGCCTGGCGCTGAAGTCGGCATTCCAGTTAGCCATAATGCTGCGGATGGCTACAACACCATAGACGCGGTTAGTCATGTTCATTACTTACCCCTCCTCTTTTTCCGTAAAATAAATTATATTTTTCGAAGCAACACCGGCTAGGAAAAGATCAAACCCTGTCACTTTGTCGGTTGCGCAGCCATACCCCATAACCGCCGCCAGCAGCTTGTTGTAGCGGGTATTTCTCATTTGTAAGGCATGTGTATATTTTTTCTCCAGCCGCAGTATCTCCTGTTTGAATTTGTTAACATCCCGGGCATCTGTGATATGATCAATCATGGCATAGGTCGGATTCTGCGTTTGACTTTGTGACACCAGATAACGAACCAATTGTCCGGCATAATAATAAAATTCCTGATCGTTTTCACAAGTCACGATCTCATCCGTCTTATCGATAATCAGTTTTGCTTTGAGACCCTCCGCTAAACTCCTCAATCGGTCACCCATATCTGCCTTCTCCTTTATGTTAAAATATTTCAATAATGATAACCGCAAATTCAGACCTTTGGCAACCTTGGTATCCTTCAGCCGGGAATAGGACTCCCGGTGCAGCATTTCTTTCAGCATGCTTTGCGATAACGGGTCAATGCAATCGGCAAAATCCTTTTGCTCACCCTTGCGAAAATAGTTGCGCAACGCTTCCCGGTAGCGCAGCAGCAGGTTTACCTGAAAAGCCGACAGCCAGTCACTGGGCTTAGGGGAAGGGTTGAAATAATTCCTGATTAAATTTTTGTTAAAAAGCAAGTCATCTACCAAGACTTCCAACTGCGCCCGATTATGAATATTGGCCGACTCAAAATTCTCCAGTTGCAAAAAATTTTCCAGGTTAAATACCGGCATTATCTCCTTAGTCAAACCTGGCAAAAAATCGTACTCATCAATCACCGGCTGCTTACCCTTTTCCAAATGTAGGTAATGGGCATCCTGCCGTTTTTCACCGGTCTTAACCAGCGCAAATACCCTGGACGAGCCAATAGGCAGATAGCCGTCAGTTATTGGTTTGCCGGCCTCATCCTGCTGTCCGTCCAGCCAGATAAACATATTCCTAGTTGCCAGTGCGTCATCCACACTGATCCGGAAAGGCACTTTGAAAACCGTTGTTCTATGCTCCAGGAACGGCTTGTCGGCATTCATGTTCATGTTGCTGTTGGACAGGCCGTAAGTGGTTCTTTCCACCGTCACATTATAATCATTCTTATTAAAAACCTTCGGAATCAGATACCGCTTGCTTTCCCGGATATAGTCCGGCAAAGGGGCGGCGAAATATAATTTAACATATATCGTGTCCTTGATGTTATGTTCAGCAATCTGTTGCTGTATATACTCAATCAGGCTGAGCACATAGTCCTGATTAGTCTCAATCACCTGTACATCCGGCGGCGGCAAATGGTACTCGCTTAGCATCGCAACATCCGCTTTCTTCGGCGAACGCAAAGTCTGGTAATACCGGACAACACTGTCACGGAAATTTGCGACGGAGTTCGCGCCTCCCGTCAAAGCCGCCGCTTTGAACGCCACGGCATACATATTGTTGCTGTGAATCTGCTTTTTGGGGTCAACCGGCTTCTGCATATCCACCAGTTGACTGTAAAAGTCAGCCGATCTGATGAACTCCCACAGTTCGCCACTGTAAGCCGTTTTTTTCTCGATTTTTAATACTTCAGGCTCCTGCTGGCTGCCATACAGCTTAAAGTACAACCCCTCTTTAAGCTGATAATTGTCTATAGCCAGCCTGTCACCGTCCGTATTGTTGCGATAAACCGCCAGTAAATCAAGAATCATACCCTCACCGCCTTCTATTCATACACGCAATATCCTAGTCCAATGGCATTCTTCTCCAACAACCCGGTCCCGATGGCCGCAAAAGCCAATTGCTGCGACACCGGGTCACTTTTCACTCCGATAATGAGCTTATTCCCCAGGAATGAATTGGCTTTATAGGGTATTTTGATCGGTTTGTCATTGATAAGCTGAATACTCTCAATAAAATTCTCCGGCGGCTCGTCCATTTCCGCAATAAACGCCCGGTATTTTTTAAGAGCATTAACATGGATTCGCTCCATTAACAGCTTCAGCCCATTATCCCGGGTCCAGGAGCGGTTATCAACGGTTGCCACTGCCGGGGTAAGACTTTTCAGCCGCACAATCGGACGATACGCAAAGTTCCTGATTTCTGTGGCAATAATACCTGCTTTAAGCTGCGGCAAGAGATATTTTAATTTTAATAGCAAGTCCAACTCAAAGGAGCGAATATGAAAAATATAGACCCGCCCCTGCTTATACACCTTATCGGGCTCACGGGGATACAAATTGCAGAACGAGTAACCTTTTAATACCCGCTGGCCGTGCAGTTCCTTAAGTTCGGCATCATTCAGCATGGCGCTGGATATTACCTTAGATAAGTATTCATAACCTTTAGTCGCAGGCAAGTCGGTTTGCAGGAGCATTGTGACGATCAACTCATGGTAAAGCAATTTATCACCTCTTCTCTTTGTCGAAAACTCGCTAAAAGTATTACATTTCAACAATATATACAATATATTCCAGAAGGATTAGGGAAATCCTGCAAATTGCTAATAGATATTGGATTTTTACTTGGAAATTCTTCGAGCTTGTTGGGAATTTTTAGCAAATAAAAGAGACTTAACTCCCCCAGAGTTAAGCCCTATCCGGTTCTACTCTTACTCTTCAAATAAGGTTGTCCAATTACGGAAATTATCCCAAAACTTTCATTTCAATCATCTAATGTGTTCGTTGCCCCTGTAGATTCGATTGGAAAACCGTTGAGGAAATCTTATTTCAATACATCTAATGTGTTCGTTGCCCTGAAACGGCCACCATGCGGGAAATCTGGTTCGGCCTATTTCAATACATCTAATGTGTTCGTTGCCCTTAAAATAGAATTGATTGTCATAGCCATAGGTTTTATTTCAATACATCTAATGTGTTCGTTGCCCAGTAGAAAATGTGTCATATACAATTTGGTTGTAGCCATTTCAATACATCTACATGTGTTCGTTGCCCTAATTATAAAACTAACTCCGGTACTGGAATTGACGGAATTTCAATACATCTAATGTGTTCGTTGCCCGCCTATCATCATCCAGGATAACCAGGACATGACCATATTTCAATACATCTAATGTGTTCGTTGCCCCTCTTAATCCTGCATATGTTGAACTGATTTGTTTATTTCAATACATCTAATGTGTTCGTTGCCCGCCAGCATTATTCAAGAGATGGGGCGGTTGGACGAATTTCAATACATCTAATGTGTTCGTTGCCCGTCGGCACTATTTGATGTCAGTACCACTGCAGAAGATTTCAATACATCTAATGTGTTCGTTGCCCCTGCATGGGGTAGCCTTTGCCATTCCACCATTCAATTTCAATACATCTAATGTGTTCGTTGCCCGACGGGCATGTGGTAAATCTATTTCGCATAATTCGATTTCAATACATCTAATGTGTTCGTTGCCCCTGGCTGCCATGCCGGATATTACCCAACGTCAGCGATTTCAATACATCTAATGTGTTCGTTGCCCAGCGGGGAATATTGTTGGTAGTATATTCCAGGAAATATTTCAATACATCTAATGTGTTCGTTGCCCGGGCATGACAGTAACGTTCAAGGTACAGTAAGGCAGATTTCAATACATCTAATGTGTTCGTTGCCCACATATCGTTAAGTGGTAACGATATAATAAAGGTGGATTTCAATACATCTAATGTGTTCGTTGCCCACCTTGGAAAAAACCGAATTCAAGGGAGAATCTGAATTTCAATACATCTAATGTGTTCGTTGCCCAAGATAGAGGCACATATACAATAGTCGTAAACAAATTTCAATACATCTAATGTGTTCGTTGCCCCGATAAGGACAGCGGTGAAGGTGTTGTCTATCTTGAATTTCAATACATCTAATGTGTTCGTTGCCCCTGCAATGACCGCAGACTATCTCCGTGCTGCTGGCGGATTTCAATACATCTAATGTGTTCGTTGCCCTCTACTCGTTTTAGAACTTCCCTTTGCGCAAATGCTAATTTCAATACATCTAATGTGTTCGTTGCCCTGGATTCGGTAGCTATCGCAGAGTGGTTGTTCAAATTTCAATACATCTAATGTGTTCGTTGCCCAGCATTGCAGCAAATACACGTATTCTCCGGCTTTGATTTCAATACATCTAATGTGTTCGTTGCCCTTTATTCGTCAACTGTCCCTTGCGCAGTCTCTCTTATTTCAATACATCTAATGTGTTCGTTGCCCGCCTACCGGGATTACCGTGCAGATTACCGGAATGTATTTCAATACATCTAATGTGTTCGTTGCCCCCTACCGGGCAGAAGATATTGTTCAGAGGTCTTGATTTCAATACATCTAATGTGTTCGTTGCCCCGGATACTGATCATATTGAACTGATTGAAACTCTATTTCAATACATCTAATGTGTTCGTTGCCCGGCCGGTGGCGCTGACACCAAACCCTTAGTAACCGAATTTCAATACATCTAATGTGTTCGTTACCCCCAAAGCGCCGCAAGCGTCGGTGGCCAGTGTGCTATTTCAATACATCTAATGTGTTCGTTGCCCCTTGGCTTCGTTTTTGATTTTTTCCGGGTCTTCATATTTCAATACATCTAATGTGTTCGTTGCCCCAAGATAAACACTGTGTTTTTCAAAACAGCAATTCCTCAAAAACCTAGCCTCTACAAGGTTTATCCCTGTATTTTTCCAAGCTAACCAAGCTAATTTCTGTCTTAATTGTAAAAACCCCGCCAAACCACTGTTTATAAGGGTTTCGCTACCTTATCTATAAAGCCCTGCCTGGAAAAATTAAATTATAAGCGATTTCATTTTATGCTGATTGGCTTCAAGGATCTTTTTACCGAAATTGGCTTTACTCTTCAGCTTCGTTTCTATTAATACTCTATAAGTTCACTCTTTAGATTAGATATTAGTAGCAAAACTGCACCTGCACGCGCAAAAGGGGCTTAACGCCAACAGAGTTAAGCCCCTTTTGCCTGTTCCTGACCTCACAAATGGCGGCAAACCATTACGCATTCACTATTATGGTCAGTAGCAACCTACAATTGTATTAAACGCCTGCTTTTTCCATGATGGCTTTAACTGCCATTACAGAAAGCGAGTCATCTGGTAAATCAATCAACGGCTTCCCTTCAAAATCAAAAGTAACAGCTTGTACATCATAAGGAATAGTACCGACTAAATCTAGACCGGTCTTCGCGATTTCCTCTTTTAGACCATCAATTCCCGCTTCACCTGTCTTGGTGATAATTAGATAAACTTCGGGTATTGAAATCTTTAACACCTTGATCAGTTCGACTACTTTTGCCGCCGAACGAATACTGCGAACCGAAGTATCGCTGATTATAAAAAGCATATCAATGTCTGCCACAATCCGCCGGCTTAAATGCTCCATACCAGCTTCGTTATCAATGATAACGTATTCATAATTTCGTTGTAACTGTTCCAGGTACATCCGCATCAAATTATTGGGATAGCAGTAACAACCATTTTGTTGGGGTAGACCCATTTGGATAAGATCCATGCCTTTCCCCTCTTTGATAATTTGACTTAACCGATATTCTGTAAATGAATCCTTGCCCATTCCAATCGGAACATCGTCTCCCAGTCTAACTTCCTCCAGGATATTGGAGATAGAATCGTCTACATCAATTCCTAAAGCTTCATTCAAATTAGAATTTGGATCGGCATCTACGGCTAAGATAATACCTTTTTTCTGCCGCATCAATTCTCTAATCAGCAAAGCGGTAAAAGTCGTTTTACCAACGCCGCCTTTACCAGCTACAGCTATTTTTTTGGTCATTGGAACCCCCTCCAAAAATAAATAGTATATATCTTTCTATAAAGATACCATGACAGTTATGTGACTTCAAGTGTATCAGGCAAAATCATCTTTGGAACAAGACGGATATAGAATAATTCCCCAATAAGTTCCACAAGAGTTTGAGTCACGATAACCGCAGCCACTAACGTATTCCACTCACCCGGCAAAGCTAACGCCAGTGCTCGAGCCATGAAAACGTCAAACGGTATGAAAGTCAAGAAGGTTTTTACATCTAATGTGTTCATTGCCCATCTTCTACACCAACCGGTCGTCGCAGCAAGTTCTAATTTCAATACATCTAATGTGTTCGTTGCCCTTGGCCTTGGGACGTGCAATGGTGGAAGCCAACACCATTTCAATACATCTAATGTGTTCGTTGCCCGATATTCTCCGCTGTAGCCATCATCAACATATTCTTATTTCAATACATCTAATGTGTTCGTTACCCTAAACTAACCATTTTGACAAATCTTCAAGCCTCTCCAATTTCAATACATCTAATGTGTTCGTTACCCTGTAACTAACAAAAATAAATTGTGGAGGCGGTAAGGAATTTCAATACATCTAATGTGTTCGTTACCCACCCCGGAGGAACGGAAATTTGCCATCGATGGCGAATTTCAATACATCTAATGTGTTCGTTACCCCAAGGTATTCGGACTAAAAGAAGATCAAGTACATTATTTCAATACATCTAATGTGTTTGTTACCCCGGGGATGAAAATGCAGAATTAGCAATACAGATGCTATTTCAATACATCTAATGTGTTCGTTACCCGAATCACTTCAACGGTTACATATACGATATTACCTATTTCAATACATCTAATGTGTTCGTTACCCTTAATACTATGTTGGATAGCAGCCGGTACAGGGCTAATTTCAATACATCTAATGTGTTCGTTACCCCAAAGCCTTCGAATACGTAGAAGTACCCTTTTATTTATTTCAATACATCTAATGTGTTCGTTACCCGAAATGAAAAGCGCAACACCATTTGACCGCAAAAATTTCAATACATCTAATGTGTTCGTTACCCCAAAATTAACTGACGTACTTGCAGTTGCTGTAATTTATTTCAATACATCTAATGTGTTCGTTACCCCTGGATTACGGAAGAGGGTGCCGATGAAGAAGACGAATTTCAATACATCTAATGTGTTCGTTACCCGCTATGAGTGACGCGGATTTAATCTGGAATAGTTAATTTCAATACATCTAATGTGTTCGTTACCCGGAAAAATGTACCTGGAACGCATTCATACTTCCATATTTCAATACATCTAATGTGTTCGTTACCCCAAGATAAACACTGCGTTTCTCAAAACAGCAACTCCTCAGAAACCTAGCATCCACAAGGTTTATCCCATTATTTTTCCAAGCTAACCAAACGAACTTCTGCCTTAATAATAAAAGCCTCGCCAAATCACGGTTTATAAGGGTTTCGTCACCTTATCTATAAAGCCCTGCCTGGAAAAATCAAATTATAAATGATTGCAAAAAAGGGGCTTAACCCCCAAATACCGGAGTTAAGCCCCTTCTCCTGTCCCTGACCCCACAAATTGCCGCTAGCCCTTATCCATTCGCCATTATGGGCTCTTCCCTGGCATGCCATAATAAAAGCCGCTTCTCATCTATTTCTCGCCATGCCGTTCGAAGATGGAAAATGGCAAATTCCAATAAATCAGCCCCCAAACCTGCCCTTGCGGTTAATAATCTTTTCCAGGTTTTTTTCCAAAAAATCGGTTACATCTTTGGCGCTTTCAAAGTAATAATCTGCTCCGATTTCCTTAGCAAAAGGTTCATCCACCGGTGCCCCGCCTACTGCAATTTTGACTCCTTGCCTTAATCCCCCTTCATTCAGTTCTTCAATAACTACTTTCATAGCCGGCATAGTAGTTGTTAATAATGACGCCATCATCAAAATATCCGGTTTTTCTTTTTGAACAGTGTTTATAAACTTTCTTGTTGAAACATTTATTCCTAAATCAATAATTTTCACACCTGTGCTCATTACCATCATTTTAACTAAGTTTTTTCCTATATCATGCAAATCGCCTGCTACTGTGCCAATCACAATTACACCTTTTCGATTGTTGATTCTCTTTGATTTTAGATAAGGCGCCAATACCAATAAACCTGCATGTATCGCCCTGGCAGACATCAAGACTTCAGGAACCATAACACGCTGGTCGCGAAATTTTTCGGCCACCTTATCCATTCCGGCCATAAGTCCTTTTTGTAAAACCTGTATAGGCGGATAGCCCTGCATTAGCGCATTTTTGCTAAGCTCCACGACCCTGTCTGCTTCACCCTCGTCAATACTTTTGATGATTTCTTCGTAAATCACTATTACTCACCCCAGTTAAAATAAACTATTGCGGTAAGCCAACGGAGTCACGCCAATATATTTCCGAAAGAATTTGGCAAAATAACTTTGGTTTTGAAACCCTATAGCTTTGGAAACCTGCTCAACATTAAGTTCAGGCTGTTTCATTAATTCAACGGCCCGCTCAACGCGAACGCGGGTAATATAATCGTTAACAGTGCAATTCAATTCCCGCTGAAAGAGTCGCGACAAGTGTGAGGCGCTAATAAACAACTGTGCAGCCACATCTTCAATCTTGATTGGTTTGGAGTGGTTCTCCACAATAAACCTTTTAGCATCGTTGACCAGACTGAGATGCTTTTTGTCAGCCATTGACAAGCTGTCACCTAGAAATTCAGCAACCAAGGTTTGAATTCTGCAAAAAAATTGTTCTACCTGTTCAAACTTTTCGACTTCTTTATTAAACTCCTTTAACATGGCCATTACATGTTCCGCGTCAGCCCCTCCCTCAACAGCGGCACGTGAAACTAATGTTGCCAACTCAATGACTCGAACTCGTATCTCCGTTTTATCTCCGACTGTTTTAGTGAACAGATAGGTTAGCAAGCTATTCAAATTTGTTTCGGCTCGCGTTTTGTCCCCCAAGCGAATATCCCGCAAAAAGCTCCGTTCTTTTTTTAAGTAGGCTCCATAGTCATTTAAGGCCGATACTTTAAGCTTTTTCCGATCCTGTAAATCCTTCCTGATTTGCTGCTGCATTTTCTTCTTGGTATCAATTTGCTCTAATATATGAATGTCCCGTTTTATAAGATGATTCACGACCACAAACAACGTATCAGCCACCGCCTGAGAGCGACTGGGAGAAATGACTTCTAATTGCTTGGCCTTCTCCTTTAATTCCTCAAAATTATTAATACGAGCATTAAATTCTTTTAGCTCCTGAAATAAAAACCTATCAGGTTTCCACATCAGCACCTGACCACAGATAATACTCCGTAAGGGTGCCCCTGGCATAATAATTGGCACCGCCCAGAGAACCAAGCCGGCATGACAGCGGAAAAAATATGGTTCCTCCCACTTTGCAGCCTCCAACGTCGCTTGCCGGTAAGAAGCATGACACTTCGCTGTTCCGTTAGGGTGACTGCGAATATATTGACAAAATTCACACCGGTTAGTTTTATCAGGAATGTAAAAGGTTTCACCTATATCATCGACCGCCTCGATGTGTAACCCAGTTGCTTTCGAAAAACTCCCAAGAATCTTCTCCAGATACTTGAACTCAAACAAATCGGCTTCCAATTTCATTGGCTATCCCTCGCTATTTAACATTCCATAATATTGTCATATGACATGCCCATTTACTACATTTTTATTTCCTGATCAGGCATTAAATTCCTTCATTATTTATGACAAAAAAACTTCTGATGTATTGTTCAAGAACCCGTCAGCACAAAGCTAACGGGTTCTTGAATTGTCCAATTTTCCGCATGGAAGTTAAAGTTAAGCCTTTATTTTATGAGCGGAACATAGTAAGGTGTCCGTCGTGACAATACCAGATTCTCCTGATTATACCACCACTGCGATTGAAGGGTTTTAAATTTAACCACAAAGACTTCTTCTTTGTCCCCCGAGGCTACGGCCGGTTGGTCAAGGCCGTAGAGAGGATCCAGGGTATAAAGACTGCTACGCCCTAAATATTCCGCTTTTGTTCCCACAAAATTAGCAACTAAAGTATAGGCCTGACCGCCTATCGCTGCTGCATCCCAGGTAACCATTGAGCCTTCAGGATATTTATTGGCCGACATATCCGGATGAATGGTCATATAGGAACCATATTGACCACTCCACGCTGAAGGTATAGCAATAAAATCAGCCCTGTTAACTGCTAAAACACCAACAGCTTCGGGATAGACAGCGTCTTCACCAATTAATACACCGATTTTGCCCAATTCAGGTGTACTGAATACCGCTAGTTTATCGCCGGCAGTGGCCCAGCTTTTATCGCTGTCACCGAGATGTGTCTTTCTGTATTTTCCAACAAACTTGCCGTCTTTGTCCAAAATAATGGCAGAATTATATAATCTGTCTCCCTCTTGCTCAATCAGTCCATATATCACTGCTACCTGATTAGCCTTTGCAAGATTAGTCATAAACCTGGTGGTGGCGCCGTCTGCTGCTTCAGCCAGAGCCTTTACTGCGGCAATACTTTGATTATCCATCGGACCGGTCAGGGATAGTTCAGGCAAAACAATAATATGTAAGCTGTTGCTTTCCTTATGAGCCTTTGCTACGGAAGCTGAAATAAGTTCGGCAATCTTTTGCTTATTGGCTGCGACATTTCCTATCACCGGCTCGTATTGAACAATGCCTGCATTGATGTCATGAGGTGTCGTATTTTTCGTGTAGTCCCAGGGAGCAATGTAGAGCATCAGCTCTTTGTACAATTCAGGCCGCCGGTTTGCCAAAGCCTGTTTATTTTTGTTTTTATATTCTTTAGGGTCTATTATTCCATAAAGAATGGTTGGCTCATTAATATCCTTGCTCTTATCGGGTAATAATTCAGCTTCAGCTAATTTTACCCCCATTGGCGACCATATTGCACTTGCACCAATCATGTGATAGTCAATTTCGGTGTTAGAGCGGTTGGCGCTAATAATATACATTCCATTCTGCTGGGCCCTTGCTTGTAATGCTGCAATAGCCTGGGCGGTGGAATTAGTGGGGAACGCCAGAATATCTGCACCGCCTAAGCCAGCTAAGCGGGCTGACTCAAAATAGGCAGCATCCATACAAATATTAATGGCAATCTTTCCAAGGCTGGTGTTAAATACCGGAACTCCCAGATCACCATGTGCTGCCCAATGCTCTTCGCTTTCCCACTGATGCGTTTTTCTGTACTTGCCGGCATAGCCCTGCGGGCCAACCATTGCAGCCGCATTATAAAACAGGTCTGTCTCAGGATCTCTTTCGGCCATCCCCAGGACTACGTAGGCATTATATTTTTTTGTTAATTGCTCTACCCGCTTGGTTGTTGTTCCGGGAATAGTATCAACAAAAGGACGGATGGCGTCTCTGTCCTTGTAGTAATACCCGGTAGTTGACATCTCTGGGGCTACAACCAATTTAGCTCCGTTTTTAAAAGCCTCTTCTATTACCTTCAGCAATTGATCAACATTTTTGTCCCGTTCATTCAGTACAGGGTTAAACTGAAGAGCAGCCACCTTAAACGGCTGTAATTCGTTACTGCTTTTCGCTGATGCTGTATTAATCATTGTCCCGGTTAGAGTTAGAGTAATTATACCCAACACTGCTGCGCACAAGGTCAGTATCCGAAGCTTAAAATACATCTGCGCCACCTCTTTTCCTAGCTTTCACTTTATTCCGGGTTCAGCTTTTCTGATTTTCTCAGCTATCGCCTGTGGTATTTGCTGCGGTTGATGTTTTGCCAGAATGTCACGAGCTACCTCTTCAGCCATTGTCCAAGTATCTTTACTGCCGGCCTTTTTCCAACCGTCAAAATTAACTCTGGTTGCCGCTTTCGGATAAAAGAATTCTGTCCTCATCTTCTTGACGGTCAGCTTTTGTGCCAGGTAATTGCCTCCCGGGCCTACTCTGGCTATTACTTCGGTAGCTAACGTGCTTTCGTCAACTTCAATTCCCCGTACAGCTCTCATAACCGAACCCATGATATCATTATCAATGACATACTGTGCGTAACTAATAGTCATACCGCTATCTAACTGGCCCGCAGCCTCATGAATAAAATTAGCCCCGGCTAAAGCCGGCATAATAGCTGTAAGTGCTTTTTCATATCCGGCTTGCTGATCAGGCTGCTTGGAGTCACTGATTCCGCCTGTGGAATATATGGGCAGCTTGTAAAATTGTGCCAGTTGGGCTGCTGCTGCATTCATAATTCCTGATTCAACGCTGCCAAACAGGAATGTCATGGTCTGCATATCCATAATAGTCGGTACTGCCGAATATAGGATAGGCGCTCCCTGATTAACCATTTGCGTCAACACAACTCCGGTCAGCGCTTCGGCATTCATTTGAACCAGTGTTCCTGCCAAGGTAATCGGCGAAGTAGCTCCAGCCAGAGGAGCCGTTGAAGTTGCTATTGGAATACCGGCCCTGGCGACTTTAAACAATATCCGTGTACGGGTATCATCCAGTTTCAACGGGCTGAGTATACTGGAGATAAATGAGATGAACGGCTTTTCGGCCAATTTGTCCATACCGCCGGCAATTTCGGCGGCCATGGCCAGTACGCGGTCAACGCCGTCTTCGTTCAAAATCCCGCCCATAATGGGCTTGGTCGTATTATTTATAGAATGATAAAAGCGATTTACATCAAGCGCTTCAGCAGGTACATCACTCGGATGGCAGGGAATTACAAAGAAGTGGACATGATCCAGTCCATCGACTAAACGGGCAGTATTGGCAATATCTGCTGCAGTGGTTTTACGGGTAACCCGATCTAAATCAATAATATTAAGGGCCGTTCCGCCAGTTCCCAGGTAAACCTTATTGCCGCCGAGCTCTATATTTTTAGAGTCATCATCCCGACCATAGATTGTCACTACAGAAGGCGCTGTTTCTACAGCTTTCATAACCAGCTCTTCACTGAAATATGCCCTCTGCTTACCAAAATCGACCTTTGCTCCCTTTGCAGCGCAAAGTTTTAAGGCTTCTGGCTCGCCAATCTGCACGCCAACTTCAGCAAGCACCTGCATGGTAGCATTATGAATTTTACGAATGTCTTCCTCTTTTAGAAACTTTAGTGTATCAGACTCCAAGCCGCCTTTTAACATAATTCATCCCTCCTGTTCAGTAATCAAGCAAGCATCGCCTTAGCCAATACCACCGTCTCTGCTGCATCCGGACAGTACGCATCTGCACCGATTTCTTTGGCAAATTCTTCACTAACCGGCGCACCGCCAACAAATATCTTTACTGCAATTCCTTTTTCCCTAATGTCATTTACCGTATCCCGCATTGCCGGCATTGTTGTGGTGAGCAGTGCAGATAAGCCAACAATATCTGGTTTGTGCTGTTCTATGGCTTCCAGGAAAGCCTCGGTCGACTGATCAATACCGATGTTGAAAACTTCAAAGCCTGAGCTTTCCATCATCATAGCAACCAGGTTTTTGCCGATATCGTGAAGATCACCTTTAACCGTGCCTATAAGAAATTTACCACTTGATACAACATCTCCATCCTTGAGAAAAGGCTTAAGATAAACTAACCCCTCCTGCATAGCTTCAGCACACATCAGCACTTCAGGTACGAACATTTCCCCGGATGCCATTTTAGGTCCGACAACATTCATAGCTCCAATTAACCCTTCACTAACAATATCGCGAACACTGATATTTGCTTGCATCGCTTGCTTAATCAATGCTACAGCTTCTTCCCCTTCACCCTCGATTACCATCTCTCTAATTTTTGTTAATACCATTTTTCATTCTCCTCTCAGCTATGTTTTATTCTAATAATCCTTTTCTGTAACTCTTCAAATATTGCTTGGTAAATGCATCTTTATTTAGTAACGCTTCTGTAGCAATAACCATGCTCATCATTTGCCTATTCCCCGGATCAAGTATTGCTCCATCCAGGCCGGCTAACATGCATAACGTCAGGAAAGTTCTATTGAGAAGGCCTCTTTTAGGCAATCCGAAAGATACATTGCTTAGGCCGCACATAAAATGCACTGTGGGATACAATTCTCTAATTCCTTTAATAGTATCAATCACCACTATAGCCATATCGCTGCTTGTGCTGATAGGCTGAACCAGCGGGTCTATGTAAATATGGTTAACCGGTACACCATCAGCCTGCATTCTTTCGATAAGCTTAGTACCTGCATTGATTCTTGCTGCAGCACTCTTTGGCATTCCATGTTCATCATCCATAACCAAAGCTATAATATTAGCCTGGTACTCTTTAACCAGAGGCATTATAGCAGTATAGCGTTCCTCTTCTCCTGTGATGGAATTAATCATCGGCTTGCCCTTATGTACCTTAAGGGCTGCTGCCAGCGCCAAAGGATTAGGACTATCTATACAACAAGGCTTGTTCACTACCTGCTGAACTGTTTGCACCAACCAGGGCAGGGCCTCTACTTCTTCGTCAATTAACGTACCGCAGTTAACATCAATATAATCTGCTCCATTTTGTGCTTGCTCCAAGGCGCGTTGCTGGATAAAATCCACATCTCTATTCTTGACCGCTTCAGTTACACCTTTCAGACTTGAGTTGATTTTTTCTCCAATGATTATCAACGTTTTATCCCCCATAATCCTTAGTTAAATCCAATTCCCGGCAGCCTATCCTTGCGGCACTAAAGCCAATAATCTTCGACAATTTATCCCCTTTCTTAAAGTATTATATTGATATTGTATCATTACCATCGCATTGCCAGTTAGACACATCTCTGCTCGTTTTGATACAAACCAATCCAATCGAGCTAATTTTCAAAATGTTAGGAAATCTCCATGCATTCTTCGAGGCCGACTGTCCGATCTTCCCGGGTCGTTCGTGCTTTCGCCTTTAGATTGCTAGTGTATATGCATGAACTCGCCATCGGATTAAACACTGAACTTGCTGACAGCTTCCCGCAGGTCCATCGCCAGCTTAGCCAGACTCTGGCTGGAAGCAGCGATTTCTTCCATGGAGGCCGATTGCTCCTCGGTAGCAGCTGATACTGTCTGGGACTCTCCTACTACCTTTTTACTCACTTTGTCAATCCTGGCTACCGACCCCACAATTTGTTTACTGCCAATAGTCATTTGATCGATAGAATCGGAAACTTCCTTCAGCTGTCCGGATACGCTGGTTACCAGTGTCACGATTTCCCCGAAATACTTGCCGGCAGCATTGACTGCATCGGCGCCCACTTTAACTTCCCGGGTACCTTCATTCATAGCCAGCACCGCGTTGTTGGTATCTCCCTGAATTCCGCCGACCAGTGCGGCAATCCGCTTAGTTGCTTCCTGGGACTGTTCAGCCAGTTTACGTACTTCTTCGGCAACTACGGCAAAACCGCGTCCGTGTTCACCGGCCCGCGCGGCCTCAATGGCAGCATTGAGAGCCAATAGATTGGTCTGGCTGGCAATGCCGGAGATGGCCTCAACAATCTGGCCTATTTCCTTGGACCTGTCACCCAATTCAGCTACTACCCTGGCAGAGGTGTTGACAGTCTGTTGGATATGAGCCATTTGGTTTACCGCTTGTTCCACTGACTTATTTCCTTCATTTGCTTTGTCAGCAGCCTGTGCCGATTGCGCTGCCACCTCACTTGTGGCACTGGCTATCTGCGCAATGCTGGCAGACATCTCTTCGACCACGCCGGCGGCAGCATCAGCTGCGGCAAGCTGTTCCTGTGCGCCTGTCGCCACACCGGTGATGGACATTGCTACTTGATTGGCAGCCAGAGCCGATTGGTCCGCACTGGCAGTCAGCTCCTCACTCGCAGCAGCCAGTTGTTCAGCGCGGGAGTGCATACTGGTGATAAGCACGCGCAACTTCTCCCTCATTGCACAAAAACCATTTGCCAGTTGGCCAATTTCATCGCTCGAATTAATTGTTGTTGAACGCTCTCGCAGGTCGCCATCGGCCAAACGCCGGCATTCATCTACAAGTTGACTGATAGGCCCGGTAAAATGCTTCGCGATAAATATCGCAATGCAAGCCGTAATGAGTATGGTAATTACAATAGTAATTACTATTGATTTGGCTAAATTCGTCGCAATTGCAGTTATTTCTGCCTCCGGGATTGCTGAACAAATTTTCCACCCGAGTCGTGGGGATGTATAATAAAACAAATATTTTTTCTCGCCATTTTCGGTAAACAAAACATAGCCCTGATCATGCTTGGCAATTTGTTCATACACATCATATCCGGCTTCATTATATTTTTTGAATACCTTGTCCTGAGCAGGGTTGGTTATCACAGTTCCGTTTTTATCAAAGAGAAAAACATAGCCAGCCTCACCTGCCTGAATCTTATCCATTGATTCCACTAAATGTTTAAGAGATACATCTATACCAATAACTCCATAAGGTTTATTCTGCTCATCCACAAGAGCCACAGCTGAACCGATAGATATATCGTTACTGGTAACTGCTTTATACGCATCAGTCATCGCCGGTGTTCCCGGCTGAGCCATAGCGATTTTATACCAGGGCCGGGTACGCGGGTCAAACTTAGTGTTTTTGCCTCTGGGAGGTACTTGCATATATCCGCCATTCTCCCGCCCCATATAGACGGAAGCTACATAGGGATGGCTTTTAGTGAAATTCTCAAATACTTTTAATATCTGTGCTTCTTCAGCCTTCGTATTGTACTTAAAGGTTGCCTCATTGGCCTCTAAGAAGTTATTGAACTCACTATCATTTCTAGTCCTGACAGTCTCGTTGGCAGCAAGCATTTTAACATTGTACTCGGTATCTTTGAAGAAGTCTGAAATATTTAAATCAATTTGAGTGAGCTGCGATAGACTGGTACTGTGTACAGATGCAAAAGTCTGCTTTTCTATATACCAGCCGATATATATACCTAAAGCAATCAAGGGTAGGATTGACACTGCACTTAATGAAATCAACAGCTTGTTTTTCAAGGACAGACCCTGCTGAAAAGCACCTTTGATTTTAGACATCTACTACATCCTCCACTCTCATTTGCACACCCATGCGGACTCTGCAACTACGATGTTTGCAAACAAATTGCCATTATAATTTACCCACTCAAGTTTTCCAGGCGGGAAATTTGAGTGGGCTTGAACTATGCGCTATGATCACTCCCGTGACAGTTTTTTTTAACTATTTTTGCTGACGGCAAAAATCAACCGCTGCCGCACCGTCGGCAGCATAACCGTCTGCGCCAATTGCACGGGCAAAATCCTCAGATACAGGTGCACCGCCAACAAGTACTTTTACACTGTCTCTCAATCCCTTTTCTTCTAGTAACTCAATGGTTTTTCTCATGTTGGGCATTGTGGTGGTAAGTAAAGCAGCCAAGCCTAACACATCCGGTTTATGTTCAGCAACGGCCTCGACAAAGCTTTCGGCTGACACGTCTATGCCGAGGTCGACGACCTGGAAGCCGGAGCTTTCCAACAGCATTTTTACTAAATTCTTGCCAATATCATGCAAATCGCTCTCAACTGTACCCAGGACGGCCTTACCCGCACTCTCCATGTCGCCTTCCACAATGAGCGGCTTTAATATGTCCAAGCCGATGTTCATTGTTTTGGCACTCAGCATGACTTCCGGCATAAACATTTCGCCGTTTTTAAATCGCGGGCCTACAATACCCATCCCTGATAATAAACCGTTTTTAATTATATCCATGGGCGCCGCGCCCTGATCAAGCATTTGGGCAATTAGCTTCGGCACTTCCTTATGCTGTCCCTCAATGACCGCATCTTCAATGTCTTCAAAATTAATCATTCTTCCCTCTCCTCCTATTTAGTCAATCCACTTCTGAAGCATTCCCTGACTCGGGCTTTATAAAAATTATAGCATTGCCCGCGCCTTACCGATTCAACGCATATCTGCTCGTTTTGATGTAATCCAATCCATAATATCAAATATTTAAAATGTTCGGAATTTCACCAGCACAATCTTGCTTTGTAAATGGATAGCACGTAAAGATGGCACAGTTATTACATTCAATACTGTGCCATCACGATACAATCTAGTACTTTACTAAAACTCAAACTTTTTCTTACGATACGCTGCTAAATACTTACCGCAATACTCATCCTTGCCCCGTAATGCCTCGGCAGCAATTACGCTGGCCATGAATTCTTTATCCAGAGGATTGGTAATCATGCCATCAAGCCCCCGGTCAATTGCCATGATACCGAAGGTCCGGTTTAAGAACCTGCGTTCAGGCAGGCCAAAAGAAATGTTAGAGAGGCCGCACATGGTATGAACTCCGGGATAAGCAGTCATAATCGTTTCCACCGCTTTTAGAAACTCAACACCATATATATCGCTGGTCGATAAGGGTTGCACTAACGGATCGACATAAATATTGTCAATCGCAACTCCATTTTTAGTCAATTCATTAATCAGCTTGTCGGCAATTTTAACCCTGGCTTCTGCCGTTTCCGGCATACCCTCATCGCTCATGCATAATGCGACAACTTTAAAATCTGTTCCCGCAATCAGGGGCAAGAACACATCATATCTTTCTTTCTCCAGGGAAATAGAATTCAGCATAGGTATACCCTGGTGAACGGACAAAGCAACTTCAATCGCCTTAGGGTCCGGACTGTCAATACAGCATGGCGCATTTACAGCTTGCTGCACATTAGTAACCAGCCATTTCAGGTATTCAGCTTCTTCCCCGACAAAAACCCCCGCATTGACATCAATATAATGAGCTCCGGCTGCAAACTGCTCGGCAGCAACCTGCTGGATATAAGCACTGTTTGCTTCTTTAATCGCGGTTTGAATTAGCTTGCGGCTTGCATTTATCAACTCGCCGACTATCAACAAATGAATCACTCCCGTGACAGTTTTAAGAGACTTGAAACTATTGTTGCTGGCGGCAAAAATCAACCGCTGCCGCACCATCGGCAGCATAACCGTCTGCACCGATTGCACAGGCAAAATCCTCAGATACAGGTGCACCGCCAACAAGTACTTTTACACTGCCTCTCAATCCCTTTTCTTCTAGTAACTCAATGGTTTTTCTCATGTTGGGCATGGTGGTGGTAAGTAAAGCGGCCAGGCCTAACACATCGGGTTTATGTTCAGCAACGGCCTCGACAAAGCTTTCGGCTGACACGTCTATGCCAAGATCGACGACTTGAAAGCCGGAGCTTTCCAGCAGCATTTTTACTAAATTCTTGCCAATGTCATGCAGGTCGCTCTCAACTGTACCCAGGACGGCCTTACCCGCACTCTCCATATCGCCTTCCACAATGAGCGGCTTTAATATATCCAAGCCGATGTTCATTGTTTTGGCACTCAGCATGACTTCCGGCATAAACATTTCGCCGCTTTTAAATCTCGGACCTACAATACCCATCCCTGATAATAAACCGTTTTTAATTATATCCATGGGCGCTGCGCCCTGATCAAGCAGTTGGGCAATTAGCTTCGGCACTTCCTTATGCTGACCCTCAATTACTGCATCTTCGATGTCTGCAAAATGAATCACTTTATCCTCTCCTCCTATCCTTCATTCAGTATTAAAAATGCAGCGCCATGATGTAACCCAAAGCAGAGGTTAAGTGTCAACATCGCAGCGCTAACTGCATCAGGATCATGGTATCAGCGGTTATTCAATCCGTTTTGCCTAGTCAGTCCAATTTTGAAGCATTCCCGGTATAGTCTCAACTATTTCTTTTTCTACTTTCTTGTCTACCCAGACAGGCTTGTGGGTTGCCAGGATCTCTTTAGCCACTCTCCGCGCCCGCTCTCTGGCATCAAGCGAACCATTCATTTCCCATCTTGATCTTGAGTTGCGGTCTGACGCCTTGTTATAGAAGAACTCTTTCTTCATATGCATGGTTGTATGATCATTGGCTAAGTAATTTCCCGCAGGACCAACTTCATTAATTATATCCACGGAAAGTGTCTCGTCGTTTACTTCAATTCCCTTTACGGCACGCATAGCCATACCGATTATATCGTCATCCATAACATATTGCTCAAACGCAATACTAAGGCCGGATTCTATGAGACCCGCGGCATCATGGATATAGTTGGAGCCTGACAGCGCCGCTAGCATGATGGTCGCCATACTCTCATACCCGGATTGGGCATCAGGTATTTTAGATTCAGTTACACCGGCGGTAGTATAGTTGGGTAAATTATAGAAGCGGGACAATTGGGCGCAGGCTGCGTTCATAAGCCCCATCTCAACCGAACCAAAACAGAACGCACCTGTCCTTAGATCAGTGGTAGTAGGAACACAACTGTACAATACCGGATGACCAGGGTTTAGGATTTGCGTAAGCAGTACGCCGCTTAACGCTTCGGCATTCATTTGTACTAACGTTCCGGCTAAAGTTCCGGGGGATGTGGTTCCGGCCATTGGTGCACACGGTGTTGCCAGCGGCAAGCCAGTCTCGATGGCCGCTATCATTAGCTCCGTATAATCTCTGTCCATTACTAACGGGCTCATTATACAAGTAATCAGCGAGATAAACGGATTTTTCAGCAGTGCTTCACGGCTACCGGCTATCATTGCCGCATAATTGGCTACATTTTTTACCCCTTCCGGTGTGTACACACCGCCCATAACATGTTTGCTGGTATTACGAATAGCTGCATAAAATCTATTTACATCAATGTCTTTCTTCTCAAGCTCAGTGGGCAGACACGAGATTACATAGAAGTGAATATTATCCAGAGCATCAACCAGTCTCGCTGCCATCTGAACATCTTCAATTGTTGACGGTCTTCGGTTGCCGGTATCTATATCAAGCACATTAACGGCCGTTCCGCCGGTACCGATATATACCTTGAATCCGTCCAGTTCTAAATTATGGCGCTCTTCTCTCCCATGCAAGGTAATCTTCGCTGGTGCCGTTTTAATCTTATCCTTTATCCAACTTTCACTGGCCCTGACAATCTGTCTCTGGAAATCAACTTCGGCCCCTGCGTCATGGAAAGCACGCAAAGCCCTTTCAGAATTCACCTGCATACCAGCATTCTCATAGACCTTCATTGTAGCTGCATGAATTTGTTCAATTCCGGCCTGAGTCAAGGGCTGGTAAATACCGCCAACTAGTCCGCCGGGGAAATAATTTATCGGGCGTCTTGGTTGTCTTGCCATTTTTTTATCAGCTCCTATATTTTTTTCAGTGGCTAATTACATCCAGTGTGGTTCATCCCAAAGGACAAGTTCTTGCCCGATGCCCATTTTGCGGGCGTTATGATAAAGGGTATGGCCCCAGGCTGCATCTTCAACAGGCATACCACCAATAATCAGGATAAAGCGTTCCTCTTCGTTCCTTCTGCCAAGTTTCTTGCCGCAGGCAATTTGACTGAGGCTGACCAAATCGGTTTCATTGATTTTGCCTTCTTCACAAAGGCGGAATACACTTGCCCCCGGGAAGCCAAGACGTTTTGCCGGCGAAATTTTCTCTTCTTCCTCTTTCCAGGCTAAATGCATTTTTATCTCGTCAAACACAACACGGGATGAAGTAAACAGTTCGTCCGGAATGTCGGCTGTCCCCTGAGTTGCAATCACAGCATTAGGCTTAACCCATTCTGTTTTTATAACAGGTTTTGCATTGCCCGCGGTTGCAATTGTAATCACGTCGGCAGCTCTGACTGCTTCTTCCATCGAGCCTACGGCTTCGAACCGGAATCCGAGTTCGCTGCTCATCTGAGCACAAAATGCTTCGGCTTTCTCCCGCACCAGGTCGTAAACCACTGCCTTGGTCAACTGGGGAAGCGCGGCCTTCATACAGGTAATAGTCGCCCGTCCCATAACACCTGCGCCAATAACGGCAGCTACTTTGGCATCTTTGCTGGCAAGATACTTTGCCCCGACCGCAGGCACAGAACCTGTTCTCATGGCGCTAAGCAGATTGCCGGACATATGGGCAAACGGCTCGCCGGTCTCCACATTGTTCAAGGTTACCATTAAGACAGATCTTGGAAGACCGCGTTTTGTATTCTCAATATTTGAGCCGTACCATTTACAAGCACAAAGGTTAAATCTGCCACCCAGATAGGTGATCATCGATAAAAAACGACGGTCAGGACCAGCCACAGGCATATTGGGAAAACGTTTTTCTTCAGGGAAGTAAATCCGCTGACCATGCTCGTTCTCACATATCCCGCCCATGATGTAGTCGCCCTCGCCGACTACCTTGAACATATCATCAATTGTCTCAACACATTGTTTACCGTCAAGGACTCCCGCTTTCAACATGTCTTGCTCGGACAAATACAGAAACGACGTCTTCTTACCAGCCATAATAAATCATCCCTCCAATAATATTTACCTCGCCGTTAAGAAAGCAATATACAGGCTTTCTTGTTATCTATAACCGAGGTACTATACATTATCGCAATAACCGTGCCAACAAGGATACAAGGCTGCAAAATTTTAAAAAGCCTTATATTACAAGGGTTTTCAGACATTCTATCATTAGCAGCATAGCGGAGTTCTAAATTATTCTCAAAATGTTCTCAATATATTATCAAATTAGTGTTCTCTTGATAAGAACATAAGAATAACAACACTACTTAGGAGTAATTTCTACAATGCCTGTACTGCCATCAATTTTAACCCAGTCGCCTGTTTTAATAAGCTTCACAGGATCGGCTTCCACAAAATCGACAACAGCCGGTTTTTCCAATGATACAATCGCAACCCCTATGCGCGAGTCAATTTTGGTTACTACCCAACCTGCCGGAGCATTGCCATATATTTTTGTGGCCTTGAAGTGACAGGACCAGCCGCACGAGCCCTTAGAACACGGCAGTACTAAAATTTTATCCTTAATGCTTTTCCCTCTGTTGGGATTACCGTGTTCATAAATGACGCCGTCAGAATCACCTAAGGCACCCGTATTGCCGGCAATGCTATCCGGGCAGACCAAGGCTTCGCCTTCAGCAATACCGGCAAATGCAGGTCTGCCTTTTAAAATGATTTTATTCATTGTCAGGCCTCCCATCTTCCTAGAATCGCTGCATCAACGCATTTTAACATTTCCCCGCAATAGATGGTCGCGGCAGTTTGTGCTCTCAGTCCCTTCGCTTGCTTGACGCCACTGAGTACCATTGCTTTGGCGTGTTTATGCGATTCCTGTTTCATGACTATCGGGCAAGTGCTGTCAAATAGCTTGGCACCACTTGCTTCAATTGTCTTTGTAAAGCCATTATAATCGGCCAGGGCTTGATTGGATTTAGTGGTCCAAAACCACAATTCAACGCCTTCTTTGACCTTTTTCCCTTGTAAATATTGAGCAAAATCTCTAATTTCTTCAATACTGAGATGCGGGCAGCCAATACTTACAAAATCTACAGGGCCACTGCCTGGGTCGCACACCATTTTGTAAGTGTCGTCATAATCTTTTTGCGTAATGGTAAATGTAGCGACCGGCTCTTTCCCGCCCAGTGCATCCTCCAGCGTTCTGGCCTCCGGCGTAATGCCTACAATATGACAAATCTCAGCGTTAGAGGATGTCGCCAGCGATGAAAAGCACTGTCTTAGTTTTTTAATTTCCGGTCTCTCAAAATTGCCGCTAAGGATTGGCTTGCCTTCTCTTGGTAAAAATCTGCCAACAGTATAGCCAATAATATCCCAATCAAAGTCTGTTTTAGAAGGACATTCTATAATAAAAACAACATTGCCATATCTTTCTTCTTTGAGATGAAGCCCCCAAAGTGGTGTTCGCCCGCAAATTGCCGAACAAACCGCGGCTTCAATGCCATCGGCATTGCCATATGCGCCAAAAACTGAGTTGCACATTAAGATATTACTGGATTCTGTTGTGACATAATGCTCGCCTGGTAATGGAATCCAGCCTGAAAAATAAGGCGTGCAGGTATGTACTTCCGAAGCGCCGGCCTCCCGGGTCATCGCGTAAAACTTTTTGTTTTTATCAAAAAATTCCTTGCTTAAATGCACCGACTCATAATCTCTGGTTACGCACGCAGAAACACAGGTTTGTACGGCACAATTTTCAGCAAATTTTCCTATGGGAATCGTTTTATCACTATTTAAATAAAACTGCGAAAAAATCTCATTATAATCATCGGTTTTAAAACCCTCTAAATAGTGCTGAGCACCAATAAAAAGTGTTGCCCGACTGATTTCGCATAGTTCTGCTGCCCCTAAAACTTCCGCATACTTTACAATAAACTGGAGGGCTTTTTGCTTAAACTCCCCCATTTCCCCGCTAAGCATTTTTTGTTCAGCATCGGTTAACTTAACCATAATATTTTCCTCCATATACTTTCTTCCAGGATAAAAGAAGTCTCTGCCAAAACCGACAGAGACCTCATAAGAATTTTGGCGCTTTGATCTATTAGAATAGTACTACATACCTATCGATTCTTTTTCTCCCGGCCGCGGCTCAGTCCGGTTGGGATTATACCAGAAGCCTGCCTTTATCGACAATACGAAGATTAATAAAGCCACACCGATCAGCACAGCCGCGGTTTCTCCCAGATAACCCAGACCAACAAATACCGGTGTAAGCGATACTAAGAATATCTCGACAAAGGCAATGAAGATATAAGCAATCCCATAATCCTGCAGCGCTTTGCTCCGGAATTCCGGATCAATAATCCTTAGCAGAGTAACTGCTGTTGCAACTACGCCTGTTGCCCATCCCCAGCAGAACAATGAGCGCTCAAACCAAAAATTACGGAACATCCTCGGCCCTAAGAACCATAAAAAGCCGCCGCACCAGACAAATCCCAGAATGCATAGCAGTAATAGCGGTACTGCGTATTGGACAACTATTGCAATCTTCATTGAGGCTATGCCAAAACAAACCATGAAATCAGTTACACAACTACCAATTCTCGTACTGACGTCTTTGTCCACATACTGGCCTAAATTCACACGGTTTAAAGTCAACTGCAAAAATACACCGGCCAGCATTGACAAACACATCATCGGAACATCATATTTAGGCAGAATAACTTTAAAATACTGATTGGCATAATAGCCGGCGCCTGTAGCAATCAAAATAAGAACAAGATGCCAAGCCACCGGATCAATACAACCCGGGCTTACAGTTCCCATGCCGATAGGTTTGCGCTCTTCAGGCGGAAGCAGACCGGTTTTCATACTTTCAGGCAGAACTGCCATTGCTTTTACCAACCGGGTTATTCCGAGTCTTGTGGCAAGATTAATAAACAGCAGTCCGCCAAATATGCCTGAAAGCATCCCGGCAGTAGCCATAGTGTATCCCACTGTTAACGCATCTTTAAAGCCATAGTTTTGCAAAACCCCACCCATTGCAGTTGCATAGCCAAAGCCTCCAGCCCATCCGGCCGGCAACATTAATGCAAAGCCTTGGTGCAGTTCCGGGAAAAACTGCTTTAAAACTACTACGCCAAACAGCAGGGCTATACCAAATTGGCCGATTTCGGCTACCATGCTGTAGGAAAAAGTATCACCAACTTCAGAAACGACCTTTTTCGGTGAACCCATTCTTTCGTTGCCGATAAACAATGTAGCAAATAACACAACAACCAGCAGATAGGGATATGATGCTATATTTTTTGAAAAAGGCAAAACATCCAAAAACTGTGATCCAAGTAAAATACCTAGTACTCCGGCAATAACTGAGGCTGGCAAATACAAGTTTTGAATTATCCGGAGTTTGGCCCTGAGAATTTGGCCAACCAGCAATAACCCTGCAACTATGCAAAAATCAAGCAGCATATCATATGGTCCAAACTGCACTACTACCCCACCTTTCGAGTATTTTCAATACGTACCCCCGGCCTGATTTCCCAATAAGACTATGATGCCAAACTAGTACATTCTTCCGTAAGTTCACCTCCAGTCATTTAACTTTATAGGAAAATTATATCATCCCCCTCACGCTATATATCAGACACATATCTGCTCGTTTTGATGTATTCCAGGCCAAAAATGCAATTTTTCTGAACGTTCAGAATTTCACCTGTAGATACTCACACATTTGCAAAGAGTTTAATGCCTATCTCTTGGCTAATGCTTATTAACCTCTTACAACCAGTGATTTAAAACAAGTACTATACTCGTAACGCAATAACTATGCCAACAATAAAACTAGTTAATAAAACTTAAGAACCCTTAATTTATAAGGGTTCTTAAGAAGAGCAAATCATTAACTTTATCAAAGGTTCTCAAAACATTCTTACCTATTCTCAAACTATTATCAGATTATTCGTACTTTTAAACAGATTATGGAGACTGTATGGTACGATACTTACTATCATGGCCGCAAATTGTAGGTATTGACCCACCGGTATATGGTAGCCAGGCTGACACCCAGCATTTCCGCGGCGCGCTGTTTGCCCAGCTTCCCCCAGCCATGCTCATTCAAAATACTTTGCAGCTCTTGCCTCTTAGTTTGCTGTTGAATAGTATTCCTTGCCGGCATTTTTCCAAACTGTGCCGGTAAACTGCTAAGTGTCAACACATTGCTTTCTTCCACATTAACAGCATATTCAATGACATTAGAAAACTCACGAATATTGCCAGGCCAGCCATATTTCATCATACACGCTTCTACCTCAGGGGAAAGGCACTCGATCTTTTTGCCCATCTTCTCAAAATAATGCTCAAGATAGTGTGCCGCTAATAATGGAATATCTTCTAACCGCTCCCTAAGCGGTAAAATATTTATAGGAATCACATTCACCCGGAAAAAAAGGTCTTCGCGAAACCTGCCGTCTTGTACCAGTTCTTCAAGATTTTCATTCGTCGCAGCGATAATGCGAACATCTATCGGGAAGGATTGCTTCCCTCCCAGCCGTTCCACCCTGCGCTCTTCTAACACGCGCAGTAATTTTGACTGAAGATGAATCGGCATTGTTCCCAATTCGTCCAAAAAAAGCGTTCCGCCATCAGCCAATTCAAATTTACCGGGTTTTCCTTCACGTCTTGCACCCGTAAATGCGCCCGAATCATAGCCAAAAAACTCACTCTCCAGTAAAGTCTCAGGAATTGCTCCACAATTTATCGGGATAAACGGTCCACTGCGCCTGCTTTCATAATGAATAGCTCTGGCAAACAATTCCTTGCCTGTGCCGCTTTCACCGCGAAGTAAAACAGTGGAAGATGAGTTTGCAATTTTTTTGGCGAAATCAATTAGCTTTCGCATACTGCTGCTTTGGGTCAGTATATCGGTGAACGTAATGGGACGCGCAGCAATAGTTATACTACTGGCTGTCTTCTTCACAGCAGAATAATCACGAAAACTAACCAGTGTTATTACTTCATTATGAACGTCGCCCGGTATCGCAATGGTTTCTACGTCAAGTAACAGAGATTTAAGGCCAACTGTCACTACACTTGGCCTGGTTTTAGCATCCATGCTGATAAATTGCCCTACAGCAGCTTCAACTCCCTTAGCAACTTTAGCATCGTTCATAGAATTTATATCCGGATGACTGCGAAGTCCCAGCAGGTCGACAGCCGGTTTGTTATAATGCAGCACATTGCCGTCTGCGGAAAATGCCACAAGGCCCTGTTCTACCTTATTCAGTATTCCCGTTAATTCAACCATCGCCAAATCAAGTGATTTGACCAAGCGGTATTCCTTAATCTTAGCTGACATCAAACTTGCCATTCGTTCTATAAAATCGGTGAGATTAGTAATCTTAATGCGAATTTGCTTGGCAGTTTCAACATCAAACGCGATAGCCGCCAGTACTCCCACAGGCGAACCATCAACAATAATGGGAGCTGCAATTGTAAGCAAATAATAACATTCTTTGGATATATTGCAGTCAGAACACAAAAAATGCCGCCCAGGGTGCTCTACAATTACTGTTTTCTTATTTTGCATCGCGTAACGATACACATGCCCGTGGTTAAGCTTTTGTCCCTGGGTATGTTTAATGGTGCCTGTTGCAGCCATCCGGGTGCTTGTATCGTCGATAACCTCGACATCGCAGCCAATAGCCAAACTAATAGCTTCAGCAATCTGCCGGACTTCCTGACTAATTAAATCGAGTTCTCGCATTACAGGTTCCTCCCAAACATTAATACTTTGTGCAGCCTCTGGTACAGCATATAATAGGTATCTGTCAATATTCCGGCTTAACAAAAGTATAACCAGGCCTTCGTAAATATTGAGGAAAAGTTGTAATTCACGCGACTTTCTTTAGGTCCCAGTCTCACCGGCAATGCCCTGAAACATTACCAACCTAAATCTCACATAGTCAATATCCATTCTTTCTATTAATAGCTGCCACCAAACAAATCCATACTCTCCGGTGCCAGCCTGCTAACAACCCGCTTAATTTCCACATGCTGCTGGCCTGCCCGAAGGACAATTTCCGCACAGGCTTTCGCGTCACTGGCGGCGTCATGATGGGTAAGCGCTACCTGGAGGTGAGCAGCAACTGTTGACAGCTTGTGATTGGTAAGCTTAGGCCAGGCTCTTCGCGCCACCGCCAGGGAATCAATCACATAAAAAGCCGGCATAAACAAACCATAGTGAGCCAGTGTTGCCGACAGCACGCCAATATCAAAATCGGCATTATGGGCGGCAATAATCTGGCCGGTAAAATACTCTCTGATCTCCGGCCAAAGTTCGCCAAAAGACGGCTGCTCTTTCACCATGGCATAGTTAATGCCATGCAAATAAGTAAAGGTAAAAAATTTTTCGGGTGGTTTAATCAGCCAGGACTTCTCCCGTACCAGCCGCCCGTTCTCCACTACAGCCACCCCCAACTGACAGGCACTGTGGCTCTGGGAATTGGCTGTCTCAAAATCAAACGCAGTAAAACACTCCCGCATGGCATCCTCTCCCTTTAGTAGTTACTATCTATTTCTCGCCAGGCAGGCTATATTCCTATAAAATTTTGACTGAAATTCATTGTTTTTGCAAAATCATTATGAGGCCGCCCTTTTACAAACTAACCACCTGCTGATATTTACCTTCAATCAGCCCTGACAAGAGCAAGGGATCAATATTGCCGCCGCTTACCACCACTGCCACCTTTTGTCCCGGCAGCTTGATTTTGCCGGCCAGCAGCGCCGCCACTCCGGCTACGCCTGCCCCTTCGGTAATGATTTTGCCGCGTTCCAGCATAAACAATATCCCGGCGGTAAGCTCTTCCTCCTCGACCAAAACAAGCTCATCCGCGTACTTTTGCGTATACCGGAAGGTGAGCTCCCCCGGCTGTTTTACGGCAATGCCGTCAGCTATTGTTTTAACTTCCGGCAGACAACGTACGCTGCCACAAGCCAGCGATTTATCCATAGACGGTGCTCCGGCGGCCTGAACACCGATAACCTTGATTTTAGGGTTATGTTCTTTGATGGCAACCGCCAGTCCTGAAAGCAAGCCACCCCCGCCAACCGGTGCAATAACGGCTTCCACATCATACATCTGTGACAGGATTTCCAGCGCCAGGGTGCCCTGACCGGCAATTATAGCCTGGTCATCAAAGGCGTGGATAAAGGTCAGGTTTTTCTCAGCCTGAAGCTTGCGGGCATGCTGGTATGCTTCATCATAATTCTTGCCATATAACACCACCTTGGCACCATAAGACTCGGTAGCCCGTACCTTGGCTACCGGAGCTTTCTCCGGCATAACCACTGTCGCCGGCACCCCTGAGGCACTGGCAGCCCAGGCCACGCCCTGAGCATGATTGCCTGCCGATGCCGTTATTACGCCATACACCATCTCTTGCTGAGTTAAGCTGAATATCTTATTAACGGCTCCCCTGATTTTGAAAGAACCGGTTTTTTGCATATTCTCCAGTTTTAAATATACCTGGCAGTTGGCTATCTCACTTAATGTCCGGAAAGGCTGCAGCGGCGTTTGGTGGACAAAGGGGGTAATTCGCTGCCTCGCCTCTTTTATTGCTTGTAAATCAAGGTTATCCCTATTCATAAATTACCTCCTAATAAATTTAAAAACCTCCGTCCCTTGGCTAAGGGACGGAGGTTAATCCGCGATACCACCCTAATTATTGCAATCAGCCATAGGCGACTGCAATCTCTCATTAAAGTACGGAGCGACAGCTCGATACCCCAGCGCGATAACGGGCACTGTTCCCTCCTTCCGGAGGCCCGGCGTGGCTTACTATTGTTCAGCCTGCAACTCACAGATGATTTTCGGTCATATCAGATATTACCGGCTCACACCAGCCCCGGCTCGCTGAAACATCTTTGCTATGCCTACTCTTCTGTTCATCGTTTTTCTTTCATTATTGTAATATATTGTATTCAAAAAATCACCACTTGTCAAGCCCCTGCGGATATTTGTGGATTTTCTATTTATGATGGCGTTCGCCGCGCATAGGCCAGAATGGCTCCCAGGGCAACAGACAAATAGGCCGCCGCCATTACCCGGTACTCGGGCGGCAGCAGGAAAGTAACCGTGTGGGCCGGTATCCAAAAGCAAGGTATGGTTTTCAATACCACAAACCGGATAAAGCCTGTCCAGTCTATCTGGGCAATTAGGCCGGACAAACCAGGCGGCTGCTGCCCCTGGCATTTGGTGTCAATATAGAGGTCGGTCAGCCTGTGAACAGCCATAAAAGCGGGCGCAAAAGTCAAATTCATGAGTGCACTGATATAAAGGGCGGGTAAAACTGCCTGCCATAGCCCAGTACCGGTAAATAGCAGCTCTTTCTTAATGGCTCCCATAACTCCGCTTAAGTAGATTTCAAACATCAGGACAATACCCATCCCCAGCAGGCCCCAGATGACAGCTTTATAAGTCATGCCGATGGTCTGCTGCCAGTTCCCGGCTACAATCCGGACCGCCAGCAGCTCACCCATTGTCGCCAAAACGGCAAATTTTATAAAACCCATACCATACGGATGGTTTTGGGTCAGACTTACAAAAACCTGATGGGTGGCCGGCATAAGCAGCAGCGATGAAAAGCCGCACAGGAACATAAGCCAAATAAAATCACCACGATTCAACCGCAACTCCTCCTTATTCGGTGCTGCACTGAAGGTTGAACCTGCTGTTGCTACACCAGGCTTCTATTGTAACAAAAGTTTCCGCCGCTGAAAATACTGTCGAAAATGAAATAAAGTCCAACCCCTCATAAAATGGTTGGACTTTATTGGTGATATTAGCCTTTGGCTGCATTTGCCTGATGTTCTGCAATTAAATCTTCCAAACGCTCTTTTTGACGCATAAGCTCGTCCACCGGGATTTCACTCACCCCCTGGGCGGCAGGCATTTGCATCGCCGGTGCCATACTACGCATAGACTGTTGTTCTGACATCAATTTGTAGCCAAACGCTCCGGCAATCGTTCCAACAACCAAACCTATCCAAAAATCACTTCTTGCAAACATGTCTTCACCTCCCTTCCCTATTCGACAAAGGTTATACCCTGTTTTTTATTCGCCATAAGAATCCTGGCACTGTTCAGCACTACCCCAACGGTGGCCGCATTGTGGATAAGGGCCGAAATCATGGGGTTGGTTCGCCCAATAGCGCCTAGCAGCATGGCTGCGGTATTGACGGCAATAGTAGCCGTAAAATTCTGCTGCACAATCTTCATTGTTTTCTTGCCTAACGAGACTACTTCTGACAACACCAGCGGATCTTCCGAATTAATGGTAATGGCTGCCGACTCTACGGCAATGTCGGTACGCCGGCCGCCCATCGCCACACCAACATCGGCAAAAGCCAGCGCCGGGGCATCATTAATGCCGTCGCCAACCATGAGCACCTGGGAACGCCGTTTCAGCCGGTTTACCAGGTTCGCTTTATCTTCAGGCAATACCTCCGCATGGTAGGCATCAAGGTCCATGGCGGTGGCCACATGTTTGGCAACCGGTTCGGCATCCCCTGTAATCATAACCACTTCGTCAACACCCTGGCGCCGCAATTGATTAATTGTCTTTTTCAGGTTAGGCCGAATGGGATCACTGACCACCAGCGAACCCAGAAGCTGTTGGTCCCGTGCCACATAAACCAGGTTGTAGCCGCAGGTTTCAGCCGAAGGATCGTCAAATCCCTGACAAGGAATTTGATATTCTTCCATAAAGCGCAGACTGCCCACCAAAATGCGGCCGCCGCAAATCTCCTCAAAATCCGGCACTTCTGCCAGAATTCCCCGGGCAACAATGGTTTCTGTGTTGTTGTGCGGCGGAATCTCCCACCCCTGATTTTCCACATGCTCTAAGATAGCACTGGCCAGCGGGTGAGCCGAATGATATTCGGCAGAAGCTGCCAGCAGCAGCAATTCGCGCTCGGTAATTCCCGGAGAAGTTTTGACAGTTATCACCTGCGGCTTGCCAACCGTAATGGTACCGGTCTTGTCCAGCACAATGGTGTCAACGCCTGCCAGGGCTTCCACATAGTTGCCGCCTTTGATCAAAGCCCCCCGGCTGGCAGCTCGTCCAATGGCTGCCGAAATGGCAGTGGCAGTAGACAGCTTCAAACCGCAGGAAAAATCAATGAATAACATATTGAGCACCCGCTGCCAGTCTTTGGTAGCCCCATATACTAAGCCTGCGGCAATGAAGGAAATGGGGACAAGCATATTGGCCATACGGTCGGCAAAATTTTGTACAGGCGCACGGCGGGCCTGCGCTTCTTCCACCATATGGACAATACGGGCCAAGGCCGTATCATCCCCCAGTTTCTCAACGGCAATTTCCAAAAAGCCATTCTGCAGTACCGTGCCGGCATATACATAATCACCTGTGCTCTTTTCGGCTGGAATATATTCGCCGGTAATTGACGATTGGTCCACAGCCGCAGCTCCGGTCAATACCCTGCCGTCCACACAGATCTTTTCGCCAAAATGAACGCCGATCCTGTCACCAATTTTTAAACTATTGACAGCTACCCGTGTCTCGTGCCCATCTTCCTCAATCTTCCAGACATACTGCTGATCCAGGCGCAGCAGGTTGGAAATATGTTTCCGGGCCCGTTCAGCCGTATAGGTGGTAAGCATCTCGGCAAAATTAGACAAAGCCAGCAGAGTCAGGCTGGATTCCGGTTTTCCGCCCAGCACCGAAGCCATAACCGCCGTTGTTGTCAGCGTATCGGCATTTGGCTGGCGTTCAACCAGCAGACTGCGTACACCACTGGTAATAAACTTACGGGCCACAAAAAGGACAAAAGCACTGCGAGCCATATATAGCGCCGTAAACGTACCAGGCATAGCCATACGCAGCAGTTGCAGCCCAACTAAGCCGGCTCCGGCTAAGATGGCATCCCGCCGGTATGCCGCAAAAGGCGAAGCCTCTTCGCCGCCGGGGGAAGGAACAGCTGCAGGCAGCGTCCGGCAAGCGGAAACCGCCTGAAGTATCCTTTCATTTACCGCAGCCAGCGGCAGCCGCCCCTGGTAATATACTGTCAGCTGATTGCCGGCATAAGCACTGATAACGGTTGCAATCTGTCTGATACTAACTTCAAGCAGAGTCCTTTGTCTGGTGGACAGTGCGGGTAGGGGAAAAGTCATATACGGATAGCCCATTAATATCGTCCTTTCAGCAAGGAATACGCCCACCACACCATTTGCGGCCCCGAAGGCCGCTGGCCTAAAGTCCACATCTTAGCAGCGCCGGAAACAAACATCAGCCCGGCCAATATGGTCCGCAAATCCAGCAGTTGATCGGTATTTTTAACTATATTACGGTTGACCTGCCTGCCAAGACCACGGATATTCATGCCCAATCTGCCGTAACCGGCACGCGGATCCGGCATTTTATGGCGGCGGCTCAAGTCATCCATGACCAAATCAAGGTATTCATCCCGGCAGGTGTATAGCAAAAGAATACTGCCGGTTTCCGGAGTTATCTTAACCTGGGTAATCCCTTGTATCTGCCGCAAATGCTGTTCCCATTGCAAAGCCAGTTCTCTGTTATCCAGCAAATCGTCATGCCGGTAACGCCTTCTGGCAGGCATTGCATGCACCAGGGTAAAGCCGCCGCCTTGCAGCAGCTGGTGAAGCTTATGTCCGGCGGAAACCCCCAAAGCCAATCCTGTAAGATAATTCATTTCAATCACCTTCCATACTGTTTAACCACCAGTTGTTCCACCTTTTGGAGAAAAGGGTTACAGGCTACATCCTGGGGAGAATACTCGATAAGTAAAGAACCGGTAGCCATGTTGACACTAAACTGTTTGATTTCCGGAAGGGTACGCAAATACTCAGTCACCTGGCGGACAACTTCCGGATTATTGACAATATGCTGTGAGTAAAGTCTGACGCGGCCGGGTATGTAATGAAGCACCTGGATCTGTTTTAGCAACAGCTTTACTTTGAGCGATGGATTTAAAAAATTATCATATAGGGAGGATAAGCCCATGTTTTGTCTCTCCTTACGCAATTGATGCGAAAACTGCTTTCTATGCTGCCAGGTATGAACAGCCGCCAGCAGCGTAAAGCAGATTCCCAGCCCCACATGATAGCGCCTGCTCAGCGGCAATGATAAAAGGCTGCTTAATAGCGATAACACCAATCCCAGATTCACCCGTCCAAACAGCAGCGTCATGCTTTTCACTCCTTTACCCTCGTACCGGCACAATCGTCTCACCTATTAAGGTGCTGCAGAACACAGGTGAAGAAATTCCTCACCTGTGTTCTGTGTTGTTTTAGTTACTTATTTTCTTTATGGCATCCTGAACCGCAGCCGCCATCGCAATGGCACTGAGGTTCGCCGTGTAAGTTCTTCCAGACCATTCTGCCAACATAGCCGACAGCCGCCAAACCAATCAGAATTAAAACCAGGTTATCCATTTGGCCCACTCCTTTCTTAGTACTTTAATTTAGTACCCCAGGAAAGTTCCAATCTGATAAACCGCAAAGGCAACAATCCATGCCAATATTGTAGTATATACCATGCTAAAGAGAGGCCATTTCCAGGAGTTAGTTTCTCTTTTAATAACAGCCTGCACGGCCAGGCACGGAGCATAGATAAGGACAAACACCATCAGCGTGTAGGCGGACAGGGGTGTGAAATGACCGTCTTCCACCAGCGCCTTCTGCAACTCGACCGACCCTTCATCAACCGCGCCGAGACTATAAATCGTGCCCATAGTACTAACCAGAACTTCCTTGGCGGTAAAGGCGGCAATCAAACCAATCCCTGCGCGCCAGTCCAGTCCCAGCGGTTTAATCAGCGGTTCAATAGCATGCCCCATGCGACCGGCATAGCTCTGCGCTAATTTCTCACCAGCTTCTGCTTGTTCCAGAGCTGTGATTTCTTCGTCCGCAGCACCTCTAAGTTCAAGATAAAGTTCTCCCATCGGATAGAGTTCAGGATTGGCCGCTTCCAACTGCTTCAGGTCAGTTTCTTTAGTGGCTGTCAGTGCGGCTAATTCCTCACTGCCTTCTTCCAGTTCTTCAGCCGCTGCATCAAATTCTTCATTAATAGCCGTCATGCTGGCAATTAATGTCTGCAACTCTTCATTGTCTTCCACTGCGCCAATTTGCAAAGGCTTAGCTACTTGTTCTTCCACCTGTTGGCTAAAACCGGCTTCAGCCTGGGCAATCATGCCCTGGTAATCCTTGCTGTACTCAACATCACTCGGATAGCTGACCATAAACCAGATTAAAATGGAAACCGCGAGAATAATCGTACCGGCTTTTTTCAGGTACAGCATACTGCGCTCCCACATATGCATCAAGATAGACTGTATGGTAGGAACCCGGTAAGGAGGCAATTCCATAACAAAAGGCTCAGGATCACCTTTAAATAACACGGTACGGAAAATACGCGCCATAACAATGGCTAGCACAATGCCGATGAGATAAATAGAAAACAGCACCGTACCTGCCACCGCTTCATTAAAGAAGGCAGCAATGAGCAGGGTATATACCGGCAGCCTGGCGCCGCAGCTCATCAGCGGCGTAACTAGAATTGTCACAAGACGGTCACGCGGGTTCTCCAGCGTACGTGTACCCATAACAGCCGGCACACTGCAGCCAAACCCCAGGAGCATCGGAATAAACGACTTGCCATGCAGTCCCACGGCTCGCATGATCCTGTCCATAATGAACGCCGCTCTCGCCATATAACCACTGTCTTCCAGAATAGCAATCCCTAAAAACAGCAAGATGATATTCGGCAAAAAGACAATAACTCCACCGACACCACCGATAATTCCATCAATAACCAAGGATTTCAAATCGCCATCCGGCATATAAAGCGCGGCATATTCGCTTAATTTCCCCATGCCGGTTTCAATCCACCCCATGGGATACTCGCCTAACGTAAATACCATATTAAATAATAGCCACATAAGTCCTAAAAACACAGGCAGACCTAACAAACGGTTGGTAAGAACACGGTCAATCTTGTCCGAGGTGGTTAAGAGCCCGCTCCGGCCGGCAATGATAACTTCCTCACACAATTCCCCGACAGCCTGGTATCTGAGATTGGCAATAGCGATTTCCGGGTCGGTGCCGAAAGCCGCCTGCAGATTTTCCCTGGCTGCTGAAGCCGCATTGATAATCTGGGCACCGCCTGGCAGCTCCTGTACAGACTTATAAATATCCGAATCGTTTTCCAGCAGTTTTAGCGCCAGCCAGCGCTGCGGGTAACGCAAGTTATGGCGTTCCTGTTCCAGCAATGCACTCAGTTCGGAAATTTTCCCTTCCACCTCAGGACCATAGTTAACAAAAAAAGGTTTTTGCGACTTTTCCGCTGCAGCCTGCACGGCAGCGTCCAACAGGTCGTCTAAACCGGTATGACGGTTGCCAACAGTCCGGATAACTGGAGCGCCCAGTTTTTGCGACAGCAATGAGTCATTGATTTTAATGCCCATATCTTCAGCCACATCGGCCATATTGAGGGCAACAACCATCGGCCGCTCCAGTTCTAAGAGCTGCACAGCCAAATACAGATTACGTTCCAGATTTCCGGCATCTAAAATATCGACAATAACATCCGGCTTATCCTGAATAATAAAATTACGCGCAACCAGCTCATCCAGTGCATGAGCCGTCAGGCTGTAGGTACCCGGCAGGTCAACCACCAGCAATTCCTTATCCTTGAAACGCCGGATACCTTCCCGTTTTTCCACCGTAACCCCCGGATAGTTGCCGACATGCTGTCTGGCACCGGTAACACTATTAAAAATAGTTGTTTTTCCTGAATTGGGGTTACCGGCCAAAGCAATACTTACTTGGGTATTTCCCACTGAAAAATCCTCCTTCTTCCCGCCCCTGCTGAACTTTAATATTAGCGGCCAATAGATTATTTAACATGATGCGACTGCCGCGGACTTTTACAATAACCGATTCTTGACTGCGGCTGATAACGCAGACCGGCGTGCCTGGTGTGAATCCCAGATCAGTGAGACGTGCCCTGATATCTTTAGGCCCCCCCAAGGCGGTCACTATCATCAATTGCCCTTGATTGGCACTTTGCATGGCACTCCCTCCTCTCAATCAGTTTACGTTTATTTCGATATTCTTGGCTTCGCCTTTCCGTAAAGAAAGGTTAAAGCCCTTCACCTTGACTTCCATCGGGTCACCGAGCGGCGCATATTTCTGCACCTCTACCTTGGTTCCAATCACAACCCCCATATCAATGATGCGGCGCTGAATGGGACCATTTCCGTGAATTTTGGCAACCGTCCCAGTCTCACCTGGCAATAATTCACTTAATAATTTAACCATAACTGTTTCCTCCTCAAAAAGTTAATAATAACAATAATCATTCTCTATATAAAAAGGCAGTTAACATTAGAACTTTTATTATAAAGCGCCACGCTTTTTAATCAGTTCAAAGCCTGTGTTTTTCAAACCCTCAGCGTTGCGGAAATACAGGGCGTAGTCCTGCGTATAACACACGGTTCGCAGCAAACTGCCGGCGGCAGCCACCCGCTCCATAATTTGCCGGAAGCTGGCTGCGGTTTTGCTATGCAGCGCATTACTGTACGTAAAATCAAACGTAATCTCAGCTAAATGGTTTGCCAGTAAGGTTTCCGTCACTTTGGTCAATTCACCAAAATCCAAGGGTTTAAATTCTTCTGTCATAGTGATTACCGGACCGTTTTCCCCGGTTTCCACCGTAAACGGCAATTGGGGAGTAATCTGTTTGTTATCCCAGGCCACAGGGGGTACAAGTTCTGGCCGGAAACCGCCGGTAGTGCCGGTTGTTGCTCCCAATAATTCGTTGAGAATGCTCAGGAGTTTATCTTCAGTAAAAGGTTTCAGGATATAGCCTTTGGCACCGTTTTGCAAAGCATCAAAAACTTTATGTTTCTGCCCAAGCGCACTCACCATAACAACCTTGGCATTGGCATCAAACGCCATAATCCGTACCAAAGCATCAATTCCGTCGACGTCCGGCATAGTTATATCCATGGTGACCAAATCCGGCCGGTGCTTTTTATACGCCATGACGGCTTGCTCTCCATTTGCCGCTTCCTCTACCACCACATGACCGGCCTTGCTTAAAAAATTCGCAATGGTTTTGCGCATCATCAAGGCGTCATCGACAACCAATACACGTGCCATTCTCTTCCCCGTCCTTTCGCAAATGTGCCAGCGGTAATACAAAAATAAATTGCGTTCCCTTGCCTGGTTCTGTGATAATGTCAACCCGGCCGCCGAGTTTTTCCGCTTCTTGTCTCACGGCACTCAAACCGACACCCCGGCCGGACAATTCATTCGCTGCACAGGTGCTGGAAAAACCATCGGCAAAAATCAGCCGTATTGCTTCCACATCCGTTAACGCCGCCGCTTCACTTTCACTGTACATTCCCTTGGCGACAGCCAGCTGCCGCATACGTTCGGCCACAATGCCCCGGCCATCATCACCAATGGCAACTGTCAGATTATCTGCCTGGTCTGCTATAACGCAGCTAATTCGGCCCTGGGCAGCTTTACCCGCCTCAAGGCGTTCATCCGGGCTCTCCAGGCCATGAGCCACAGCATTGCGGAAAACATGAACCAGTGATTTGGCAAATTCATGATAGATTTCCGGGTCTACCAGGGGTTTCGAACCGGTTATCAGCAAGGGCTGGATTTCTTTACCCTGGTTTAGGGCTACATTGGCTATATAGTCAGGATATATATTCAGTAAATCACCAAAAGGCTTGTAACGCAGCCGGTGCAGTTCCGCAATCAGGATCCGGGCTTGGCATGGTTCCAACAAACGCTGGATTTTCTCCTCCAATTGCTGCAGTTTGTGATTTTCTATCACAATGCTTTCATCTGCCAGGAAAAAGCCTTCCCCTAATATTTCTTTCAGTTGTTCTAACTCTGTTTTCAGCCAGCCGGCCAAAACTTCCGGCGAATAGCTGCTAAACAAAGCATCCAAACCGGACTGTCCGATATCGTCCGCCGTTTCCTCACGCAAGGCAGCCAAAGCCGACTCCAGTTCATGCAATTCTGCCGCCAAACGGCATATGCCCAGCTGACTAAAAGTTCCCTTCCAGGTGTGAATTATCCGGAATAGGGTGTTGAGCTTTTGCCCTGCCGGTTCGTTTGCTGCAATAAGTGCCGGCAGTTCTTCCTGGCAAAACAGCTGATATTCGGCGATAGCTGCATTAAACTCCTGGTAGTGAGTCACAGCCTTTACGACCATTGACAATACCTGTTTTTCTTCCTGAATCTTTCTTTCCATTTCCCGCTGTTCGGTTATATCTGTCAATATCAGCAATATTTCCCGGCGCTGCGGGTCCAGCGGATGGTTGATTAATTTATACGCCACCTGGATATAACTATCTTCAAGCACCAATTCCTCGGGCAGGAGCGATAGATAACTGTCGCGCAAAAAAGTATCTTCTGCGGCAAATATCTGGTCAAACAATGCTGCCAGAAAAGCTTGCTGCCTTTTATCCGCCGGATAAAGGAGCTCCGGCACCATTTTCCCGGAAATCTCCTGATTAAAAATCATCACACATTCGGCACTGTATTCCCCAGCCACCTGCAAGTCTTCACCAAACGACAGGAAACCCTGTCCGGCATTGTCAAGCAAATTGCGTACTTTGTCTACCGCTTCAGTCAGTTCCCGCGTCCGTCCCTGCAGTTGCTGCTGCACAACCAGTTGTGCGGCATTCACTTCCTCCAACGCCTGTTTCTGTGACTGTACCTTGGCTTTCGACTGTTCCAGGCTGCACACGGCTTCTTTCAGCTCAGATTCATTGACCTTAATTCTATGAACCATCCAGTTCATATCACGCATCAAATCAACTAGCTCGTTTTCGTTGCCATCGTCGTTTCGCTCGTTAGGGACATTCAGATACACATCATAGCGCCCGGCTTTTACATGCTGGCAAAATTCCTTTATTTGCTTCACCTGGCTGGCAAACAGCCAGTAGCGAATAATTCCGGGACTTAATAGTCCTGCCAGGACTGTCACCATTAGCGCCACCGCCATGGTATTGTGAAATTCGCGATTCATCCCCAAACCTGCTTGATTGGCGGCCACAAACATAGCCACAATAGGTAAGATGCCGAAAAATAGCGAAATGGCAAGCAGTCTCGTTTTAATTGTCACGCTTGTGCCCACCTTCATCATTCAAAGCCAAATTCTGTGTAGAAATTAACGTAGTATTGTAATGATAATCATTATCATATTGTGATTATATTATTGCAAACAATTGCGAATGTGTCAAGCATTTTCTCCCAGCTATTTGCGTCTGATTATCATTCTTACCTTATATATAAAGAAAAGCGTATCGCAAAACGTTTTTTTGTAAAACGCAAAGTGACACGCCGTTAATGAAAATTCGGTGCATTGATTATCCAAATACAAAGGCTTTCTGCGTCAAACAGCAGAAAGCCTTTGTATTTGCTCTCCTGACAGAAAGTATAACTTTCTTTATCGTTTTACTTAACGTTAAAGCTGCCCAGCACTCTTGCAGCCAGTTTACCCTCATATTTCGCGCACACCTTAGCAAGCGTTGTCTTTCCCGGTCCGCTCAGTTCAATCAGGAACAGATATTCACCGATTTTGGTCTTAGCCGGGCGGTCATGGATAGACAATAACTGATACTTCTGTTTATCAAGCTCTGCCAGCAGTTTGCTGACATCATTCATCGGGCCGCGAACAGCCACTACTGCTTTTTCACCGGTGACTGCGGCATTTTGTTTGCGGGTCACAACCCAGAACCGGGTTACGTTGGTGTCTGTATATTGAAGATCATTCGCCAAAATGTTCAGATCATAAACCACAGATGTTCTGGAAGCAGCAATGGCCGCCACCGACTTCTCCTGACCTTCAGCTACTTTTTTGGCGGCTTCCGCTGTACTTGACACTTCCATAATGTTTGCCTTAGGCAGATTAGCCTGCAACCAGGCTTTGCTCTGCGCAATGCCCTGCGGATGAGATAATACGGTTGTTATATCCTGCAGTTCGGCACCATGCACCGCCAGCAGCGTTTGCCTGATCGGCAGCTGCACTTCCCCCACAATGACAAAATCGTCATCGGCAATTACTGCATCCAGGTAATTATAAACCATACCGCCTATCGTGTTTTCTACAGGCACAACCGAATACTGGCACTCACCGGATTTCAGCTTAGCCAAAGCTCCTGGCACGGTTGGTACGGCAATCAGCGTCTCTGCCTCACCGAAATACTTTATTGACGCTTCCTCGGTATAAGTTCCGGCCGGCCCCAGATAGCTCACGTTTGCCAGAACGCTCATACTCATAAATACGCTTACAATGAAGGTCAAAATTGCTAGCCTTATACTGCGTGTTGTCATCTTCTCATCTCCCGTGTCCGCGCTATGCGGCATCATTGTATTTAATAGGTAAATTATACCACAGGAGGCTTATAAGTCAATTTCATTTTCGCTGATTGCAGCTACATTACGCCCCATTGCACCTGGCTGTGGGGTAAAACTGTCAAAAAATCTTCGGCCGGCCACGGCCCGGCCACAAGCCGTTCAAGCCAGGTAAGATCGCCAGCCACACTGTCTGCCGGAAGACCATGGCGCTGTAAACGGTCTTCCATATCAGCCCGGGCCTGAGCTAAATCATACGCCCCGGTATCAATAAACAGAAACCGCTTATAATTGGCCAGCATCATTTCGTAGACCATCGCCGTCTTACGCTCCCCCATACGGGCCAGCGTATTGTAGTAGCAGGTATTGGAAAACTTAAGCCACCCGGCTGTCAGAAAAAAAGAAGGAACTTGCGAGACTTCAGCCACCTTTTCCCGCGAACCCAGCAAGAGCGGGATACAGTCGTCCACCCGGGGAATAATGAGCGTAAAATTGCCGGTGACCAGACCTTGCACCGCGGTACCACACAAACCATAGCCAAAGAGTACCCGGCAGACCTCCGGGCCGAGAGCATTAAGCTCTTGCTGCAGCACCTCCCGCATCTGGTTTGTTGGTTTATCATGCAAGGCAGCGGCGGTAAAAATAAGCCGGGGCGGCTTTGGTGTTGCTGCCAGCACTTTGCGCACTTCGTCTTCCAGGGTGCCGCAACTGATTAACACAGTATCCATATTCTCGCCTCCTCATGCCCACACAATTGCTCTGACAAAGAAAAGCTGCCGTTTAGGCTAATTTAGGCTCACCGGCACCAATAACTCTCAGGATTGTTTCCACAAAAAATTCATCCCCCTGGTTGCAGGCGGCAACGATATCCTTGCGCTCAATTCTGATTTCAGGATTGTCTGACCCGGCTGCGAGTAAATGACTGCATACCCTCTCCCGGGCCGAATGGGTGGCATAAGCCACAGCAGTTTCTAATGTGGCAAACGTTTTATATTCCCAGGGTAAATGAACGCTAAACCCGTTTCCGTACGGAACGGGTTTGATGACCACTTCAACGCGTTCAAGAAGCTTTGCTGCAGCGGCGCCAAAAGCATTGGCTACCTCGGCATGCTCCGGTATATGAAGCTCCATATTCAGCCGTGCTCCTACCTGGGGCAGCCACGCCTGCACCGGGGCGCCGATGGCCACCACCGGCGCTGAAATCCGGATATTGCAGGTAAAGTAATCATTAGCCCGGGTGTCAAGGGCTCGTTGGACAAAAATATTATGCCTGTTTTCTTTGATATTAAATGAATGTCCCTGCATCTTAATTAATGATTGCAGAATAGCGACAGCCAGGTCACCGGTGATCTGGTCTACTGCCCTGGCAATGAATTCTTCCGGGTGTACCGACAGTTGGTCGGCCAGCAGGGAGACTCCCAGCTCAGCCGCTGTGCACGACCACAAGGTATATGCTTGCAGAACATGCAGAATGTCAGTCGGGGTAAGTGCAATGCGTGTGACCAAACTGCGTTTGATCAGGCTGGTTGCCGTGCGATTCACATAAGAAGGAGCACTCTCCAGCCTTCGGGCTATATAATAGATACTGTGCGGCTGGTCCTGGATGACGCTTATTAACTCCTGCTCCTCAGGCGACAGCGGCCAGCCCGCCTGATCATTACTGTTTTTGACCAGCATAAGACAGTCGGTTTTTTGATAAGGGGCAAACATTTCGGCTGTCAGCTTAGCCGAACTTAATTCCTCTATCAGATGAGGATACCGGCAGGCGGCATAACACAGGGGCAACACTCGTTCCGGGCCGATGGCCAGTTTTTTCGACTTTACCTGAATATAACTGTCGCCGCCTAACCCGTACGTATATATTTCCGCAGCCTTGACCCGGGTGTGCCAGCCACCGACAACCGCACCTTCCGGATTGAGTTTGGGACTGCCGTTTGTAATCAGCGCAATATCGGTCGTCGTGCCGCCCATGTCCAAAATAACGGCATCATTTTGGCCTGATAAGGTGCAGGCCCCGACAGTACTGGCCGCCGGGCCGGTCAATATCGTTTCAACCGGTTTTTCCCGGGCGGCGGCTGCCGTCATGAGACTGCCGTCACTTCTGACAATCATCAGCGGCGCCTTAATGCCCCGGCCGGTCAGAGCCTGCTCAATTACATCAAGCCATTCGGTAATAACCGGCAATAACCTGGCATTTAATGCGGCAGTCACTGTTCGCTGATAAAACCCGAGTGTGGTTGTCAGTTCATGAGCGCAGACTACCGGCACCTTCAGCTGCATTTTTACAATCTCTTTGGCTCTCAGCTCATGCTCGGGATTCCTTACGCTGCAAAAGCCGGAAATGGCGATGGCCGCGACTTTGCCCGCAAACCCGGCCAACGCTTGCAGCAACCATTCTTCATCAAGCGGCTCATATGGCAAGCCGCCGGGATCGTGCCCCCCGCCGATAACGGCATAATGCGCAACCGGCAGTTTATCCAACGGCTCTCCCCCGATCATGATTACCCCGACTTCACAGCCTTGGCCTTCGACAATGGCGTTGGTGGCTAAGGTCGTTGACAGTGCCACCAGACTGATCTGGTCAAACTGTTCGAACTGTAGGTTATCAATGCATTCTTTAATCCCAATAGTTAAATCGTCCCGGGTTGTGCGCGCTTTGGCTTTACGCAAAATTTTTTCAGAACCTGATTCAATGATAACGCCGTCTGTATAGGTTCCTCCGGTATCAATGCCCAGCACCATCCGCATAAATTTGCTCCTTTCCCGTGCAACTGATTTCATCCGGCAAAGCAGAGGAAGCGCGTATATCGAACAAGGCTTTGGCTTACATGTGTTGTAAAGCTTCAATATATGTTTTATCAAAACCTTTGCCTGCCAGATATTGGACCAGCTGCTGCTGTATTTCCTGGGGAAGCTCCGGCTGTTGATAAGTGTTCAGCATTTTATCCTTTTTACTGTGTATTGTTTCAAGAAGCTTAGCTGTCGGATCACCTGTCACCGTTCCTCTGAGACTGATTTCAGGTATAAACGGTTCCTTCCGGCAATGCTTCATCGTATGCTCGGCTGTAAGGAATTGTCCGGCAATACCAGCCTCATGGATAACATCCACTGCCAGTGTATCGCGATTAACCGCAACACCGGCAAGATAACGCCTGGCCATTTTGATTATTTCCAGGTCCACAATAAACTTCTCATACGACATAGACGCATAACCGTCCATAATGCCGGAACTCTGAAACATTAGATTCATCCCCGCCCGCTGGGTAGTCAACTGGGTTAGCATGGTTTCGTAACCGGCTTGGACCGACAACGACTTGGCATCTGTCAGCGAGCCGCCGCCACGGCAGGGCAGTCCATAGGCTTTTGCCAGGCGTGCCGCATACTCGTAGCATAACGCCCCCTCCGGCGAACCGATGGCGATACTGCCTGTTCTCATATCGGCAGTAGTAGACTGCGAGCCATAAACAACCGGTGTTCCCGCTTTCAGCATCTGAGCCACCGCAATCCCTGCCAACACTTCCGCATTGGTCAGCGCAATCGTACCTGCCAGTGTAACCGGTGCCGTAGTCCCGGCCATGGAGGCGGCCGCAATAATGACCGGCTGCGAGTGCTTAACAAATACTAGCATGGTTTCCAGCATATTTTTGTCAAATTGCAGCGGCGTATTGGTGTTAACAATGGTAATGGCTCTGGCATGCCTGCTTAAGTCTTCCCTGCTGAAAACCGTCGCCAGCATATCCATCAAGGCCTGCACTTCCTCGCCGGAACCGGTGCCTGTTACAATTCCCTTATCGGAAAAGCAAAGGGTGGCATACAGCATCATGGCAATAGAATATTTGCCGCTTAGTTCTGCAGGCTGAACAACAAAGCCGCCGTTACATTTATAGAGGTCGCTTTGATGATACAGTTTAAGAAAATTAATGTAATCGTTCATTGTTGCCGGACGTTTGGAACCGTCACTGCCGGCAATGGCAGGCGACCCGCTGCCCGGACAACATTCTACATGCTCGCCGCCGACAACCATATCATAGCGGGGATTGCGGGCATACAGCGTAAAGCAGGACGGCGCTTTGCCCACCCATTCAGCTATTTGCTCCCTTTTGAAAAATGCCGTTTGCCCGGACACCGTTATTCCCTTCTGCTCTAAGAGCAGAGTAACCTCCGGGTGATGGAACTTCATGCCGGTTTTCTCCAGAATTTGCATGGAGGCTTCATGGATTTGTCTTAGATCCTCTTCCATATTGTCAAATTGCATTTTTTCTCCCCCTATTTTTATTCAGCAAAGCAAGATTTCTGCCGCTGGTACCATGGCGTCCGTTCACTTACTATATTTGAAACTTAGCGACATTTTCCTGCAGTTCTTGCGCCAGCCGGGAAAGCGCCTGACTGGAGGAGGCAATTTCCTGGACTGACGCCGACTGTTCTTCTGTTGACACCGATACCGTCTGGGCCTGGCCTGTCGCTTGCTTGCTGAAAGCTTCAATTTGTTTTACCGCTCCGGCAATTTGCTGGCTGCCCTGGGTTATTTCCTTGATAGCTGCCGATATATGATTGACTTCGTCAGATACCTGACCAACTAATGCCGTAATTTCTTCAAAAGCCTGACCGGCGGTATTAATGACCTCAATTCCCCGCCGAACCTCCCGGGCATTATCATCCATTACTTCCACAACCTGCACAGTATCCCCTTGAACCTGGCCAATCATTGCGCCAATTTTCCTGGCAGCCTCCTGCGACTGTTCTGCCAGCTTGCGGACTTCTTCGGCAACAACGGCAAAGCCCCGCCCCTGTTCGCCGGCACGGGCGGCTTCAATGGCCGCATTCAGGGCAAGCAAGTTGGTCTGTCCCGCGATACCGGAAATAGCATCAATAATTTGTCCGATCTCGCCGGACTGGTTGCTAAGCTTAGTGACCGCTGCCGCAGCCGTCTGAGTGGATTGGGCGATAATAGTCATCTGATTAATTGCCGTTTCCACCGTTCTGCCGCCGTCAGCCGCCTTGTCAACAGCATGGACGGAGCTGCCGGCCACTTCGCTGGCATTGCCGGCCACTTGCCGGATATTGCCTGATATCTGCTCCACTATTTTAAAAGTGTCATCAATGGCTGTCAGTTGTGCCTCCATTCCCCTGGCCACATCGTTAACCGAGCTTGCAACCTGGTTCACAGACTGAGCCGACTGGTCGGCGCTGGCTGTAAGCTGCTGGGAAGAGGCTGCCAGTTGTTCTGCCGTACTTGCTGTTTTGCCAATCATCGCCCGCAGATTTTGCACCATCCGGGCAATGCTGTCCGCCAGAATGCCAACTTCGTCTTTTGTCCCCCGCCGTGGAACCTCGGCACACAAATCCCCGCCTGCCACCCGTTGCGCCACCGCTGCCAGTGCTGCCAGCGGCCGGGCAATGGAACGGCCCATGACCAGAGCTGCCATAAGCCCCACAATAAGACAGATTATGCCTACGACCATCAGCGTATTGCTAATAGCCTTGGAACTGGCCGCTATTTCCGTGGCAGGTATAACAGAAATTAATCGCCAGTTTGTCTCCGGCGAGGTAAAGATATTGGCAAAGTACTCTGTGCCGTCAATGCTAATATCCAAAGTACCGGAATTCATTCCCGCGACTTGCTGAAATGCCGTAATATCTGCCAGCTTTTTTGAGTTGTTTTCCGGCTTTTTCGGATCGGCGATAACCGTTCCTGCATTATCTGCCAATATTACATAACCCTGCTCGCCAATTCTGATATTTTCTATTTCTTTTGTCAGACCATCCAGGCTTACATCAAGCCCCTGGACACCAATCACCTCACCTGTGGCATTGACAATGGTTTTGGTTGTGCTTATGTAATACGTTTGGTTAAAGCTGTAGGGATTACTTCTGCCTACTCTGCCGGCATGCTCCATGGCACTTGTATAATAAGGCCGGCTTGCCGGATCATAAGCAGCGGGAATCTCGGCCACAGGCCATTGAATATATCCCTTAACGGCGGTTGCCATGTAGACATAGGCAAATTTCGGGTGAGTCTTGGCAAAATGTTCGTAAAGGTTATAAATATCTGATTCAATGCCCGGGGTTTGCAAGGGCGTATTCACAATAGGCTTTGCTGTGTGCAAATAAGAGCGGATGGATGTATCCGCCTTGGTTACGGCAGGATGGGTGGCCAAATAATCGCAATTCTCATTTACCGCCTCAAAAAATGTATTAATCGTATTATTAACCTGGATCATTTCTTTTGTTGTCGATGTAACAAAATCTTGTTTTGTTTTTGTTTTTTCGAAATTCAGGAAAATAATACTGATGATGATGACAGGTGTAATGAATAACACCAAAAAAACTGCTATCAGTTTGCTTTGCATACTTGCGAAATTAATACTCCCCTTTTTCATGCACACCTCACTGCAATAAACTATTTACATAAACCCATAATACGGCTTTTGGGCTACGGCCTGGTGGACAAAATTAATGAGTGTAATAAAATCGAACACCGGAAGATTGACTGCGGCCTGAATGGCTGCCGCATATGGCGGCATGTCACTGCATTCCAGCAAAATTGCTCCAATATCCGGATTTTCCTGTACAAGCCCGCTTGCCAGGGCAATCAGTTCGGCGCGGACTTTGGCATTATCAAAGCTGCCCCGCCGCTCCATAAAGGCGGAAAACTCAGGCAGCTGCCCTGCTGAAGCAATGACACACCGTTCATAATCGGCTTGGTTTACGCCACAGGCGGTAAACAAATCGCGCGTCAAATTATGGCCGTCTGCACATAAAACACCGATTTTCTGTCCTTGACGCAGTCCCACACTAATCCAGGGCACTTGCACAACACTGGAAAGATACACAGGAACATCCATGACATCGGCAACGGCGCGCTGGAAATGCCCGAAATAGCCGCAAGCGCCGCAAATTACCCGGCAGCCCTCAGTTTCCAGCTGCCTGGCCGACGCAATGAGCGCCGGCAGCAGGGTATTGTCACCGGCATGCATACGGGCCTGGTTAGCCCCCGGAACCCACATATGCCGTACGGGAAAGGTATAGGTGCTGGCATTGACGACATTGCCGGGCAACAACGGGTAATGAACGTCAAGCAGTAAAATGCCGACCGTATAGCCTGCGACCCACTGGTTGAGTGTAATCTCAAAACGTTTATCGCCATCGGCCTGGGTGCCAAGATAACCGTAGTTGCGGATAATTTTAGTCATAGGGTTTCCTCCCGGCAAATTTCAATATAGCCCTCATCGCCGTTAACAATGACAATATCACCTGTTTTAATGATGGCAAAGGGGTCTTCCGCCAAATCTGTCACAACAGGAACACCGGTTACAACAGCGGCAACGCCGGTGCGGGAATCCATCTGCGGAAATACCATGGCCGCAGGCGCCACGCCCATCAGCTTTGCGGCATGAAAGTGGCAGGACCATCCGTTCGAGCCTTTGCCGCCTGAGATGACCAGCACCGAGCCTTTGATTGACATACCGGCGAACGGATGCCCGGTTTCTATGATCAGGCCGGTCTTCTCATCAATGCCTGCCCAGCCCTGAATGGTTTCGCGGCTTACCATAGCCCGCCCCCTGGCCACTCCCTTGACTGCACCTCTGCCCTTAATGACCCTGCCCATATTATGTGTCCCACCTTCCTGTTACTGCCGCAGCAATACACTGCTCCAGCGAACCGTAACCGACGTTAACCTGCCGGCTTGCCGCAATATAGTGCGCCTGTTTGGCAGAATCAAACCCCACCGTTTTCGTGCCTGTCGGCATCCTTTCGCTGGTCAGCGGACAACTGCTGGTCAATACAACAGCGCCCGCCGCCTCGATAGTGCCCGTATAACCGCTGCGGTCGGCAACCTCCTTGATGGGCGAAGCCGTCCAGACATGCACCGTCGTACCCTGTACCACCTTTTTCCCGTCAAGCATATTGGCGATCCACCGCAGTTCTTCAATACTATAATGGGGGCAGCCCAGGCTGATATAATCAATTGGACCCAGGGCCTGCCCGCCACCGAGAATCCGGTAGGATTCCTCCAAATCCTGCACCGTAACCGTCATTCGCCGCACCGGCTCTCTGCCGCCAAGCGCCGCCCTCAAGGTCGGCGCTTCCGGCGTAACTCCTACGATATGGCACATTTCCGGACCGGCAGTGGTGGCCATGGCGGCAAAGAAGTATTTAATGGAAATAATGCTCAGGCGATTGGTGATGCCATTAATGACCGGGACGGCGTGCGGCGGGAGTTTCCGGCCGATTGTATAGCCGAGCAAATCCCAGTCCCTGCTGCTGTTTACAGCACACTCAACATCAAATACATGGGTTCCCTGGCGGTTGTCCCTTAGATGATTGCCCCATTTCGGCATACGCCCGCAGGCAGCCGCCCAGAAACCGGCCTCCAGGCCGTCGGCATTGCCGCAGGCCCCCCACAGAGAATTCATCAGGGTTACGGCATGCGACTCACTGGAAACATAATGCTCGCCAGGCATGGGGATAAACCCGCACAGATAAGGAACACAGGTGCCAACCATGTTGATACCGCTTTGGCAGTAATAGTCCAGAAATTCCCGGTTGCGCCGGGCCTCGGTCTCGCTAACCCCCATGCGCGCATAGGCTTTAGGGTCCATCGGCCCGCAGTCGGACTGGCAATAGCACGCCATTTCGGTAAGAGGCAGGATCTCTTCGGTGCAATACTGCATTTGGGAAACAATTTTTTCAACGCTGCCTTCACCGGCGGCGCTAAGATACCCATGCGCTCCGCAAAAAACATGTGCCATGGTCACTTCACACAATTCCTGAGCGCCCAAAATCCGGGCATATTCTACCACCTTTTGCAGCGCCTGCTGCTTCAATCTCCCATACTTTCCGACAAGCATTTCCTGCTCGTACTGGGTCAATGTAAGCATGTTCCTATCCGCTCCTTATCCGGCTGGGTAAAAATTACCCTTTCAGCATGTTGTTCAGCTTGCCAAGTTCTTCTGCCGGCATACCATAGCAATGTTCTTTCCCGGGGAACACACCTTGTTCCACTTCTGCTTTATACTGCAGCAGCGCTTCTAAAATAACGCCATTCATATTCGCATATTTCTTGACAAACTTAGGCACAAACCGGTCAAAGAAGCCCAGCATGTCGTGTACAATCAACAGCTGCCCGTCGCAGTGAATGCCGGCACCGATGCTAATAATCGGCACCTTGCTGCTTTCGGTGATAATCCTCGCAACTTCAGGCGGAATAGCTTCCAGCAGAATGGAGCACACGCCGGCAGCTTCCAAAGCCGCTGCATCTTCAATAATACGGCAGGCGGCTTCAGCCGAGCGCCCCTGTGCTTTGAACCCGCCCAGAGCAGAGGTAGACTGCGGCGTCAACCCCAAATGGCCCATAACCGGAATCCCGGCATTGACAATGGCTCTTACGGTTTCCGCCATAACGGCGCCGCCTTCAAGTTTTATACAATCCACATTGGCTTCCTTCATAAAGCGGCCGGCATTGCGAACAGCTTCCTGCGGGGATACCTGATAGGATAAAAACGGCATGTCGCCGATAACAAAGGCATTGGGGGCTCCCCGTTTGACAGCGGCGGAGTGAACAATCATCATATCCATAGTAACAGGCAGGGTTCCGTCAAAACCATATACCGTCATGCCCAGGGAATCCCCGCACAAAATAATATCAATACCTGCCTTTTCCTCCAGTAAAGCCATCGGATAATCATAACCGGTAATCATGGTTATTTGTTCCTTTTTGGCCTTTTTCTCCATAAGGTAGGGAATGGTTACTTTTGTTCTAGACATTTGTCATCCTCCAGTTTTTATTTTTTACATATTTTTAGGCCAAGACCCTCGGGGGAATAAACATCCCCCGCCGGTCTTTTCCTGCTGTTATTCGGATATAGCTACCATGATTAGCCTGCTTTATTTATGCTGCTGGCCTCACTCAGTGTCAGGGATTTGGTTTCCGGTGCCCAGGCAATCGAGACAAGTGTGCCAACCACCAGCGTACCGGTAAGCCAGAGAAGGGTATAGGTCATCCCCAGATTCGCAATACTCATCGGCAGTAAAAAGGTTCCCACCGCTGCTCCCAGCCGGCTGGCGGCAGTAGCCAGCCCCACGCCGGAAGAACGGACATCTGTGGGAAAGCTCTCTGCCGGGAAAACCCCGACTAAATTGGATACCGCCGACATAACCAGCGTAAAGGCGGCAAAGGTAATGACCATCAGCATTTTGGAGCTATCTGGCAGCATGCCTAACGTAAACAGGGCAATGGATAAAAAGATGAAGGAATTGATGAGAAAGCCACGGCGTGTGAATTTTATTGTCCACCAGATCCCCAACAGCGCACCAAGGATCAGCAAAGCGTTTAGCAGCATGTTGGTGGTGAAATTTTCAGCTAAGCCCATTATTTTTAGAATATCAGGCAGAAAGGTGTAAATAGCGAAGTAAGGAATAACCAGGCACATGAAAAAGATACAATTAAATAGTGTGCGGGTAATTAGTTTTTTGCTGAACAAGTCACTGAATGTACCCATTTGTTGTTCTGTCTTTTCGTCATCAAGGACAACATTATCTCCCAGATATTTCTTAACGACTGCCATGGCTTCTTCGGTACGTCCCTGCCGTAATAACCACCGGGGTGATTCAGGGCTTCCCATCCGGTAAATGAGGACAAACAGCGCCAGCGGAAATGCCGATACCAACAGCCAGCGCCACGAGTCTCCCAGCGTACTATGCAGGAACATCCCGACAAAGCTTGCCAGTACATAGCCAAAGGTCCAAATAACACTAAACGAACCCAATATCGCGCCGCGATGCTTACGCGGTAAAAATTCGGCTAACATCGTATGGCCGACACTATAGTCTCCGCCAAGCCCAATGCCAATGATAATCCTCAAAATAAACAACTGCTCCGGGGTTTGCACAAAAAACTGCAGCGCGGTGGCAATAGCAATCAGCACAAAATTGAACATAAAGATTTTCTTGCGTCCGTAATAATCCGAAACCCATCCCAGAATCAGGCTTCCTAAAAACAAGCCAAGCAAAGCCGAACTGCCAATAAGTCCCTGCCAAAATGGGGACAGTCCCATTTGAGGCGTAATAACCGTAAGCGCGATACCAATAACCCCGAGAGAGAAACCATCGGTAAAATGGGCTGCAAAGGTAATGCCTGTCATTTTTACATGGAATTTACTTAAGGGAACATCATCAAACTTTATCACCTTACTTGTATCCATTACATAACCTCCTCGCATAATACACTTACTTTTCTTGAAGGCAATAGCAGCGACCATAAGTTATTGTTGTTATATTCTGACTATTTTTCAGTTTAGAGCCACTGCCTCTGACTGTGTCGACCCACATGTTTCAACAATTCATACGAACATATCAGACATGTCCATAATAATCGCGGTGGGCCACTACCGAAAACGCATAATCCAAAAGTGTTCCCCAGCTAAATACCGGCAAATCGACTGCACCTTGAATCGCCCGGGCAAAAGGCTGCATACCTGTGCATTCCAGCATAATTGCACCAATCCGGGGATTTGCCGCAACAAAGGCTCTGGCTGCGTTAACCATCTGCTGTTCGGTTTTATCATAATAGGCTTCCGGATATTCAGGCCGTTTGAGCGGATTCCACAGGTTATCAAACTCTGTGCAGCCATATTCATCCTGAGCTCCGGCTATTATATAGTTGCTTCCCGGCGTAATGCCGACATTTTTCAGATGCTCTTCACTTAAAAACTGTTTTTGGGCGCAGATTATGCCGACAAATTTCTGGGGGCCGATAACCTGCTGAATAAAAGGCACTTGTAATAAACTTGACATAAATACCGGTACATCCACAACGGCAGCCACAGCTTTTTGGAAAAAGGCAAAATAACCACACTCTGCGGCGATGGCCCTGCAGCCCATCTGTTCCAGTTTGCTGGCGGCAGCAATTACCGCATCCCGGCATTGATTCGGATTCTTATCATACACTAGGGTCTTATTGGTTACCCCTTCGGCAATCTCATACTGTATCGGATACGGAAAAGCGCTGGCATTGCGCACATCGCCGGGAAAACCGGGATATGCGTCATTGAGCACGATAATCCCCAAACCCATGCCATAGCAAACATGGTTTTTGCGGACTTTAATATAATTAATCCTACTATCACGATTTTGCCAGAAGATCATTACCGACTACCTCCTTTACTTAACTTCTTAACAATTGTCCATTATCCTGCAAAGGTAAGCCTCCCCTAACGGCAGGTGTTTGTACCCCTGCCGCAGGTTAGCCACCCTAACCCGGGGACTTAGGAACTTGCCTGTGCCTGTGTAACTCCCACCTGTAGCAGATGGGAGTTTTAGCACAGGACAATCATGGAGTAAAAACTTACAAACCGAGCTTTTGTTCCCATTTTTCCAGTTTTGCCAATACAGCGGCATCGAGCTGGGGAACCTGGTGATTTTCCAGAATGTCTGCAATTTTAGCCTTAATCTTGCCGCTTACTTCCGAGAAGTCTTCATTATTCATCTTCCGGCTGAACAGGCTGGGATACCATATTTTGCGGAAATTTTTATTGGTATGCACTTCTGTCAGATAATGCCCGCCCGGGCCTACCTTTTCAATAACGTCAAGGGCGAACTCTTCTTCCGCCACATCGATACCGGCGGTATAATGCTTTAAGCCTTCGATGATTTCATTGGCCAAAACCACTAATTCCGGGGAAACACTCTTGCAATGATCCATTACCCCCACATCATGAATGATATTGGCCTTGCTTAACATGGTGGAAAAGATTTCAAAAGTGGCTTCCGCTACTGCCTGCTCATCAATGACTTTGGCATCAGAGCAGCCTGCCGTGCCGTAGAAAGGCAAGCCGTAATAGGCTACCAAATCGGCCATGGCGGCAATATTCAGATGGAACTCCGGCGCCGCATAACTGCCGATACTTGTTCGCATATCAAAAACAGACGGCATGGCACCATAAATAAAGGGAGCGCCTTCACTAACCAGTTGCGAGATGACTAATCCGGTCAGGGCTTCGGCATTGCATTGTGCCAAAGTCGCCGCCTTGCTCATCGGGGATGTCCCTCCCATCATGCAATAAGGCATATACACAAAGGGTATGCGGTTTTTTGCGCTGATGTATATTTTTTCAGTGCTTTCCAGCGGATGGGTCAATGGCGGTATGGGTTCGCAGTAATTGAAGATAAACGGTTTTTCCTGCAATTTGTCCAGGCCGCCGGCAACATCGGCGGCAATATCAATAATCTCCTGCAAGGCCTGGATATCATTTGTGGAAAAGTTAATGGTTTTACTGAAGTTTTTCACGGTTTCAATAAAGGTGCTTTGACTCTGAACCTTCGGGTCAACATCTGCTGTCATGCCCACCGAGAGGACAAAAAAGATATTGGGCAGATAGTCGGCAACCTTACACATGGTTTTAATGTCTTGTTTGAGAAATTGACGTACGGTATTGGTAACAGGGTCCACAAGCTCCAGCTGATCGGAATGGGTGCCGAAATATACCTGGTTTTCACTGTTGATCACCATAGCCGGCGCCCCATCACGCGTATATAAGGTTATTTCTTTGGGAGCGCTCTTAATTGCCCGGGCAACCATGTCCTGCGGGATACGGATACGGCCGTCCGCTCCTAAATGCGCGCCATTGTCCAACAACAGCGTTATGGCGCGTTCCCCGGTTATTTTCATCCCCACTTTTTCCATTAAGTAGATGCTTTTTTCATGAATCTTATCAATCTTCTCCTGATTCAGCACAGAAAATTCAATATTCCGTCTAATTGGTGCAGCCATCTGGTTGCTCACATCCCCTTTCTTCCTGCTAACAAAGCATGGCCTGCTATTTTGCGTGGTACACACCCTCACGCAGGTAAGCGTTCATTTCTTCTTTGTTCATATGGCCGATACCCAGATAATCCAGGGTATAACCCAGTTGATAGAAATCTCTTTGCAGAATTGCCGAAGCCAGATTAATCATGGAATCAATAACCGGTGTCTTTACGCCGAATTTTTTACCCAGCTCATGATACACATGGCAGCCTACCGGAATATCTTCGGTAATATATCGATTTTCCATGGTGAACGGGCCGGTGCCAAATTGAATCGGGTCCTGCCGGTCAAACGGAATCACATAATCTTCTCCCATATATTCGGCTCCCAGCACATTTTCCCGGGAAAAGAACTGTTCTTTGCGATAGGGTTGAATACCAACCCCCATAGCTTCGGCCAAGTCGCATTCTTCTTTGTAGAAGGCATATTGCACTTCGGAAATGGACGGGCAGTAGGCATGGGAGTAAATGCTGAATTTGTATTTATCTTCACCGAAAATTACTCCAAAGTTTTCCATAACGCCCACACCTAAAATAGCGCCAGGACAATGCAGCACCGGATTAACATTGCTAAAGCCGGTATCCATGACCGTATCGCCGGCAACAGCGCCTTGTCCATGGGTCACCGCATCCATTGACGGCAGATATTTTGCGCTTTCGAGGAAAGCGTCGGTGTCACAAGCCGGCATGGCAGCCCCGCGCAAGGTGATAGCCCGGTAATATACACGAATCTGCGGTAAAATTACGCCGCCCTTTATTTCCACCCGGCTGCCATAGGTTGAACTGGACCAGCCGCCGATGATCACTTGTTTCGTGCAGCCGGCTTCCCGCATCATCTTTCTTAAAATCAGGGAGCCATAGTTATCGGGAAAGATATGAATGACCATGCCGTCTTCCAACGCCGGAATCAGTTTCTCAAAAAACGGCTTATGACCGGCGCAAGGTGTTGCCACAACCACTAAGCCTGCCCCTTTTACCGCTTCGGCCACATCGGTGGTAACCTTGTCCATCCGGGCCTGGCCGTGCCGTTCAAAACCGTACAGATTCAACTGATCACCAAAAAATTTAATTCCTGTTTTTTCGACGCCGAATAATGTTTTTTCGGCAAATGGCGGCAGATCGCATAGCCGGACCTTAGCTCCCCCCAAAGCACAATCACCGGCAATCGCCTTGCCTACCGCCCCGGCACCGAGTACCGCAATCGGTTTAGTTTTTAAATACTCCATGGTTTGCATTGTTATTTCCTCCTCAGTCTTTAATAGCTCAGCCTTTAATAAAATCCCTTGCGATGGGCTTTAATGTAGCCCATGCAGTATTCATCCTGCCCTAACAGGGTTTTGGCGGCATAAATGAGTCCCATCATGCTTTTATCTGTCGGATTCAAAATATAGCCGTCCATACCCACAGCCATGGTTAGCGCTACAAACAAGCTGTTTAAATATTTCCGGTTTGGCAGCCCATAGGATACATTGCTTAAGCCACACATAAAATGAACTTGCGGATATTGCTCCTTGATCAGCTTTATGGTTTCCAGCACTTCCACGCCGGCTGTCCCCACACTGCTAACCGGCTTAACCAAGGGGTCAAAGTAGATGTCATCATCCTTGACCCCGGCGGCGGTCAGTTTTGCATGCAGGCTTTTTACTACCCGTATACGGTCGGCTGCTGTATCAGGCATGCCTGTGTCATCCATGCATAATGCCACAATTTTTGCCTTGTATTTTTGTACCAGCGGTATTATGGCTTCAAACCGGGAGCTTTCATCAGTTATTGAGTTGATCATCGGTGTTCCGTACTTTACCAGCTCCAGACCGGCTGCTAACGCCAGCGGATTGGGGCTGTCAATGCATAAAGGAACTTTGACGGCTTCCTGAACGGTATTTACCAGCCACCGCATATTCTCAACCTCATCAAAAACCTTGTTGCCGCAGTTAACATCAATATAAGTTGCGCCGGCTTCGACCTGTTCCAGCGCCACCTGCTGGATAACCTGAGCATTTTTGTTATCTACCGCTTCACTAATAGCCTTGCGGCTGGTATTAATTAATTCGCCTACAATTACCAACGCCATTCCTCCAGTCTGCTAATTTGCCACCATGGCAGCCGCCATTTCCTTACAAGCCACGGCATCCACGCAATAGCCGTCAGCTCCAATCTTTTCAGCGAACTCAGGATATAGAGGAGCACCGCCAACCAGAATCTTGACATTATCACGCAATCCGGCTTCTGTAATTAGCTCAATGGTTTCTTTCATCGCCATCATAGTTGTGGTTAACAAGGCGCACATCCCCACAATCTTAGGCCTATGCTCTTTGATGGCATCCACGAACTTCTCCGGCGACACATCAATCCCCAGATCGACGACATTAAAGCCGCCGCTTTCCAAAATCATGACAACCAGGTTCTTGCCAATATCATGTAAATCGCCTTTTACCGTACCCATCAAAAAAGTAGCCACCCCTGCTGAATCATCTGTCGAAAGCAGGGGTTTTACTAATTTCATGCCCTCTGCCAACGCTTTAGCTGACATCATAACCTCAGGAATAAACATTTCACCGGCTTTAAACTTGGGCGCCACAATATCCATGCCTGCCAACAGGCCGTTATTGACAATATCCAGAGGAGCTGCACCACTGTCAATTAATTGCTGGGTAAGACTTTGCACACTTTCAGGATCACCCTCAAATACTGCTGCTGCTACTTTTTTGAAATCACTCATTGTACTTGCCTCCATCCTATTAGATAATATTTAAAAACTTCTCCCTGCCAACAAGATAATGCATTTCTCATGCCACATTTAATGCATGTTTGAAATATTGCTTTCATAAAACAAATAAAATGCCAGAAAGGCAGAGCCTCTCTGGCATTTTATTTGTTTTACTTTTTGGAAATTTTAGATAAATCACAGTAAATTATTTCCATATTAAGGTTTTGAGCGGTTATTGTGATTCATATTCGAAACAATACTGATTCAATTGCGCTTCACTTTTAGTCGCTGCGCTCCTGGCTGTCCGCAATCGCATCACCGTTATTGCAATATTTTTCAATCAGCCGGTGGGCCCTGCTCTGACTTATCTTCAATGCGTGCGCAACCTTACGGGAGCTGCCGTATTTTCGAAATGCCTCCACAACCATATTACGTTCCAGTTGGGCCACCGCCCTATCCAACTGGCTTAGCCGCACCTCATTTTCTTCAATAAGCTTTATCTTTTTGGAAAATGCCTCCGAGAAAACCTTGGGCAAATGTCCAACATGAATGACCGAATCCTCCACAACCACGACCAGCCGTTCCATCATGTTCTCAAGCTCCCGGATATTGCCCGGCCACGCATAATCCAGCAATATATCCCGGCACTCAGGCGATATACGGTGTTCCTTTTTGTACTTTTTATTAAACTGATTTAAAAAATAATAAATCAGCGCCAAAGTATCCTCACGACGCTCTCGCAGCGGTCTTAATTCCATTTCAATAACATTAAGGCGGTAATATAAATCTTCACGAAAAGTGCCGTTTTCTATCATCTCTGTGATGTTTCTGTTGGTGGCCGAAATAATCCGGCAATCGGCCGTTCTCACCTGATGGCCGCCGACAGGGATAAAACGCCGTTCCTGAATAAACTCTAAAATCTTTCCCTGCAGGCGCAGCGGCAATTCCGCTATTTCATCTAAAAACAAGGTCCCCCCGTCGGCCAGCTCCAGGAGCCCCTTCTTGCCTTTTTGCAAAGCACCGGTAAAAGCCCCTCCCATATAGCCAAACAGTTCTGACTCAATCAGTTCTTCGGGAATGGCGGCACAATTAATACTGATAAACGGCCCGTCTTTCCGCGAACTAATTCTGTGGATATTCTTGGCCAGCGCACTCTTGCCTGTCCCTGTCTCTCCCAGAATTAAGATATTAATATCCACAGGTGCCACTCTTTCCACCAATTGCATCAAATCTTTCATCTGGCTGCTGTTAGCTACAAGCTTAACATTTTGCAGTTCTTTCTTTCTTAATACTACAACCTCATCTTGCATGCGCGCCAGTAATTCCTTGGTTTGCTCTAAATCCCGTTTAGTATCTTCCAGCTCCCGCACATCCCGGCAATTTTGCACCAATAACTCAATGTTCCCGCCTGCATCATAGATAGGAGTATTGGTTACCAGCATTTTTGCTCCGGTCCGGGTTGTTTGTTCCAAAGTATTCTGCCTGGTACTACGCAGGGTAATCGGGGCAGTAGGCGGATAGCAGCCAACATTCTCCATAAATTGCCATGAATCTTTGCCAATTACATCACTTGGTTTGATTCCGTAATATTTCTCACAGGCTCTATTGGCATAAATGGTTACCCCGTTACCGTCTGTAGCAAAAATCGCATCATGCGAATGATCTAAAATCTTTAACAAAGTTTCTTTGCCCAGTTGACAATGATTAGTGTCTTTATTTTGATATGCTTTCACACTGTCCCCCTCTTTCCCGCTTGCTTTGCCACATACTTATCGGCAGTTCTTGGGACATTAAGCGGCATGATTACGGCTTTTTGCCAAGAGCAGCCACATACACGGCAAATTGTGCTTCACCGTCAAGACCGAGGGCCTGATTTAACTGATCATCATCAAAAGCGGCAATCGCGCACACGCCGCAGTCGGTTGTTTCTGCCGCCAAATACAGGTTTTGGCAGACATGTCCGGCATCAAGATGCAAATAGCGATATCCCCGTTGCCCATAGCGGTAAGTCATCCGGTAGGCAGCCGCCGTCCAAATAAAAGTGACTGCGCTAGTCTTAACAAACCGCTGCCTAAGGCAGGCATCGGTAATGACAGTACTAATATTCTCCGGAAACGCAAGCTTGGCCAACTGATGATCGACTGCCAAAAACTTGTACAAGCCAGGTGCCAGTCCTGCCACGTTATTTACCAATAGATAGGTTTCAAAGGCATGCCTGGCACCTGCAGACGGCACTGTCCGCAGGGTGACTAAATGCGGTTCAACCGACTTTACCCCCTGAGTGCACCAAAGCAAATACGAAAGCTCGGATAAGGAGACAGGTGTAGCAGCATATCTGCGCACACTAACGCGCTGAACAATGGCCTGAGTAAGCGCTATATCGGCCTTATACTTTCTGGGATCAGGCAAATCAATAATACTAACAGCAGTCTCCAACTCCAGTTCTACCGGCGGATGCGGCAGCCCTTGCTCCTGGTCGGATGGTGATAAATGTTTGTATTTAGTTTTCTCCATAAACTCTTTACCAATGTCCAATGCCATCACTGTCCCCCCTGTTTCTTCAAAATCTATATCTTTATTCTCTTGACAAAAACATTTTCCTGCTTAGGTCCTTAACAGGTGACAGTGGCTAAAAACTATTTCCAGATTGTATATCGCAACAAAATCTTTTCGTCGTCAGACATTTTTAAATAATCAGCACCAACCCGGTTAACACGCACCCCAGCCCCAAACGTACCTGCACCGCCAATCAAATCAACCTGCGGACGGTATTTTCTTGCGGCAATTTCGTTTAACTTGGCTGCTACAATTTGTTTATCACTTTCCCGCTGCAGCGCAACCTCTTTATTAACCAGGTCTGTTACATCAACGGTAGCCGCCGTACTGATTTCACCAATTAGCTTGCCCTTCTCAAACTTGCTCGTTTCACCGGAAATTCCCTGCAGTTCAACGTTTTGTCCATTATATTTCATATAAACGATGGGGGCTTGTACCTGCATATCAATATCAGTCTTTTCCAGTGAGGTAATTTCCTGACCTGTTCCGGCGTCCTTATATATAATAGTTTCTTTTGGTACATAAGCCAATTCTGTTACTGTTTTGGTCTCAGTTTTTACTACCGGTGGTTTTTGTTTTTCGGTATATAGAAGTTGTTCGGTATAATTCAGGCGTTCTTTGGTGCTGGCCAGAGCCTCCCGCAGCCCGGAGACATACCAGGAGTGCATAGCCCAGGCACCAAGGCCGGCACCTAGCAAGAAAATAATTAGTAACGGTAAATACTTTTGCTTCCAAGTATCGGTAAGCCTTGCCGCTGCTGTTTTACCCTCGTTCAATTCCACACTCACTCCCATCACTCCTTGCCTTAGTCTAATAGTACGCCATATAACAAGCGTTATTATGTAGGCGACAGAAAGTCGCCTATACTATGAGCTTGATCACCAATCCTATGGCCACAGCCCCTGATAGCCAGACCACCCATTTGGGAACCTGATATTTAGCAGCCGCCTCCTCAACTTTATCATCAATTTTTGATCCGACATTTGTGATTTCATCCTTGAGTTCTTTTTTTATCCTGGAAACCTCTTCTTTGATCTCTGCTTTAAGCTCTTCTTTAATTTCCTTCTTGATGCTCTCCTTTAATTCGTCTAACACTTTTTCGTCCACCTGCCCACCTCCTGCTTTATTCTATTCTGTTAACCAGTGTTGTGTTACATAAGCAGTGAACCAAGTTATTAGGGGCAGAGCAACGCTAGAACTTGTGTGAATCGCTTAGTTCCAAGCGGAGCGCGGAACTTCCTTATACAACAAAAAAAGCCCATACCTTATACAGGTACAGGCTTTTTCACATTCCCTGAAAACTTCACAGAAGAAAAGCAGTTCGCAATTAGTTCTATTCAATGTTTGCACTTGTGCAAACGAGGTGTTTAAGTCAAGTCCTCGGCCTATTAGTACCAGTCAGCTGCATGGATTGCTCCACTTCCACATCTGGCCTATCTACCT